>JBDTDR010000060.1:0-15556 GCA_039922955.1 Candidatus Tumulicola sp.
GTTTCAAACCGCGATCCGAGACGAACTCGGCGACCGCCGAGCCGAAGCCACCGGCTACCGAGTGTTCCTCAAGGGTGATGACGCGCGCGTGCTCGTTTTCCAGATCGAGCAGCAGCGCCTCGTCGAGCGGCTTTGCAAAACGCGCGTTGACGACCGTCGGAAGGTTCGCGGCTTCGCTTCCCGCACGGTCGCGGAGCAGGTCGTAGGCATCCAGCGCGATATCGAGCGTGTTGCCGTATGCGAGGATCGCTACGCCGTGGCCGCGGCGCAGCACCTCGGCCTTGCCATGGACGATCGGTGCGACCGGTTCGTCGTGTTTTCCGCTGGTCGAACCGCGCGGATAGCGAATTCCCGCGGGTCCGCTCAACGAAAGCGCGTGTTCGAGCATCGGCTGCAGCTCGGCTTCGCAGCGAGGTGCCATCAATGTCACGTTCGGCAGCGTTCGCAAATAGGCGATGTCGTAGAGGCCCATGTGCGTCGGGCCGTCGTCGCCGACGAATCCGGCCCTATCCATGCAAAATATTACCGGCAAATTCTGAACGACTACGTCGTGTACGATTTGATCGTAGGCGCGTTGCAAAAAGGTCGAATAGATCGCGCATACGGGGCGCAGTCCACTCGAAGCGAGCCCGGCGGCGAAACAGACGGCGTGCGCCTCGGCGATGCCGACGTCGAAGTAGCGCTCCGGAAAACGCTTGCCGAACTTCGAAAGCCCGGTGCCGTCGGGCATGGCGGCGGTGATGCCGACGACGCGCGGATCCTTCTCGGCGACGGCGATCATCGCGTCGGCGAAAACGTCTTGAAATTTCGGACGCGCGCCCGCGCTGCTCTTTTTCGTTCCATCGCTCGGCTCGAATGCATTGGCTCCCACGCCGTGAAACGTGCGCGAGTCGCGTTCGGCGGGCTCGTAGCCTTTGCCCTTGACCGTAATGATGTGAAGGAGCACGGGATGATCGAAAGCTTGCGCGGTGCGTAGCGCGTCTACCAGCGCGTCGAAGTTGTGGCCGTCAACCGGACCGATGTACCGGAAGCCCAGCTCTTCGAAGATGACGGCGGTCTTTTCGGTGGGCGAGATGAAACGCAGCGCGCCGAGCTCGGCCGATTCGATCGCCTTCTTGGCGGCACCGCCGAGCGGGATGCGGTCGAGGACCAGCTTCCCCGTTTTGCGCGCGAAGTTCGCGAAGGGCTTGGTGCGCAGCACCGAGAGATACGAGGCGATCGAGCCGACGTTGGGCGCGATCGACATCTCGTTGTCGTTCAAAATCACGGTGAACTGGCTCTTGAGCGCCCCGGCGTTGTTGAGCGCCTCGTAGGCGAGGCCGCCGGTGAGCGCGCCGTCGCCGATGACCGCCACGACCGTTTCGTCGCCGCCGGTGAGATCGCGCGCGTGCGCCATGCCGAGCGCCGAAGATACCGACGTGCTCGCGTGACCGGCGCCGAACGGATCGTACTCGGACTCGCTGCGCATCGCAAAACCCGAAAGACCGCCGCCCTTGCGAATCGTCGAAAAGCGATCGCGCCGGCCCGTCAAAATTTTGTGCACGTAGGTTTGATGGCTCACGTCCCAGACCAATTTGTCGTGCGGAAGGTTGAGAACGCGATGGAGTGCGAGCGTCAACTCGACCACGCCCAAGTTCGGCGCGAGATGCCCGCCGTTTACGGCGCACGTGCTGACCAGCATTCCCCGGATCTCGCTTGCGAGGCGATCTATTTGAGCGCGGCTGAGGCGCTTGACGTCGGCGGGGGAGACGATTTTTTCTACGATCATTTCGATTGGCCGCCGATTCGTCGCGCCGGGGGGTATCTCCGGTTTATGCGAACGCGGCCGCCACGATGGCCGCCGCCCGGCGAGCGTAGCGAGGCGCTTCTCGGGCAAGCCATGCGGCCTGCGGCCAGTTCCACGGTCGCAGCATCGCCGTAACCGGGCGCAGCCAGTCGGCCGAGAGCTCCCGTCCGGGCGTGTCGAGCACGACCCGGACGGCCGCGACGCGCGGCGCGTAGATCAGGCCGGTTTCCATGTCGACGCCGGCGTAGCCGCGCCGCGCCCAGATTTCGCGATCGGCCCCCCGCACGAGAACCCGCGACGTCACGACGGCATCGAGCAACGGTTCGAAGCCGGCCGAACGGGCGGCGAAAACGAGCGCGTCGACGAGGTCCGGGTCACAGACGAGCGTGCTCCCGTCGGGTCGAAGAACTTCACGCGGCACCAGAACCGTGCCGCTGGGATTTTCGGCTCGCAATCCTCCGGCGAGACCGCAGCTGACCACGATGTCGCCCAGCGTCGCGCTCAGCTTGGCCAGTCCGACCCCGGTTTCATAAACGCGAACGCCCGGGAGTTCTCGTCGCGCCGCTTTCGCCTCGATTGACGTGGCGGCGACGACCGAGATTCCCTCGCGATCGCGGCTCAGCGCCAACTACGGGCCAAGTGCTAGCCCGACCGGAGCCGCGAGATACCCGCCGGTTACGACCTGTTTCGGCGTTTGCTTGCCGCGGCGCGAGTCGAGCACGAACACCGACGGCGGACCGTAGAACTTCGTTCCGCTCGTTGAGTACAGCACCGTCCCCCCCAACGCGACCGCGAGCGGCACGACCAGCGGCGGTCCGTTCGAAGAGATGGAGCGGTCCGGGTGGCTCGTGCCATTCGCGGTGGGCGAGTAGGCGAGAATATTCCCGTCGCCGGCGTTCGCGACGTATAGTTCGCCGGTTCTGTTGCTGGGTGCCATGCCGGTCGGCGAACTCTGTTCGCCCGAGCCGATAATGGCCCGCATGAGCGTCGGGTTCGTGGTGGGCGTCGCAAACTCGCTAACCTCATTCGAATCGGAAACGTAAAGATTCCCCGACGCGTCGACGGCGACGCCGTTGATATCGGGATGCCCGTCGGGCAGCGAGATGCGCGCGATCGTATTGGCCGGTCCGTGGGCACCGGGCGCGTACACGGCGACGAAGTCGTTGGAATAGCCGCCGACGTATTCGTACCCGCCACGGTCCACGGCCACGCAGCTAGGCGCAAATGGAAGCAGCAGCGAGCGCGTCGGCTGCGCATATCCGCTGGCGCCCTTGCGATAGACTTCGACGGATTCGTTCTCCTGATCGCTTACGAACAGACTGCCGCCCGAAGCTATCGCGATCGGTCCGGGGTGATACGGAAGCACGAGCGACGAGCCGACCGGCGTTACCAGGCTGCCGTCGGCGTTTCGTACGAAGCGGAAGATCGACTTCCCATACGTATCGCTGACGTAGAGCGCCTTCGCCGGCATCGCGTCGCCGCCGATCGGCGGCCGTAATGACGGCACCTGCATTGCCGAAGACCCCGCGGCGGGATTGCCGGGAAGCGGACCGCCACCGCTGCAACTAGGCAGCACGACGCTCGCGAACGCGAGCGCGAACAGGGTTCGAGCGAGTAACCGTTGTGGGACCATCCTCGACTCCAATCGGAAGAGCGAGCGTTCCAGGAATGCGGGCCGGGGGGGCCACGCTTGGGTCTTATGGCTTGGCAAGCTCGCCCCTTCGAAGCCAGTGCTCGCTTGGCCGAGCAATTGGTGCCTGCCTGGCAAGCGGGCGCCGTACTGCCGCGGTTGCCCTCCCGACCGTGCGACTCAAGCGTTTGACGCAGGAGCGACCTCCGTGCCATAGTGAGGCAACTCCCGCGCGACCTTTCGAATGCGATCGAGACGCGCACACCACGAAAGATTGCGACAGCCATTCCTACCTTCGAACAACTCGGCTTGCAGCCGGCGCTTCTTGCTGCCGTGCGCGACCTCGGCTTCGCCGAACCGACCCCCATTCAGGTGCTCTCGATTCCTCCGGCCCTCGAAGGCCGCGACGTCCTCGCCAGCGCCGAAACCGGCAGCGGCAAGTCCGCCGCCTTCGGCCTCCCGCTGATCCAAATGCTCGCCGCCAAGCCGCGCGGAAAGACGCGCGCCTTAATTCTGGCCCCCACCCGCGAACTCGCCGAGCAGATCGCCCAGCATCTGACGCTGCTGGCCAAACATACGAAAGTAACGGTGGCGGCGATTTACGGCGGCGTCGGCTTTAAGCCTCAACTCAATGCGCTCAAGCGCGGTGCCGATATTCTGGTCGCCACGCCCGGGCGTCTCCTCGACCATATCAAGCAGCGAACGGCTCGGCTCGAAGACATCGAGATTCTCGTCCTCGACGAAGCCGATCGGATGCTCGACATGGGGTTTCTACCCGACGTTCGCCGCATTATTACGCACGTCTCGCCGAATCGTCAAACCCTCTTCTTCTCCGCAACGCTACCGCCGCAAATTTCCGGCCTCGTTCGGGAGATTCTGCGCGATCCGGTGCGCGTCGAGCTGGCGGCAAAGGCGGCTCCCGTGCAGACGCTGAGCCAAACGCTCTACGCGGTTCCGCAAGAGAGCAAGACCGATCTTCTGGTCGAGCTGCTTAAAGATAACGCCATCTACACCGCGATCGCCTTCACGCGCACCAAAGCGCGTGCCAACCGGCTCGCCGCGGCGCTGCAAAAACATCGGATCCCGGTCGACCTCATTCACGGCGACCGATCGCAGTCGCAGCGTACGCATGCGCTAGAAAACTTTAAACGCGGACGCTACCGCGTGCTCGTCGCTACCGACATCGCCGCGCGCGGGATCGACATCGCCGAACTCGGGCACGTAATCAACTTCGACGTCCCGCTAGCGGCGGAGGACTATCTGCACCGCGTCGGTCGCACGGCCCGCGCCAAAGCATCGGGCGACGCCATCACCTTCGTTTCGTCCGACGAAGAGCCGCTGATCAAACAGATCGAGTACATCCTCGGCAAACGCCTCGAGCGCACCAAGAACCCGCTCTTCCCCGAGGCCAGCACCGAGCCGCCGAAACCCCGCGTCGTCTACCGCTCGCGCACCCGCCGCCGCTAGGAGTTTGTCGGGGTTGGGCACATTTACAACCCCGACAAACTCCTAGGCAGCTTCCGGCACGAAAACGAAGGAGCGATCGTGAAAACACGGTCGCTCTTTGTTGCCGCGGCGCTCCTGATCGTTGCCGCGTGTGCGGTGCCGGCCGACGCGCGAACGCCGGCGCGGCCTTCGGGCCTGCGCTTGGTTGTGATCGTCAGCCGCCACGGCGTGCGTTCGCCGACGAGTTACACGGCCATGACGCCCTACGCGGCGCGCCGCTGGCCGGCGTGGAACGTCCCGCCCGGAAGTCTGACCCCGCACGGTGCGCTGCTCGCGACGTTCTTAGGCGCATACTACCGCGCGTTTTACGCCAATGCCGGACTGTTCGAGCCCACGGGATGTCCAAACGCCGATCGCATTTACGCCTGGGCCGACACCGACGCTCGAACCCAAGCGACCGCCGACGCTCTCCTGGAAGGTCTCGCGCCGGGATGCGGACTCACCCACCATTCCGCGACCGCCGCCCCCGATCCGATCTTCAAGCCGGTCCCGGCGCTCGGCAAAGCCGATCCCACCCTGGCCGCAGCGGCCCTGAGCGGCGCGATCGGCGCGAACCCGAACGGTATTCTCGCGGCGTACCGGCTGCCGTACGAGCAGCTCGACGCACTTCTCGATTGCGCTACGAGCAACTGCCGCCATATCTCGACGCTCCCCGCGTCGATCGCCGTCAGCCGGTCCAGCGGGCTCGCATCGCTGCGCGGCCCGGTCGAGGTCGCGTCAACGGCGGTCGAAGATCTGCTGCTCGAATACGCCGAAGGATTGCCGGGCAACGAGGTCGGCTGGGGACATCTCGATCGCCGAATGCTGCTCGATCTCTCGCAGCTGTACGTGTTGCGGCGCACGCTCGAAGACCGCAACCCGTACGCCGCCCGCATCACCGCCTCAAATTTGACGGCCCACGTGCTGGCTACGCTCAACCAAGGCGCTACCGGAAAGCGCAACTCGCTGACCTCGGCTCCGCCGGCGAGCCGTTTTATCGCCTTCGTCGGTCACGACACCAACCTCGCGCAGATCGGCGGTTTGCTGCGCCTTTCGTGGCTCGTGCCGGGATATCAACCCAACGATACGCCGCCTGGGGGGGCGCTCGTCTTCGAGCTTCACGACGCCGACCCGAGCGTTTTGCAAACGACCGCATTCGTCCAGGTTTTTTTCGTCGCCCAACCGCTCGATGCGATGCGCCGCGCCACGCCCGCTTCCGCGCTCGTCCCGGTGCTGCGCGTCCCCGTCTACGTTCCCGGCTGTCCCGCATTGAGTTGCCCGATCGGCACGTTTAACGCCGTTCTCCAAGCCGCCATCGATCCGGCGTTCGTTCGATGAAACGATTTACAACCACAACGCCTTCGTCGTGACGGCGATCCCGATGACGATGAGCGCCAGAGCCGTCAGCGGCTCCCAATGAAGCGGGCGAGTGCGACCGAGCCGGCCCTTCGCGACCACTAGCAGCAGCGCATAGGTCGAAACGCCGAACGCGAGCAGGTAGGCTACGCTCGTCAACGCAACCGCAATCGCGTCCATGTTCGCGAAGAGGCCCAGGTAGACGACCAGATTGTCGCCGCCGGTGGCGAGAACTGCCGCAACGATCGATACATTCGCTCCAACCGAAATGCCGGAGCGGTTTCTCGATCGGAACCAAGCCCAGGCGCGCACCATGCCGGCCCCGACCAGCAGAAGTCCGAGCCAGCGCGTCCACGCCGGGGCGACTGCGTGAAACGTGTACGCCGCGGCAGCTGAGACCGCGAGAACGACGGCAAAACTCGCGCACGCCGACGCCACGGCTTGGCGCGGTTTCGACGGCATATCGAAGGCGAAAAGCAGTGCTAGGACGACCAAAGCGTCGATATTCGTAGCGATGAAGGCGACGCACAGGATCAGCAACGCCATCGGGGGCGTCATCGAGTCCGATCGATCATTGAACGATATTGATCGCGCGGGCGGCGACCACTACCAATGCGACGAGCGAAATTAAGCCTTGAGCCATCATCAAGACCTTGGCGCGCGGGGTGAGCGGCAGGGCGTCGGTCGGGCTGAAGGCCGTGGCCCCGGTAAAACCCAGGAAGAGATAATCGACGAAGCCGGGTTGCCACCCGGGCGGCGACAGATTCGGATCGCTCGCCTGCGGGAAAGCAAAATCCGGATAGGTCTGCTCGGAACGCGCGCGCGCGCCCGGGCCGCCGCGATCGAGGTCCCAGTAGAGGATCGCGAAGATGACGACATTACTGACCCAAATCATCACCGATGTCGCGAGCAGTTCGACTGCATGGACTCGATCCGGCGTGAAGACCAGTGCCCGGACCACCACAAACAGGTTGACGCAGTTCGCGGCGAGTGCGATGATTGCGACCACGATCATCGCCCCTCGTTCTAGGCGGCGCCATCTCGCATCGCTGCCGAACGCCGCTCCGATAGCCAGCGCCACGGCGAACAGCGCGGCCGCTCCAAATGGAACCCACGTGGGAAAGGCATGATACCGGTTCGGCGTGAGTCCCGCGAGCACGAGCACGACCAGGACGCAAACGGCCGGCGGCCAGCGAGACTCGGTTGCGATGGCCTTCACGTCCGTCGCGCGATCGATTCGGATGACGCAGTTCTCATGGGTCAGCGGTCTTCTTTGCATCGTCCGCCGACTCTTGCGAACATGCCGACCCGTCCGCGGCCGGGCAAGGCCCGGCGCGGACGCGAGTACGCGGCTAGTGCTCGAGCACCTGCACGTTGGTGGCGTTGTCGTCGTTGAAATAGATTTTCGTGTCGGAGTTTTTCGTGCCGGTTGCGACCATGCCGAAAATCGATCCGGCGGCGCCGGTGTCGACGTTACGGACGTCGAGGAGCTTGCCGGCGGCCGACACCTCGACCATCAGATTCATGCCGGTGGGATCGAGCGTGTTTCCGGCGACGATGTTGCCGTTGGGCAGGAGTGCGGTACTGATGGGACCGTTGAGCGGCGCGCCCGCAAAAACGATCCGCGCGTCGGCCGCGTTCGGGCCGCTAAACATCATGCCGTTTCCGGACGATTGAATGCCGCCGTTGGGAATGGTCGACACGTTCTTGAATGCCACGATCGTGTTGTTTTTACCGTCGACGAAATACAGCGTGTCGATTTTCGCGTCGTACGCGAGGCCCGACGGCGCGAGCACCGTTCCGGCAACCCCGCGGTTACGCGGGAATCCCTTGGCGATCACGTCGTACGTGAAATTGGATCCGAGGTTGATGCGAACCACGCTGCCGGTTGCGGCGTTGGTTTCGTAGAACGCGGGCGATCCGCTGGTGGGCTGCGCGAAAATCTGCCCCCACGGCTGGCTGAACGGCTTTCCGAAAATATTGAGGACCACTTTGCCGTTGGAGCTGATGAGGGGATTGTCGTTGGCAGCCATGGCGGCCGCCCAGATGGTGTCATCCGGACCGAGGGCCAACGCGTCGCAGCCGAGCAATTTCTGATTGGCGGTCAGATGAATCGGTGTCGAGCCCGGGGCCGGGTGCAGCGCGACGATCGATTTGCCGCTGCCTTGCTGGTTGTACTTCGAGTTGAAGTTGCAGACGACCAGATCGCCGGCGGTGAGCTTCCCCGACGTGCTCGGAGCGACGCTCAAGCCATACGGGTTTTGAGCGCCGTTGACCGGGTCCACGGTCGACCCGATTACCACTTGGTTCTTCAACTGTTTTAGGACGGAAACGTCAGGGGACACGTCCGCGTTTAAAGTCCGGATCTGCGGCAGCGCCGGCTGCGCGCCGGGAGGCGACATGCTGCCGCTGCCGCCGGCGGCGCTGCATCCGCTCGCACTGACAATCGCGACGACGGCACCGAAAACGAGTCGAACGCTGGCCAGTGGTTTGGACATAGAATCACCCCAAAAGCTTTCCGTTAGAGAGCAAGTTAGAACATGCTAAAACTGGGGCATGAAGAAACCCTGAAACTCGGGGGCGCGGGCCGTCGAAGACGCGCTCAACGCGGCCGCATCCGTCCGAGCAATTTGGCCCTTGGCGTTCCCTCCGGGCGGGTGTACGCTGGGCCGGCACGATAGCGCTGGATTTCCAGCAACGGCTTATCCTTAAGCGCGCGTGTAAAGGAGCTCCACATGCGGTTTGTCAGTTTGCCGATCGGCGTACTCGTCGTCGCCGCGGCGTTCATGATTGGCGAGTAACGGCTTCACCCCCAGCGGTCGCGGCACAATCCCTGATGGCGATGACGACCTTTTCGCACTTCGAGTGCTATAAGGCCAGCTTCCAAGGTCAGTTTGCGGCCACCGTCCAGCTCACCGATCAGTTCCAGCAGTATCAAACGGGGGTCGGCACGCCCGAGCTGTTCTGCACGCCGGTTGTGAAAAAAGTACTCTCCGGACCGCCGTTAAGCGTTCCGCCTCCAGCCGACCATCTCACCTGTTACTCGATTCAAGGTCCGACAATCCAGCAGACTCGAGCCTTTTCGAACCAGTTTCAAAGAAACCAGGTTCAAGTCGGCATGCCGGTCCTTCTCTGCGTACCAACTCACAAGACCGGATAGCTCAAGGCGCCCCCGAGCGTGGTTCGAGGATTAGCAGGTTGCGCGTTGCCGCGCGCACGGCGGCTTCGCTGAACGGTAGGGAGTCGAGCCGGCCGGCGATCCACGCCGGGCTCAGATCGTCGTAGTGGCCCGAACCGGGCTCGCCGGACTCACCGCTCGGGATCGCGATGCCGCCGGCGTCCCAGTTGCCGACGTCCCATACGGCGCGGAAGCTTTGCGAAAAGCCCGGTTCCTGCAGATGGATCGTGTATTCATCGCCGTCGCCCGGCAGCGTCGCGCCGTTGAGAAAGCCGAACCGCAGCGGCGCGAGCGGATGTTCGACCCGCACCGATCCGGCGCGTCCCCACGGTTGTGCGATTCCGCTCGCGGAGTACAGCGCGTCGCGCAGGTCCGAATCGACCTCCGCCGCGTCCGTTCCCGAACGAAGACGCGCGAGCAGCGCGTAGAGCGACGGCACGTTTGCTTCCAGCCGCACGCGTATGGCATGCTCCACCGTGGCTGCCCGCGATCCGCGCGAAAAGTTGCCGTCCCACGAAGTCAGCTCGCGAGCGACATTGTCGAACGCCGGCTCGTCACGATGCGCCGCGGCACTCGCGCTCACGCTGCGCGCGAACTCTAAATCCACCGGCGATACGCTATCGAGCTGCATCCGCGCAAAATACGCCACGTCGTAGCGCTCCCGTGCGCGCAGGAGCTGCGCGATCCGATACGCGCGATAAGGCGGTTCGAAGGTCGCCGACAAGCGGTACGGGTAGCCGTCTGCGTACATCTTGTTGTTGGCGCTCACGACGACCGCGCTCCGCGACGGCGCGACCGCTGGAAGCCGCCCAAACGCGACGTTTCCGAACGTTCGGCGCAGCTCGCGCGATGGGTGAACGTAACGGCCCCATGCCGGATCCAGCGGTACGCTTCCGGCCAGATGGTACGCGACGTTGCCGTGCGTGTCGGCCACCACGAAATTCTCCGCCGTTCCCCGGTACCGCCCGAGTACCGTCATCGCCTCGCGCGCGCTGCGCGCGCGGTCCAGCGTTAGGAATGCAGTGACCGCCGATGTTTTCCCGGCATACAACGGCCATCGCACGAGTGCCATCCGCGCACCGTAGGCGTTGGGAACGCCGAACTCGTGCGCGGTGCGATAGTACGCCCGCGCGACGTCCTTGGCGAACCGAACGTGAAACGCTTCTCGCACCCACGCCCGCCGCGACAGCCGGCCCGGTGCCTCAAACAAGCTCATCGCGGATGCATCCGCATTGGTCGCGGCCCAGGCGATGCGTTCGTTGTGCCCGAGCAGCACCCCGGGTGCGCCGGGAATCGAGGCACCGGCTACGTGCATTCCCGGCGCCTTGAGATCTTCGACGTACCAGAGGCCCGGGATCGTCAGGTCTAAGTGAGGATCGTTGGCGAGCAGCGCGCGTCCGCTCGCCGTCCGCAGTGCGCCCACCGCCCACGCGTTGCTTCCGGCCTTCGACGTCGCGGAATGCCGGGAAAGCGGCAGCCAACGTGGCAGCGGCGCCAGAGCCACTGCCGCCGGGCCGTCGCGGCGACCGGGAAGCGCGCCTTCCAGCGTCACGTCGTAGCTCGAGTCGCTCAGTGGGAAATACTCTTGGAACGCGCGCGCGCCGCGGCGCCGCCACGTGTCGTTACGCATCAGTACGTCGTGCCACGAATCGGCCAACGCAATCGATACGACCAGCGACACCGCCAGGGAATCCTGCGGTCTCCACGGTCGCGGCCGATACAGCAGCAAGCGGAACTCGACCGGCAGCGGCTGCTGGCGCATGGCCGCATTGACGCCTCCGCTAAACGCCGTCAAGACCGCGCGCTCGCCGGCGCCCATGCTGCGCCACTGCCGCTCGGCAATGTCGCGCACGTCGAAATACCGCTGCTCTTGGTCCATCCGCAGCGCCCGCGGCCCCAGCACTTCCGCCAGCGTGCCCAACGCGTACCGCCGCGTCAGCTCCATCTGGAACAGCCGGTCCGAACCCTCGACGAACCCTTGTGCGAAAAACAGATCGGCTTGCGATGCGGCCACGATATGCGGCACGTCACGCGCATCGCGGCGGATCGAGACCCGATGCTGCAACGACGGCTCCGCGATGCTCCCGTGCGTCAGCGCGTGGGCGCGAAAACCCAGCCCAACGCCGACGCCGTAGAACGCCGCGAGAAGCACCCCCACCAGCGCCAAGCCGATGCCGTGCCGAAAAACCCGCAACACGACGGCATCGAACGGCGATACCGGGCGACAGAGATCCCGAACGAGATCCTCTCGCTGCCGTGCCGTGTACTGTCTGGCCGCGCGGCGCGTAAGGTTACGCCGTCTCTTTCTCCGCGAAGAGTTGCGAATAGACGACGCCGGCGATCGCCGCCCCGATAATCGGTGCCAGGATGAAGAGCCACAGCTGCCCGAGCGCCCAGTTCCCTTGCGCGAACAGCGCCGGGCCGAGGCTGCGTGCCGGATTCACCGACGTATTCGTAATCGGGATGCCCACCAAATGAATCAACGTTAGGCACAATCCGATTGCGACGCCCGCGAAGCCGGCCGGCGCGCGCTTGTCGGTGCTGCCCAAAATGACGGTCACGAAGAAAAACGTTAAAACGACCTCGGCAACGAACGCCGAGAGCAAGCCGAATCCGCCCGGCGAATGGTCGCCGAATCCGTTAGCCGCGAAGTTGCCGGCACCCGTGAACCCCGCCTTGCCCGAAAGGATGAGGTACAGCACGGCCGCCGCCGCGACCGCCGCGACGCACTGCGCGATAACGTACGGAATCACGTCGCTGCCGCTGAATCGCCGGCCGACCCACAGCCCGACCGTCACCGCGGGATTGAAATGACCGCCCGAAATCGGACCGAGGGCATACACACCGGTCAATACCGTCAAGCCGAAAGCTAGAGCGACCCCGGCGAATCCGATGCCGGTAGCCGGAAACGTGGCCGCGAAAATCGCACTTCCGCAACCGCCGAAGACCAACCAAAACGTGCCGATAAACTCGGCGGACACGCGCTTTGCAATGGGCATAGCGGTCCTCCTTCTGCGCGCATTGTACCGTTTGCGGTCAACAAAAGGAAACCGCCCGGCTAAAAGCCGAGCGGTTCGCGTCACCGAAAAGGGGTAACTTCCGGGACTTTACTTGTTCGAGCTAACCGGCTTCGCGCCCATCGGCGTGCCGTTTTGGGCGCTGACGGTGGCGCTCTGGACGGTCGCAGCGGCCTGCTTGACGGTCGCCTCGGCCTGCTTCTGGGTCTCGACGAGCATCTCGGCGATCTTCAGCGTGTAGGCTTTACGCAGCTCGAGAACCTGGGCGGCGAACCCGAACGACATCTCGACGAGCTGGGTCGCGGTCGGCAGATTTTCGAAGGTGGGCAGGGTGCCCGGCTTCTCCGAGAACTCTTTACCGATCGAGCGAAACTGGTTGAGTGCCGCGATGCTGGCATCCTGGGACTGCTTGAGCGTCGAAAGACCCTCTTCTTGCAGTTTGATGAAATAGTCCGAAACGTTGACGGCCATGGTGTGTGCTCTCCTTGGGTGCTTGTGCTTCTCTGTGCTAAGTGTACCAAGCACTCGGGATATTTGTCAACCACCCCCGGCGGCAAAACTCCGGTAAATCCGGATCAAGGCCTCTTTCTGGTCAACGGTCAGCCGCGGATCCAGCCTGATCGCATGCTCTACCCCGTGATGGCTGTCGTCCGGCTCCGCGCTGTCGAGCAGTCCGGCCTGGGCATACATCGTCTCGGCCGAAATATGCAGGGCGCCGGCAATCTGTTTGAGCACGTCGGCCGATGGCTTGTACAGGCCCCGCTCGACCTGGCTCAGGTACGGATTGGAGATTTTGGCGATTTCGGCGAGCTGCCGCATCGAAAGGTTAGCCAGCTCGCGCTGCCCGCGAATGAACTCGCCGAGGGTGCCCCACCCCGTGGTCGGGCCCTTGTCGCGGTCGGCGCCGTCGTCGTCGGTCACGAGCGCGCCTTGAAGGCCGGCTCGATGAGGGGCCCGGTCTCGTTGCGAACGTACCGGCCGGGCGCCGGTTCGCCTTCGGGCAAGCGGTACGGCTCGACGAGCTCGTCGCCGTGCGCCTCCGCCCAAACGGCCCAATCTTCCCACCAGCTCCCGTCGTGCCGGTCGGCCGTCTCCAGCCACGCGTCGGCGCTCTCGCCGCGTCGTGCCACGGGCTTGGTGTAGTACAGGCTCTTTTTGCCGCCGGGCGGGTTGACGATCCCCGCGATGTGCCCCGAATTCGTCCGGGTGTACTTCGCTTCGCCGCCGACGTGCTGGGTGGTGAGATACGTGGCGTGCCACGGCGCGATGTGATCGTTCTCGGCGCCGAGCACGTAGAGCGGCGCGGTGATCTTTCCGAGATCGATCGGGGTGTCGTCGATCGTAAACTCGCCGGGTTTGACGATCGAATTGTGCAGATAGCACGAGCGCAAATACTGCGAATGCATCGCGACCGGCATGCGCGTCGAGTCGCCGTTCCAAGCCAGAATATCGAACGCCGGCGGCTGCTTGCCTTTGAACCAGCCGTTCACGACGTAACTCCAAATGAGATCCTGCGAGCGCATCCAGTCAAACGTCTTGGCCATTTCCGTGGATTCGAGAAACCCGCGCTCGCGCATCCGCTTCTCGAGTCGCGAAATCGTGTCTTCGTCGGTGAAGACGCCGAGGTCGCCCGGAATGCTAAAGTCGATCAGCGTGTTCGTCACCGTCGCGCTGTTCACGCGATCGGCTTGACCGTGCTCCGCCAGATACGCCATCGCGGTCAACGCCAGCGTTCCACCCAGGCACAGCGCGGCGATGTTCACCTTTTTCGCACCGGTGACGTCCCGCACCGCATCGAGCGCCGCCAAGACGCCGGAACGCAGATAGTCGTCCATCGTGTAGTGCGACATGGACGCGTCGGGGTTGCGATAGCTGATCATGAAGACTTGGTGGCCGTGCTCGATCGCCCACTGGACGAACGAGCGCCCCGGCGCCAAATCCATGATGTAATATTTGTTGATCCACGGCGGGCTGCAAAGCATCGGCAACGCGTGGACTTTCGGCGTCTTCGGTTCGTACGCGATCAATTCGATCAACCCGTTGCGCATCACGACGCGCCCCGGCGTCGCAGCAATGTTCTTCCCCAGTTCGAAACCGGACTTGTCGACCTGCCGCGGGTACCCGCCGTTATTCTGGGCGTCGTCGAGAAAGTTGCGCATGCCTTGCAGCAGGCTTAGCCCGTGGCTATCCATCGCTTCTTTGACGACGCCGGGATTGAGCCACGGCACGTTGCTCGGCGCAAACGCGTCGAGCATTAGCTGCATCGCAAATCGCGCCTTGCGGCGCGTGGCTTCGGGTAAGCGCGCCGAATCGACCAGTTGCAGAGCGGCTTGCGAGCGCACGCGGTAATCTTCCACGATGCCGGCCAATATGGGATTGTTCGCCCACTCCGGTTCGGAAAAGCGTTTGTCGGGGGCGGGTGGTGCAAACGGCATGACCGCGTCCTGGCCGCTCAACCGTCGCAGCATGTTCAGGCCGACGTTCTGCTCGGCAAGTGCGAAGCCGGCGATCCAGGTGCTCATGCGCAGCGGGTCGGCCATCGCCTCGGCCATGACGGCTTTGAGCGCGTCGTTGAGCGACGCCGGGTCGAGCCCGGTGACGTCGATCCCATAACTCAAGTCGTCGGCCGGCATCGGGTCGTTGCGCGCTTCGTCCAAGGCCGTCACATGTACCAGCCGCCGTTGACGTTGTACACCGCGCCGGTAATGTAGCCGGCGTTTTCGTCGAGCAGGAACCGAACCAGGTGGGCGACTTCTTCGGGTTGGCCCAGCCGGCGCTTCGGCGTCTGGGATATCGCCATCTCGATGGCCTCCGACGGCATCGCCTTGGTCATATCGGTTTCAATGAATCCGGGCGCGACCGCGTTGACCGTAATGTGGTTCTTGGCGACTTCCAGCGCGACCGTTTTGGTCAGGCCGATCAGCCCCGCCTTGGCGGCGGCGTAGTTAGCCTGCCCGAAGTTCCCGCTTTCGCCGACCACCGAGCTGATGTTGACGATCCGGCCGAATCCCTGCGCCACCATCGTGTCGAGCACCGCCTTGGTCATAAAAAACGGCCCTGAAAGATTGACTTGCAGCACCGCTTGCCATTCGTCTTCGGTCATC
>JBDTDR010000061.1:0-6011 GCA_039922955.1 Candidatus Tumulicola sp.
GGATGAAAGCGGCCGAGAAAGACGAGATACTCTCCGGGCGCATCCCGAAACCTGAAACCGGCCGGGTCGATGCCGTTGTACGTGGTCGCGAGATAGTCGAGCCCGGGGTCGCGGTCGGAATCGGAAATCGAACAGTAGAAGCTTCGCCACGCGCACGCATAGTACGCAGCCAGGATCTGCGGCGACGAAAAGCCGTGAATCGTGGTGAGCAGCGGCGGGGCCGACGAGCCGAGCGCGTAGGTCAGCGGCTTCCAGTCGAAGTTGTTGTGGATCAGATCGAACTCGCCCGCGCGCCGGAACAGTTCGCCGGCGTGCAGCGCTCCAAAAACGTCGCCCGCGAGCGCCGGGTCCTGGTTAAGGCCCACCGGAACGACCGAGGCGAGGCGGCCTTCAAACCGTGAGTTTCCGGTGGCAAACAGCGTGACGTCCAAACCGCGCCGGCGCATGCCGTCGGCAATATTGAACGCGATCTGCTCCCACGGACCGTAGCCCGCCGGCGGCGTGGGCCACGCGATCGAGCCGAGCACGGCGAGACGCAGTCCGGCGAGCGGGTGCGGCACTAGCGGTCGTCGTCTACCACGTGCGTGTCGTGAAGGCTGCGCGCGATATTCCATCGGGTTTTGTGGATGGCTTGTCGTACCGCCAAATAGATCATCGGCGGTACCGGCGCCGGGCGGGCGTAGTCGAACATGTCGCTCAAGTCGTCGCCGGCGGCATCGCGCTCGCCGAGCGTTCCGAGTGCCCAGTTCTTTTCGATGAAGCGGACGATCGCGGTCGTCGAGCGCTGCGTGTGCGAAACGTAGGGCGTGACGTGCGGATTGCCGGGCGTGTAGTTGGAACGCGCCCACGGCGAAATGACGACGATCGGCACGCGAAAACCGTAACTGGTGCCGTTCGGGCCGGCCGGCGGTGCGACGTGATCGTACCATCCGCCGCTGTCGTCCCACGTGAGGACGATGGCCGTGTCGCCGGCGTACCGGCAAGCGGTGTCGGCCGAGGTCGCGGACTGCTCGACCGCCATGTAGATCGAACCGACCCAACCCGGGCCGGCGTTGCTGAGCGAGCCCGCGTGGTCCGACGCCATCCACGTCGGCGTGACGTACGCAACCTGCGGCAGCGTGCAGTGCGCGATGTCGCTCAGCACGTTCGACATCGGTGAGACGACGTTGGCTTGCCAGTCGGGTCCGTAGCGAATGTGCCGGATCGAATCGTACACGTTGACCCAGGCGTCCGCGACGGCGTCGGCGGACCCGGTGTAATATTTCCACGAAACGTGCGCGCGATCGAGCAGATCGCCGATGGTCGGGTTGTCGAAGCACGGAAAGACCCCCGGAAATATTTCTTGCTCGCCGGTTCCGAAAACCGGAACCGTCGTGCCCGGTTTCGAGTCGCAGCCCCAGGTGACCGGATCGTTCGGGTCGTCGGCCGCTTGGCTCGCGGCCGCGATGAGGAACATGTGGCCGGGAAACGTCGGGACCAGTCGCGGCGCGAAGTTGTTATCGGCGAGGGCGTACCGCTGCGCGAGCAGATGGTACATGGTGGTTTCGGCGGCGGGGACGTACGCTAGCGGAAAATTCGGCGGCGCTGCGGGAAAGCCGGGATCGGGATACACGGGATCCTTGGCAAAACCGTCCATCTTTCCGCCGTTCCATTCGGCCAAAAGCGCGGCGTGATTGTGCCGCGGATCGGCCGGATATTCAAAGGGCGTCGCTCGCATCGGGATGTCGCGGCCGCCGATGTGCGCGGTCTGCGTAACGTTGGCGCCCGGATACGGGCCGCCGCCGGCGATAATCGACGACGCGAACAGATTGTCGGTCGTGCGGTTCTCTTGAATAACGACGATCACGTGCGCGATCGGGCTTCCCACGAGCGGCTGCCCGTTCGCCGCGGCGCCGCACGGTGCGGCCATTCCAAAAAGCGCGGCGACGATCGGAAATACGGCGAGTCGAGCGGCAGACTGCGTCGTCATACGGTGACTCCTCCCTTGATGACCGTTTTGGGTTCGCGTAGCGCGCGCACGTCGTCACCCGCATCGCGGTCGAGCAGGAGCAGATCGGCCGGCTCGCCTGGGGCGAGAACGCCGCGGTGCAGTCCGATCAGCTCGGCGGCCACGGCGGTCGCCGCGTGGAGTGCTTGCTGCGGCGTCATGCCGAGCAGCGACGACATCAGCTCGACTTCGTAGGCATAGTTCTCGTGATAATTATACGGCGTACCGGAATCCGAACCGCCGGCGATGCGTACGCCGCTTTCGTACGCGCGCCGAATGTTAGCCAGCATGACCTCGTTGAGGACGCGCGCCTTGTCGACGACGTATTGCGGCAGCTGCCCGTCCTCCACGTGCGCGACGATGCAGGCCGGCGCAGTCAGAGTCGGCACCAAATAGGCTCCGCGCTCCTTGAACAGGGCGATCGCTTCATCGTCGAGCAGACTGCCGTGCTCGATCGAATCGACGCCGGCGCGCAGCGCGTTCTTTATGCCGAGCGTTCCGATGGCGTGGGCGGCAACGCGCAATCCGTGGCGATGCGCTTCGTCCACGGCGGCGGCCAGCTCGTCGGGCGTGAGCTGCGCGTTTCCCGGCACGGCGCCTTTGGTTAGCACGCCGCCGGTAGCGATGAGTTTGATGCAGTCGGCGCCCCCCCAGAGCTGTTCGCGGACTGCTTTGCGCGCGTCCCACGGCGAATCCACCGCCCGACCCATCGGCCAGCCATGGCCGCCGGTCATGCACAGCACGGCACCGGCCGCGCGCATCCGCGGACCGGGGATGCGGCCGGCGTCGATGGCGTCGCGAACGTCTTGCGCGATCGCGTTCGAGCTACCGACGTCGCGAATGGTCGTCACGCCGGCCGCCAGGGACTTGCGCGCGTTTTCAACGGCGTGCAGCAGCCGCTGGTTCCGCGTGGTCACGGCAATCGCTCCCATCAAGTCGGGCTGGCCGCTGGCTTCCAGATGCGCGTGAGCGTTTACCAGTCCAGGCGTGACGCAGGCGGCGCTGAAACCCGCGCCATCACCGCCGCCGCCCGCCGCGCGGACTTCGGCAATGCGGCCGTCGGTAATGACGAGGTCGACGTTCCGCTTCGGCGGCTCGAGCGTGCCATCGTAGAGGATTCCCGCGCGAACGATCGTCGTCATCATCTGCCTGGGCTTCCCAACCAGGCCGGCATTTGCCTGGCAGCGAACGGCGACGCTCACGCCCCCCGAAGACCTCAGAGGTACCGATGTTCGACCGTCGCTCGATTCCCGTTGCGCTCGTTGCCGCCGCCGTGCTTGCCGGTTGCCGCGGAGGCGCCGGTGGCAACGCATTGCCGGCCACATCGCAGTCGTTCCAAGGCGCCGGCGACGCTGCGGCGATCGCGAGCCTGAAGTTCAAACCGATCGGCCCGACGCGCATGTCGGACGGATTGCCGACCTCCGGCAAAGTCAACGCATACGCAATCGATCCCAAGAATCCGAAGATCATCTACATGGCGAGCGGCCGCGGCACCGGCCTGGAGACGTACTCCAGCGCCGGGATCCTGCGCACGACCGACGGTGGAGCCTCGTGGCAGACGATCGATAAGGGCCTCACCGACACGTCGGGGAGCACCGCGTCGGTAGTAAACTCGCTGTGGCTCGATTCGGTCAAACCGTCGGTGCTGCTGGCCGCAACCGAATACGACGGCATTTTTCGGTCGAGCGACGGCGGCTCGTCGTGGACGAGCGTCTATCGAACCACGCAGGCCACCCAGTTCGCGTCGTTTGGAAACGCCCTGTTCGCCACGGGTAAGGCGGGCATTCTCGTTTCAAACGATGACGGCGTAACTTGGGCCGTGCAGTTCGCGGCCAGTGGGACGCAATGGCCGACGGCTTTTGGTGCGGTCCAAGGTTCCTCGGGCAAGGCGTTCTATGCGGGCATGTCGACCGGAACGATCTTTGCATTCGCCGGTGGAAAATGGTCCAAAGCCGGAACGCTTCCGTACGACAAGCACACCGGAACCGGCGGCAGCGTTCCAGCCGTGCATCAAATCGCGGTCGACCCGTACGTCCCGACGACCGTCTATGCCAGTTCCAACGACGGAAGCTGGGATCAAGATCTGCACGCGTCGACCGATAGCGGCAAGACCTGGAACAAGGTACTGGCAAGCAACTATTACAGCTACGGTCTGGGAACGCAGGCGATTGCGTTTAGCCTGGTGCATCCGCATCGGCTCTATATCGGCGCAGATGGCTTGATGTACTACATCACGGGCGACGGATCTCCGAACCCACCCGCATCGAACGCTGCGAATCTCTCGATCATCGATCTGCGAAACATCTGGACGAGCGCAAACGGCAGCGACGACGCTTGCTGGATCGCCTCGGACCAAGGCCTCGATTACGAGCCGACCTGCTCGGCATACGGGGGAAGATATAACGACCGCGTCGTGAGCGCCACGTCGGCCACCGGCCTCGCTCGCCGCTTCGTCGTCTCTCCCGACGGCAAGACGGTGCTGACGTCGCTGCAAGACTTCAATAGTCACCTCACTACCGATGGCGGCGCAACCTGGCGCGTCGACGGTCTCTACGAAGACGGCTTCAGCGAGCTGCGCCCGGGGGATCCGAGCGCCTGTTACGCCTACGACGAAGCTTCGGGACTGAGTATATCGACCGACGGCTGCCAGTCGTTTCACGGGTCGTCTTCAAAGGCGACCCCGAGCCGCCTGATGACGACGCCGATCGCCTTCGATCCACGCAAACCGCTCACGATGTACTTGACCTCGGGCCCGAACAGTGCGCCCGGCATCTACGGGCCCAAAGGGGTCTTCAAGACGACCGACGGCGGAACGACCATCGCGCAGCTATCGTGGCCGTTTGCGTGGCCCGGAGCGATCGCCGTGGACCCTCACGACGGCACGCACATCATCGTCAGCGACATCCGGAACGGACGCTCGCTGCTGTCGGTGACGAGCAACGGTGGCAAGACGTGGAAGAAGTCTTCGGGAACGATCGGAACGCCGTTCTGGTACGCAATTACGATCTCGCCGGCCGATGGAAAAACGATTCTCGCGTCGAGCGTCGACTCATCACAAAACGTGTTCGTGCTACGCAGCAGCGACGGCGGCCTGACGTTCACGCGCGTCGCAACGGTGACCAACGCACCGCTGATTCGCGGGCGCATCGACCGCGACCGTTCGCTCCTGGTAACGCCGGGCCAACCGCGTAAGGCGCGGCACGAGGAGGAGCAATCGCCGAGCCAAGCGTTCGTCTATTCGCCGGAGCGCGAAATTCGCTACAACCAAGACGTGACGAAAGGCACGCCCACCGCGGCGATCACGACCTTGCGCGGAGCGTTCCTCTCAACCGACAACGGCTCGACGTGGACGCGCGTCGACGGCGGATCGATCGCGCACAGCTTCTGGGGAATCCATTGGGTGGGCGGCTACCTCTACATCGCATCCGACGGCCGAGGCGTCCTCCGCTCAACCACGCAGGTTCAGACGACTAGCAGACGCCGCTAGCGGCGGTTCGCGAGTCGGAGGCTTCCATCGCCTGGAATGCTTTGCTCGTGAGCGCGTGGTCGACGACGCCGGCGATGAAGCGCGATGCGGCGCGCACTTTTGCGAGGTCGACGCCGGTTTCGATGCCCATCGTGTGAAGCAGATAGAGCACGTCTTCGGTTCCGACGTTGCCGGTTGCGCCGGGCGCGTAGGGGCAGCCGCCCAGCCCGCCGGCCGACGAGTCGAACGAACTCGCGCCGTGGCGTAAGGCGGCGTAGACGTTGGCGAGCGCTGTTCCGCGCGTATCGTGGAAATGAAAGGCGATGCGTTCGAGCGGAATCTTGGCGGCGAGCAGCGGCAACAGTTCGTCGACTTGGCTGGGCACGCCGACGCCGATCGTATCGCCGATTGAAAGCGAGTCGCAGCCCATGTCCATTAGCTTCTCGCCGACGTCGACGACCGTTTTCGGCGAGACGACGTCGCCGAACGGCGAACCGAAGGCGGTCGAAACGTAACCGCGCACCCACGTTCCGTCAAGCTTGGCCGCGCGCACGACTT
>JBDTDR010000062.1:0-4206 GCA_039922955.1 Candidatus Tumulicola sp.
TCGAAGACAACTGGCGCCTAAAGCGGCTCGGCACGACCGACGTGCGCGCAAACAGCATCGACGACATGTTCGATTTCAGCAAACCGCCGCGCGCGTTCGTGCCGGTTCCCTCGGCGCTCTCACCGTCGTTCTTCAAACACCAGCCTCCGTCGCTCGAACCACTCGACACGCAATAGCGTCTTTGAAAGATAACCGCAATCACCCTCCCACCGGTGACTAGGGTTCTAAACCGACGCACCGGCATCGCGAACCTCGCAACCAAATGGAAACGCGCCGCGAACCGAGAACCCCTTCAAAGAAAACCTTATGACCCCATTAACCAGCCTTTTCGCAGCCCCGCAACCGCGCAGCGCCCAGGGCGACGCGGGAACCATCGTGCACGATAGCGGTCCGCGCGCGGTACCGGTCGTGTTGTCCGACTTTCAGCGCGTCGTGATGACGCCGCTTCGTTCGCAGGACGAACTCAAGCGGATTCAGGTTCACTTTATGACGATCGCGCAAAGCGCGAAACGCTGCCTTACGACCGAGCCAGAACGGCTCGAACTCGGCCGCTCGATCGCCGAGCGCATGGAGCGCTTCGGCGCTTCCTCGCAGCACATCGCCGCTCGCCAGGTCGGGGTGCTCACCTCCTCGTTCGTAACGCACGATCCTAGCGCTACCGGAATGAAGAAAACCTACGGCGATCTACGCGTCGCCACCGGCGAGCCGTTAGATTCGCGCATGAGTCTTTTCGAAGAGACGGCGTGCTCCGTTCTCGATCGCATCTACGACGGCAATACGACCGCGCCGCCGGGCGGGATCGTTCACGTCACGTGTTCGGGCTACGTGTCGCCAAGCCCGGTGCAAATATTTCTGTCGCGGCGCGGCTGGCTCAACACGGCGGTGACGCATTCCTACCACATGGGGTGTTACGGCGCGTTTCCGGCCGTGCGAACCGCCGTCGGTTTAGTCGGCTCGTCGTACACGTCGTTGCCCAGGACGAAGAAGCGCGTGGACATCGTTCACACCGAGTTCCTCTCGCTGCATTTCGATCTGCTCGGAGAAACGCCGGACGCCTTCGTGACGTCGACGCTGTTCGCCGACGGATTCATCAAGTATTCGGCGTATCCGCAATCCGAGTTTGCCAAGGGCGGCAAACGCGGCCTGCGGATCCTCGCATTCGAAGAACGCATCTTGCCGGATTCGCTGCCCGAAATGACGCTGCGCCCCGGTCCCTTGCAGTTCGACATGTCGCTGTCGAAGCGCGTGCCGTTCTTGATACGTGATTCGATCGCCGACTTCGTGGTCTCGATCTCCGCGCAGGCCGGCATCGACTTCGAAAACGAGAAGTCGAAGATGGTCTTCGCGATCCACCCGGGCGGCCCGGCGATCCTCAACCAGATCCGCAACCGGATCGGGATCGAGGAATCCCAGATTGCCCTCAGCCGGAAGGTCCTCTTCGAGAACGGGAACATGGCATCGGCCACGGCGCCTCATATTTGGCAGCAGATCGCCGAATCGGACGATATTCCGCTTGGTTCCAAAGTCCTCAGCATGGCATTCGGCCCGGGACTGACAGTAATCGGCGCCCTGTTCGAAAAAGTCTAGGCCCCTATGTCATCTGAATCCCCCCCGCAAAACCAACGCTTCAGCGTGCCGCCCGCCTTCTACTGGGCCGTCCGGGGCGTCCACTCCGGAGCGCCGCTCTTCGTCGGCCTCGGCAACCTGGAATCCAAGGTTCTGGCGCGCCGGCTGTCGGACGTGCGCATCGACCGGCCGGTGTATATCTGCGGCTTGCCGCGTGCCGGTACCACGATCTCGCTCCAGATGTTGAGCGAGCATCCCGACGTTACGACCCACAAGTACGCCGACTTTCTCATGCCGTACGCGCCGTACGCGTGGAATTGGCTGTTCCCTAAAATTCCGGTCGACGCGATGCGAAAGCCGGTTCCGCGCATTCACCGCGACCGGATCCAAGTCACCCGCGATAGCGCCGAGATGGGAGAAGAGATCCTGTGGGAGCGCTTCTTCCCCTACATTCACGACGAAGAGCGCGTCAGCGTTCTCGACCGCAACACCTCGAATCCGGAATTCGAAAAGTTTTACAAAGAACATCTGCAAAAGCTGCTGTTGTCGCGTAAGCGCGGGCGGTACGCGAGCAAAGCCATCATGTGCGTCATCCGCATGCAGTATCTGCGCCGCATGTTCCCGGACGCGCGTTTCCTGCTCTACGTGCGCAATCCGGTCGACCACGTCGCATCGCTGCTCAAACAAGATCGCATTTGGGACGAACTAGATCGGGACGATCCGCGGCAGATCGAGATCATCGAGATGACCGGGCACCACGAGTTCGGATCGCGTCAAATCATGGCGAACGTCGGCGACGCCGCCGTCCTCGACGAGATTCACGCGCTTCGCGACGCCGGCCGGACCGCGCGCGCGCGGGCTCGCTACTGGTCGTACATGTACGATTTCGTTTTGAAACAGCTCGACTCCGATCCGGATCTCGCGAAGGCCGTCTGCGTCGTGCGCTACGAAGATCTCTGCGGCGATTCGCCCGAGACCATCGATCGGATCGTCCGGCACACCGAGCTGGATCCCGAAGCGTTTGCCGGCGTGCGCGCCGCCTATACGGCGAAACTGTCGCTCCCCGACTACTACCGTCCGAAGTTCGACCGCCGGGAGCTCGCCGACATCGTCGAAGTGACCGGCGCCGTCGCCGGACGTTTTGGATACGACGTCGCGGCCATCGCCGACCGAGCCGCGCTGCCTAACCAGCTGCCTAACCAAGAGAAGAGTCCAGCCTAGCCGTCCCTGGTAGAGGAGCGGCCAAGCGCCAGGCGTACTCTCTTGTCATGACGCAACGCAAAGGGATTCTCGCGGCGGGGCTAGCGGTGGCCTGCGCACTCGTACTCGCGGCGTGCAACGCAAGCACCTCGGCCACGACGCCCGCCACGCCCACCCCGGCGCTCACCAATGTCGCCGGACAGTATAACGGCTCGGTGCAGGACAGCGTCTTCGGAAACGGGCGCGCTCTGGGGGACTTTTCGCAGACGGGGTCGGCGGTCGGCGGACGGCTCCAGTACGCCTACGGCACGCAGACGATCCTCAACTCCGTCGCGATGAGCCTGTCGAGGTCGAACGCGCTGGGCGGCACGGCGACCGCGACCATCGGCAGCGCCGCGTGCACGTTCGGCATCAGCAGCACGTATGACGCGACCACGTTTAAGCTTAGCGGAAACTACTCGGCCACAAACGGCTGCTCGGGAGAAAGCGGCACCTTTGCGCTAAAGGAAGCGTGTTACTACAAACAGGGCGCCGCGCCACGTTCCCAAGAAGCGCCGCTTCGCCGCCACGCCGCCGACCGCCCGAATGCGAGCGGCCTGCATCCCTGCTAAACGTGGGCGGCGTTAGCGATCGCCGTTTCTTCGTCCCACGCCGCGCCCGTCGCGCGTAGCGAACGCAGGTCGTCGGGCGCGAGGTTTTGCTCCAGCGAACGCTGCAAATTTTCTTCGATGGTCCGGTCGGGGCCGACAAGTTTCCAGTCGAGCGCGCGCAGGCGCGCCTGCGCATATCCGAAAAGGCGCGCCGCGTGCGCTGCATCGGCTTGGCTCTCAATCGCAGCCAGATAGAGGACGGCGCACGGCGTTGCGATCGGATGCCCGGCCTTTACCGCCAGCCCTAACGCTTCGCGAGCCGCCGGCACGGCACGTTCCCGATCGTCGCCGGCGAGGTAGCAACTCGCTAAGCCGTTTAGCAAATACATCTTGAGGTCTTCGGAAGCGAGTTCCAACGCCTCGCGGGCGATGGCCGCGGAGGCTTGCAGCTGACCGGCTACGCCCTCCGCATCCGCCCACCACGCCAGCGCGCGCGCGGTTTCGTCGTCGCGGCCCAGCGATCGAAAGAGTGCGACGCTTTCGGCGAAGCGCGAGCGCGCTTGCGCGATCTCCTCGGGTTTGTAAATGAAGGCGCAACGCTGCAGCGTCGCCGCCAACAGACGCGGATCTTCCAAACGGCGCGCCCGAAGCAGCGCATCTTCCGCCACAATCTGAGCTTCTTCATACACGTCGCGATCGGCCAGATGGTGCGCGATTTGCGAAAGCGCGCGCGTGAGCCCTCGCTCGTCGCCGGCCTCGCGATACAGCTCGGCGGCTCGCTGGGCGGACGCCAGGGCGCTCGCGTTCGCACCCTGGTTGTGCTGCAGCATGGACGCGCCGTAGTACAGCC
>JBDTDR010000063.1:0-3742 GCA_039922955.1 Candidatus Tumulicola sp.
ACGCTTCGGGCACGTCCACGACGACGTACTCGACCGGCTCCCAGCGCTTGCCGTCGCGCTCGCTTACGATGACCTGCGGCTTGGATACGGCTAGTTCGTAGCCCTCGCGGCGCATCGTTTCGATGAGGATTGAAAGATGCAGTTCGCCGCGGCCGCGCACCTCAAACGTATCGGCCGATTCGGTGTCGGCGACGCGGAGTGCGACGTTCGATTCCAGCTCGCGAATGAGACGCTCGCGAATCTGACGCGACGTGAGATACTTCCCTTCTTTGCCGGCGAAGGGCGAGTTGTTCACGCTGAACGACATGGAGACGGTGGGTTCGTCGACCGCAACCGCGTGAATGCCCTCCGGTTCGTTGCCGTCGGCGATGGTGTCGCCGATGTTGAGATCCTCGATGCCGGAAACGCAGACGATATCGCCCGCGGAAGCCTCGTCGACTTCGATGCGTTCGAGCCCCTGAAACGTCAGCAACGTCGTGAGACGCAACCCGGTCGCGACGCCGCCGTCGCGGGCGACCTTGGCAATCGGGGCATTCAAGCGCGAGCTTCCCCGGAAGATGCGTCCGATGCCGATCCGGCCGACGTACTTGTTGTGGTCGATGGCCGAAATAAGCAGCTGAAAGGCGCCCTCTTCGGCCGGAGGTTCGGGGATGCGCGAAACGATGGTTTCGAAGAGCGGCTCGAGCGAATCGCTTTCTTCATCGAGGGCGCGTTTCGCGATCCCGGCTTTCGCGTTGGTGAAGATCACCGGAAAGTCGGCTTGCTCGTCGTTCGCGCCGAGTTCGATAAAGAGATCGAACGCTTCGTTGACGACTTCTTGCGCGCGCGCATCGCGACGATCGATCTTGTTAACGACCACGATCGCTTTGAGGTCCAGCTCGAGCGCCTTGCGCAGCACGAAACGCGTTTGCGGCATGACGCCTTCGGCGGCATCAACGAGGAGCAGTACGCCTTGCACCATTTGGAGAACGCGTTCCACCTCGCCCCCGAAGTCGGCGTGTCCCGGGGTATCGACGATATTGAACTTTACCGGGCCGTGGCGGACGGCGGTGTTTTTGGCAAGAATCGTAATGCCGCGCTCGCGTTCGAGAGGATTCGAATCCATCACGCGCGTTGCGACTTGCTGGCCTTCGCGAAATACCCCGCTTTGCCGAAGCATGGCGTCGACGAGCGTCGTCTTGCCGTGGTCGACATGAGCGATGATGGCTACGTTGCGGAGATCTGCGCGGGTTTTCACGGTCGCTCTGGTTTGCGCGCGCGCGTACGAATGACCTGGCAATGCGACTTTAGGCGGTCGCTAGCAACTCCTAGTCCGAGCGCGGCAGGGCGAACCAGAAGGTGGTGCGGGCGCCCGGCTCGCTGTCCACGCCGATCGAGCCGTTCATCTTGGTCACCAGTTCGCGGCAGATGTAGAGGCCAAGTCCGGTCGCATCGCTATCCTGCGACAGACGGCCGAAGCGCTTGAACAGCTTCTCGCGGTCGCTTTCGGGGACGCCGACGCCTTCGTTGGCCACCGAGATGACGATCTCGCCTTCGCCGGCCGGGCGGACGTCTACCTGAATCGGGCTGTCGGGATTCGAGTATTTCAGCGCATTTGAGAGCAGATTTGCAAGCACCTGGACGAGGCGTCCTTCGTCCGCTAACACGCCGGTTGCCGGATCGAAATACGAGACCTTGAAAACGCGGTCCGAATATTCGCTACGCATCCGCGCGATCGATTCTTCGACGATCGAAGCGGGAAGAACTCGCGTGATGTGCAGCGAGAGCTGACCCGCGTCCATCCGCGAGAGCAAGAGGAAATCCTCGAAGATCTTCGCGAGACGCGTCGTCGAACTTCCGAGCACCTTGAGCAGCTCTACGCGGCGCTCTTCGCCCATGGTTTCGTAGTGCATCTCGAGAAGCGAGGCCGCGCCGCCGATTGCGGTGAGCGGCGAGCGCACCTCGTGCGAAACCACGCCGAAAAACTCGTTTTGCAATCGCGCGTTGCTTTCGAGAAGTTCGCGCCGCGCAACCTCGGCATGATGGACGCGCGCGCTTGCCAGCGCGAGTCCGACGAGATTGAGAAACAGCTGCATTTGACGCAGCGTATCTACCGCGGGGACTTTGCCGTCGACCGGGCCGTTGACGGAAATGTAGCCCAGCATCATTCCGTCGCGATCCGGTAGAACGAGCGTCAGGGAATCGCGTTCGTGCCACGCATCGGGCGCCTGACGGGGCGAATGCGACACCTCACGCTCGGCGGGCTTGTAAAAACAGTTCGGGAGCACCTCGAACTCGGGCAGTAAAAGTGTTTTAATATCGTCACGAGCGACGCGCTCGCCGAGCCGGTCGTTACCGATGCCGCGGTCGAGGCCGAGCAGCACGCGCCGGTAGAGGTCGCCGCCCGGCTCTTCGGCAGCAACGATGGCGACGTAGCGAAAGCCGAAGAGGATCGAAACACTCTCGGCAATCGATTCGAGCGGCGGAATGATATCCCGCGCCTGCAGAATATCGTGCGTAGTCGCGAGCAGGCGCTCTAGAAGGTCGCCGCTCGCCGTCGGAGTGTGCGCGATCCGCATTTGCCCCATAGCTTCTATAGTGTCGTGCGGCTGGGCGCCCGGTCACCGCGAGTTTTTCCGCAACCTGCTAGGGAGCTTTTTCGGTCATGGCCAATCTCGCGCCTCTACCCTAAGCGCAAATTGGAGGGACCCCTCATGGAGTTGGAGCCGTACCTGTTTTTCAGCGGGAATTGCGAAGAGGCGCTCGCCTTTTACAAGAGCATATTCGGCGGTGAAATCGTGTCGATATCGCGTTTCAAGGATATGCCGTCCGGAGGCGACCATCCGCAGTCCGAACCCGAGTACGCCGACAAGATCATGCACGCGACGTTCAAATCGCCGTCGTTTGGTTTCATGGCGTCCGACGGCCGCCCCGGTAAGGCGTACGGCGAGGGCGCGATCTCTCTGTCCCTGGGCATGCAGGACGCAGCCGAGGCGCACCGTGTTTTCGACGCCCTCGGACAGGGCGGCAAGGTCGAGATGCCGATGCAGGATACGTTCTGGGGGGCGAAGTTCGGCATGCTGACCGATAGGTTCGGGATCGACTGGATGGTCAGCGGCCCGCTCGAAAAGCCGTAGGCCACCAACCCCGAAACTGCCGCCCGGTGGGGGAGGGTTGAACGAGGGACATCATGGTCGAGACCTTCCATCCGTTGGTCGGGCAGTGGTTTGCCGAGCGTTTCGGCCCGCCGACGCAACCGCAAGTCCAAGGCTGGCCGCTGATCCGAGCCGGCGGCGACGCCCTCATTTCGGCGCCGACGGGGTCCGGGAAAACGCTCGCGGCCTTTCTGATCTGCCTGGATCGGTTGGTGCGCCGCGCCGCCGCGGACGATCTGCCCGACGAAACGCTGGTCGTGTACGTGTCGCCGCTCAAGGCGCTGACCAACGACGTGCGCAAAAATTTGGAACTGCCGCTGGCCGAATTGATCGCGCGCGCTCACGCGAGCGGTATGCTGCTGGCACCGATTCGGACGGCGGTCCGCACCGGCGATACCACCCCGGCCGAACGGCAGCGCATGCTGCGCAAACCCCCGCACGTGCTGGTCACGACGCCCGAATCCTTGTACATCCTCCTCACCGCGGAAAAGCCGCGCGCGTTGTTCGGGAACGTGTCCACGGTAATCGTCGACGAGATTCACGCGATGGCCAACAGCAAGCGCGGATCGCACCTAATGCTCACGCTCGCGCGCTTGGACGACCTCGTC
>JBDTDR010000064.1:0-3914 GCA_039922955.1 Candidatus Tumulicola sp.
TCGGCCGCTTTCATCCCGAAAAAGGAACGCATCTCGCGATCGAGATTGCCAAGCGGGCCGGCGTTCGTCTGAAGATCGCCGCAATTCCGCAGGACGAGACGTATTTTCGCGAACGAGTTCTCCCGCACATCGACGGGGAGCACGTGCAATTCCTCGGGGCGGTCGAGCGCGCGGAGCGTAACGAACTGCTGTCCGGGGCGCTCGGGCTCGTGCACATGACCACCCGACCCGAACGGTTCGGCCTTACGATGATCGAAGCGATGGCCTGCGGGACGCCGGTTTTGGGTGCGCGGATGGGATCCATTCCCGAGATCGTCGTTGACGGCGGCACCGGCTTCTTATGCGACGGCGTGGACGACGCGGTTGCGAAGGTACCGGCGCTGGCGTCGCTCGACCGGCACGCCTGCCGCGCGCGCGTCGAAGCCGAGTTCACCGTCGAGCGGATGATCGACCGGTATCTCGGCGCGTACGAGTCGGCGCTGGCACTGCGCTTGCCGCCGGCGCCGAGCGAAAACCGGCTGGCAATGCGCGCGCACGACTGGTGGGACCGCCCGATGGGCTACACCGAGATCCCGCCCAAGCCAAAGAGCCTACGGTTTCAATAAGGCGCCCAACGCAGTTTCTGGAGCGCGGATTTTGCTTTGGCGATGGCGCGGTCGTCGATGGAGCCGTCGACGAGCATCGTGAAGTGCCCCATCTTCCGGCGCGCGATGGCGTGCTTCTTTCCGTACAGGTGCAGCACGATCGACGGATCGCTCAGCAGTTCCGGAATCCCGGTGAGGCGATCGCCGTTGCCGTCACCTAAGACGTTCATCATGATCGCGTTGCTGAGCATGCGGGGCGGCGAGAGCGGTAGATCGCAGATCGCGCGGACGTGCTGCTCGTACTGCGAGCAGGGCGTCACGTCGATCGTGAAGTGCCCGCTGTTGTGAGGGCGCGGTGCGATCTCGTTGACGAGCAGTTCGTCTTGCGCCGTTAGGAAAAATTCGACGCAGTAAGTCCCCACGATGCCGAGCCGCCGGCCGATCTTCGCCGCCTGCGCGCGTGCGCGCGCGGCTACGTCCTCACTCGTTCGCGCCGGCGCGAGCGTCATTGCGAGAATTCCTCGGTCGTGCGCGTTCTCAGCCAGCGGATACGTCACGACGTCGTCTTTGGCGCTTCGCGTCGCAACCACGCTCAGTTCGCACGCGAAGGGCACGTATCGTTCGAAGATCAGGGCCGCGCCGTTTGCTTCCGAGAAAACCGTCTGGGCTTGGTCGAGCGTCGCCGCGCGCCACTGGCCCTTCCCGTCGTAGCCTCCGCGCACCGTTTTTACGACGGCCGGAAAGCCGACCGTCGCGGCGGCCTTGGCAAGATCCTCGAATCGTTCGACGGGCTCGAAGGCGGTCGTCGATATGCCGCACGCGCGGACGAACCGCTTTTCTAAGATTCGGTCTTGCGTGACGTACAATACGGCGCTAGACGGCGCGACGCGATGGGCGAGCCGCTCCAGGTGCTCGACCGAACCGATCGCGACGTTTTCGAACTCGTAGGTGATGACGTCGCTGCGCCGGCCGAGTTCTTCGATCGCGGCGATGTCGTCGTAGGCGGCGACGATCTGCTCGTCGGCGACTTGCCCGGTGGGCGAGCGTTCCTGAGGGTCGAGCGTGATGACGTCGTATCCCATCCGCTTTGCGTCGAGGGCGAACATTCGGCCGAGCTGGCCGCCGCCGATCACACCGATCGTTTGGACCGCTGCGGTCACTCCGGCGAACTTGCGGCAGCGGCGGCGTTCATCTGCGCGACGTAGGCGATCAGCCGCTGCGCCAGCGCCGCGTCGCCGAGCGCGATGATGCGCGCCGCGAATAGCGCGGCGTTGATCGCGCCGCCGATCGCCATCGTCGCAACCGGAACGCCGGGCGGCATCTGCGCGATCGACAGCAGCGAATCGACACCGTGCAGGGCTTTGGATTGCACCGGCACGCCGATGACGGGCAGGATCGTCTTGGCCGCCGTCATTCCCGGAAGATGCGCGGCGCCCCCGGCTCCGGCGATGATCACCGCAATGCCGCGCTCGGGCGCCGAGGCCGCGTATTCGAACATTTCGTCCGGCATCCGGTGCGCCGAGACCACCCGCACCTCGCACGGAATGCCGAGTTCGGCGAGCGTGGCACGCGCCGGCTCCATCGTCTCCCAGTCGGAACGGCTGCCCATGATGATTCCGACCGTCGGGGGCGTGCTGCCTTGCGCCATAGGCGAGGCGCTTCGCGCAGGTCATCGGGTTGTCATGCCTCGATGCAGCCCTTCGAGCAGAGCGCACGCGGGCTGAGGGCGAAGGGGCGGCATATGTCGCGTTTTCTTTTGGGAATCAACTACTGGCCGCGGCGCAGCGCCATGTATGTCTGGCAACGCTTCGATCTCGGCGAGATTCGCGAAGACATGGCCCGCATCAAGGAGCTCGGTCTGGACGTCGTGCGCTTCTTCCTCTCGTGGGAAGCCTTCGCGCCCACGGCCGATGCGATGGACCGCGCGACGCTCGTGCATTTCACCGCCGTAATGGATACGATCGCCGCCGCCGGTTTGCGCGCGATGCCGACGTTGTTTTGCGGCCACATGAGCGGCGTCAACTGGCTTCCCGCCTGGTCTCTGGATGCGAGCACGCCGCACGGACGCTTCCGCACGATCGCCGGCGGCCGAACCTCACCGTACGGAATCGGCGACTTTTATGCCGATCCGCCACTGCTCGCGGCGCAGGTGCTGTTCGCACGCAGCGTCGGAGAACGCGCGCGCGAGCATCCAGCGCTGTGGTGCTGGGATCTGGGCAACGAGTTTTCAAACCTGCGCGAACCGGCGACGCCCGACGCTGCCGCGCAATGGAGCCTGCGCCTGACCGAGACGTTGCGCGAAGCGTCGAGCGGGAACGTTACCGGCGGCATGCACGGCGAAGACTTGGAACGCGACCGGCACATCCGGCCGTCGAGCATCGCGCGCCCCTGGAGTTTTGCATCGATGCACGGATATTCGGTGTATAGCTCATTCTCGCGCGGGCGCCTTGACACCAACGTCGTACCGTTTCTCGCCCAACTGCAAGCGTCGTGCAGCGGCCGGCCCGTGGTGTTCACCGAACTTGGCAACCCGACGTGTCCGCCGGGCACGGTGTCGCCGTACGACCGCGTTCCGCTGCCGGGCGAAGCGCCGCAGAAAGCAGGCGCACTGCCCCACGATGCGGCACCCTACGCGTGCTTGAGCGAAGACGAAATGGCGCAGTACGCCTACGGCACCATCGACCGGCTGCACGCCCGCGGCGCGCTCGGCGCGTTGTGGTGGTGCTGGGCCGACTACGACCGCGCGCTGGCCGCTCTCCCGCCGTTCGATTTGGCCCCGCACGAGTTGAGTTTTGGCATCGTGCGCTCCGACGGCGCGTACAAGCCGGTCGCGCACGCGCTCGCCCGGATCGCCCGCGAAGAACGCCGCGTTGCCGCAACGCCGCCGGCGTCGATCGTTGGCGAAAGCGCATACTATGCGTCGCTGCCCAACGGCATTTTCGATCTGTACCGGGCGTATTGCCGCGATCATGCCTGACCACGCGCGCGCGATGATCGTCACCGGCGCGAGTTCGGGCATCGGGCGCGCTTTGGCGACGGCGGCCGCCGGCGCCGGGTTTTACGTGCTGCTCGTCGCTCGCCGCGCCGAGCGGCTCGATGAAACCGCAAGCGCGATTCGCACCGCCGGCGGCACCTGCGGCACGCTCGCGCTCGACGTGACGGCCCGCGATGCTGCCGCGCGGATCGTGGACGCCGCGACGCGCGCATTCGGACGAATCGACGTCGTCGTCAACAACGCCGGGGCCGGAGCGTACGGTGAGCTGCTCGCCCAAAGCGATGCCGCCGTCGATGCGCAGTGGCAGCTTCACGTCGCGGCGCCGCTGCGGATCG
>JBDTDR010000065.1:0-30428 GCA_039922955.1 Candidatus Tumulicola sp.
CGAGCAATATTTGGCGCGACCGCAAAGGTTCGTTCGACCAAGCCTGGGACGAGTCGCGCGCCAAGTTCGGCGGAATTGCGCTCGCGGCAATCGGTTTCCAGTTCGTCGTGTGGGCCGCGTCGTACGCCGGCTCGTTCGTCGGCGCGGCGGGCGGCCTCGTGCTCGGTGCGGTGGCGGCGTTCTTTCTCATTTACACGATCCCGGCGGCGGCGATCGGCGGGATGCCCGGGTCGCTCGCAATTTCCGCGTCCGTCCGCGGCGTGCGCACCAGCATCGTGCCTTCCGTGATCCTCGCGATCGTATTCTTCGTGCTCTGGTACGTCCTCGTGCCGATGGCGCTGCCGTACCTGTTGGTGCGTCTTTCGCCGCTCGTGTGGCAACTGGTTGCGGCCGCCGTGCGTGCGCTCGTGCTGGCCTACCTGGCCTTTCCATTTGCAAAGCAGTACGACGACGTGGCCTTCACGCGCTTTTGGTGAGCGCCATGCGAACGATTTCGCCGACCATCGCGGCGTTTACGTTGGTGCGCGCGAGACGCGCGGCATCGTTGAGTTTTGCCAGGAGTTCGACGGCCTTCCTCGCGGGCAACGGGGGCAAGCGGCGCAGCCGCTCGGCGTAGTCGATCGAAATTGGCTGAATCGAACCGTCGCCGGCCGATCCGCAAACGATCCAATCGCGCACCAGCGTCTTGATCGTGTCGAGCCCCTCGTCGAGCGTTTCGCGCGTTGCCCACGAACGCTCGGGCGTTCCGCCGGCCAGGCTCTCGAAGAACCAGCCGGCAACTTGCGCGCGCAGCGATTCCTCTTCGCCTCCCAGCGCGGCCACCGCGCGCGTAACGCTGCCTTCGCCGAGCGACGATCCCAGCTCGGCGTCGGCTTCGCCGTACCCGAGCCGGCCTAGAACGTCGCGGACGGCCGGCTTGGGCAGCAGCGGGAACCGCACGTCGATCAGGCGCGACCGGATCGTTTCCAGCAGCCGCCCCGGAGTCGCCGTCGTCAAGATCATCAACACGCCGCTCGGGGGTTCTTCCAAGAACTTCAGCAGCGCATTCGCCGCGGCCGGGCTGGCGAAATCCACGTCACCCAGCAGCAGTGCGCGCATCCCGCCGACGTACGACTGCATGGAAAACAGGTGGACCACGTCGCGCGACGTCATATCCACGCTCTCGTAAAAGCCCGTCGCGACGCCCGGCTCGCCGATCTTCAGCGCGCCGTCGTGTTCGATGAAGTCGGGATGGCGCGCGTTCTCGCCGGCGCCGAAGAGCACGCACGACACGCACGTCCCGTCGTACCCGAGCACGCCGTCCTTGACTGCGTCGCAGAGCAGCGACTGCGCCAAGCGCCGCGCGAAGGTCTTCTTTCCGACGCCGGCGGGCCCGGAGAAGAGATAGGCGTGGGCTAGCGTTTCCCGGGTGAGCGCACCGAAATAGCGCTTCGGACCCTCGGCGCCGACGACGTCGAACTTCGGTGCGCTCATCTCACGCCGGGCCGAGAGCGCGCTCGCGCAGCACGTGCAGCGCACGCTCGAGAACTTCGGCGGGCGGGAGCGTTCCGTCGAGAGCGCTGTGGCGCGGAGACCGCGCGAGTTCCAGATAGCCGCGGCGCACTCGCTCGTGAAACGCGTCGTCCTCGCTCTCGAGCCGGTCCACGGCCCGATCCCTCGATTGCGTGCGCGCGCGCGAAACGTCGACCGGAACGTCGACCAGCAGCGTGACGTTCGCATCCAGGCCGCCGGTTGCGGCGTCGCAGAGCTCGCGCAGGTAGGCCAGGTCGAGACCGCGGCCGTATCCCTGGTATGCCAGCGTCGAATCGACGTATCGGTCGCAAAGCACGAGCGCGCCCCGCGCGAGCGCCGGGCGAATCACGTCGGCAACGTGCTGCGCGCGCGCGGCATTGATCAACAAAGCCTCGGTCGGCGCGCCGATCGCGATCGAACGGTCGAGAAAGATTGCGCGGATGGCGTCGCCCACCGGCGTGCCGCCGGGTTCGCGCGTGACCAAGAGGTCGCCGCCGTCGGAATGAAGGCGAGCGGCTAGCCCAGCGAGCAGCGTGCTTTTGCCGCTTCCTTCAATTCCTTCGACGGTTACGAATGCGCCCGCGATGCGTTACTCCGCCGTCTTGAAAATCCGGACCCGCCGGTTCGGTTCCAGGCCGGTGCTGCGGGATTGCAGGCGGTAGCGTTCCGCGAGCTGATGCTGCATTCGCCGCACGTACGAGGTCTGAGGCGACAACTCGATCGCCTGGTTCGTGAGCAGAACCTGATAGACGGCCTCCTCGGCTTCGCGCAGGGCGATCTCCTCGTGATCGATCGAGCCGAGATTGAAGACGTCGCGCAGCGCCGTTTGGATTTGCGTCGTCGTGTTGGTCTTGATCGAATAGATCGGGACGTTGTCCGACGCGATTTGCTTGAGCTTCGGCTGCTGCTTGCGCTCGAGCGTTTTGAGCGTCAGCACGACGTCGGCGTCGTCGAACGTCCGGGCGATCGCCGCGTTCACGCGCAGGTTGTGGATCGCGCGCTCGATTTTGTTGCGCGAAACCCCGTACGGAAAGATCGAAAGCGGCCGGTCGCGATCGTCGGCGTCGTGGGGGCGTTCGTAAGCCTCGGCGAGCTGCGGCATCGACTCCGTATCGGCCTCTTGAACGACCGTAACCTCGCCGCTCGGCTGGCGCTGCCGAATTTCGGGCTGGGGTTGGTAGCCGCGCAACAGTGCGTCGATAACGTCGGCGACGTTCTTGTGGATCGCCAGGCGATCGCGATCGTGGATTTCGACCACCACGTCGAACGTCGGTGGAGCTTTCCGCTCCAAGACGGTCTTGCGCGTCCCCCGGCGGCGCGCTTCTTCGTCGGAGAGCGTCACCGCACTGATCCCTCCGACGAGGTCGGAGAGGGTCGGATTCATCAAGAGGTTCTCGAGCGTCTGCCCGTGCGCCGTGCCGATCAGCGTGACGCCGCGTTCGGCGATGGTCCGGGCCGCGACGGCCTCGGCCTCGGTGCCGATTTCGTCGATCACGATAACCTCGGGCATGTGGTTCTCGACCGCCTCGATCATCACGGCGTGCTGTAATCCCGGATCGGCGACCTGCATGCGCCGCGCCAGGCCGATTCCCGGGTGGGGAATGTCGCTATCGCCCGCAATCTCGTTGGACGTGTCGACGATGACGACGCGTTTTCGGTCTTCCGAGAGCATGCGCGCGCATTCGCGCAGCATCGTCGTCTTACCGACGCCCGGCCGGCCGAGCAGGCAGATCGACTGACCGCTGCGCAGCACGTCGAGCAATATGTCGATCGTGCCGTAGACGGCGCGGCCGACGCGGCACGTGAGTCCGACGATCTTTCCGGTTCGGTTGCGAATCGCACTGATCCGGTGAAGCGTCTGCTCGATGCCGGCGCGGTTGTCGGCGCCGAACGATGAAATTCGCGAGCATACGTGGGCGATGTCCTCGTGCGTCACCGGCGTCTCGGTGAGATACGTGAAGTCGTGTTCGAAACGCGCCTCGGGCGGGCGCCCGAGGTCGAGCACGACCTCAATGATATCTTCGATGTTGCCGAGACGTACGAGCGCCTGCCGGATGGCGAGAGGGAAGATGTCGAGGAGCTGGGAGAGTTCCCAGCTCGGGGAGACGGATGGGGCTCGAACCGCCAATACTGACCCTCACTTCCCTGAGGTAGTTTTAGCTGCGTTATCCGGTTCGCGGATAAGTCCCTCCCCGCCCGGATGGCGCTCGCTCAAACGACCACGCGAATGGTTTTGAGTTCGTCGTCGTACGTGCCCTGAATGCGAACGCCGGCTTTCATCTCCAGCCGCAAATAGTCGATCAGCTCGCTCGTGATCTCCTCGCCCGGCGCGATGACCGGAATGCCCGGCGGATACGGCGAGATCGTCTCGGCGCAAACGCGGCCCTTTGAGTCCTTGAACTTCACGAACTCGGTGTCGGCTAGGAAGGCATCGCGCGGCAGCATGCGCATCGGCGGAATTTTCGGCAGGCGGTAGCTCTCGCGATTGAGCCGCCGCTCGAGAATTCCCGACGGCGCGTACATGTCGACCGGCCGGTCGTCCCGGGCCAGCTCTTCAAAAGCAAACGCAAGCCGGTCGGCCGCTTCGGGGGTCGTTCCGATCGTGAACAGCGCGACGACGTTAAACAAATCCGCGAGTTCGACCTGAATGTTGTAGCGGCGTCGTAGGATCTCCGAAGCCTCGTAGCCCGTGTAGCCGAGCCCCTTTACCGTCACCGCGATTTTCGTCGGATCGAGGTCGTACACGCCGGCGCGCCCTTGAAGCTCTTCGCCGAAGCAGTACAGGCCTTCGATGCGATTGATTCGGCGGCGCGTCTCCTGCGCCAGATCGATTGTTCGCGAAAGCAGGGCCGGCCCTTCGGTCGCCATCTGCTTGCGCGCCACGTCCAGCGACGCGACCATCGGAAGGTTCGGCGAAGTGGACAGGAACATTTTCAATACGGCTTTGAGCCGGTCGAGCCGCACCCGGCCGCCCTTTTGATGGAGCATCGCGCACTGTGAAAACGCCGAAAGCATCTTGTGTGTCGAGTTGATGCACAAATCGGCGCCGGCCTGAGTTGCCGAAAGCGGCAGGTCCGGATGGAAGTGAAAGTGCGGTCCCCAGGCTTCGTCGACCAGCAGCAGCTTGCCGGCCGCGTGAACGATCCGTTCGATCGACGCCAGGTCGGCGGCGACGCCGTAATACGTCGGCGAGACGACGTACACCGCCGCCAGGCCGGGGTGCGCTTCGAGCGTGCGCGCGACCGTCTCGGGCGTCACGCAGTGATCCATGTGCAGCTCTTCGTCGACCTCGGGCTGCATGTATATCGGCCGCGCGCCGCTCATCACCAGGCCGCCGAGCATCGATTTGTGCGAGTTGCGCGGCACCGCGATCTCGTCGCCCGGATTCACCGCCGTCATCATCATGCACTGATTGCCGCTGGTCGATCCGTTGATCAGAAAAAACGTATGGTCGGCGCCCCACGCTTCGGCCGCCAGCTCTTGGGCTTCTTTGATCGACTCCAGCGGCTGCAGGAGATCGTCGATTCCCGGCATCGGGGTGAGATCGATCGCGCAGATATTGTCGCCGACGAATTCGCGAAACGCGAGGTCCATCCCGTTGCCCTGAATGTGGCCCGGCGTGTGAAACGGCAAGACGCCCGAGTCGACGTAGTCGAGGAGCGCCTGAAAATACGGCGTGCGCGATTGGTCCATGCGCCTACGCGTGTACGCCGATACCGCCGCGAAGCCCCGCCGCCCGGTTCAGCCAGGCGCGCGACGCAGCGCGGCCAGCAAGCCCGCGGTGTTCGCGGCGGGGCGCTGGGCGACGAAGAGCCACAAATCGCCAATCCTCGTCGTCGTGCCGCGCGCTCCGGCGGCATCCGCCCAGGCTCGGAGCTGGTTGGCGTAGTGGCCCAACAGTGCCCAGCGCACGCCGGTCTCCGGGAGGGCGTCCCCGTAATTCAAATAGTCGAACGCGCCCACCGACGGGATGCCCGCGACCCGCTCGCGACCGTCGAAGTTGAGATGGTAGACCACGAAGTAATCGCCGTACACCATGCGAACGCCGCGCCGCGCGAGAACTTCCCGCACGCGCACGTCGGTCTGCAGCTGCGCCGTCAGCACCGCGCGAGCGTCGCTGCCGGGCAAACTGTAGAGCAGCAAATTCGGTACGAGAAACGCCGCGACGGCGGCGATCGCCAACCATCGGCTACGGCCCCACAGCGCGCCGGTTCCGATCCCGCACAGAAGCGGCCCGACGACGTAGAGGGGGGCGATGTACCGCACCGTCCAGCCTCGCAGCGAGCCGGCCTGCGAGGCGATGTAGAGCCCGATAGAGACCAGCGACACGGTCGCAAGAAGCCAGCCCGCTTCGCGCGCGCCGACCGGTGCATCCCGATCGCGAGCGTCGCGGCGCAGCGCGGCGACGAACCCGATTGCCATCAGCACGTACGCGGCGATGATGACGGTGGACGGCGACCGCCAGCCCGAAAATCCGTAAAACAACAGTTGCGGCAGCGGTGAGCCGAACAGCCAAACGAGATTGTCCCACACCTGTGCGAGGCTGGGCGCCGGCCGCGAAGCCCAGTTTTGCGTAAACGACGGAAAACCGTGGCCCGCGTTTCCCGCCAAAAAGGGTGCCGCACCGGCGAGCGTGCCCAAGAGCGCTAAGCCCGATTCCTCAAGCGTCGCGCGGCGCCGCCGCAGCGCGATCCAAACGATCGCCGGCAGCGCGATCATCAGCGTCTGCAGCGAAATCCAAACGCCGAAACCGACGCTTATTCCAAAGCAGAGCCGCTGCCACGGACGGCCTGCGTCTCGCCAAAGCGCCGCCAGCCACAGCGTCGCCGCACACGACGCCATGATTTCGCCGTAGGCCCACGGCACGTACGTCACCGTTACAAACGCCGCCGGCGGCACGGCCGCGAAGAGCAGGGCCAAGCAGGCGCTTCGGCGCCCGAGCGTCGCGCGCAAAAACAACAGCATGAACGCCAAATACAGCACGCCCCAGGTCAGGCCGGTCAGTGCCAAGCCGGTTCTTCCGGGCCCGAGCAGCCGGAAGAACGCCGCCGCGACGTAACAGCTGGCGGCGCTCAGTCGCGAACCACCCGGGAAGAACGCCGGAAAATGACCGGGCGCAACGCGAAACGCGCAGGAGACCCGCCAGCACCCCGTCGGAATCGATTGGAAACGCCGCCAGCGGGAAATACAGCGCGACCCTGATCGACACGCCGATCGCCAGCAAGGCCCCGCCGGCGATCCACCAAAAGGCGTCGCTGTCGGACGGCCTAAGCTTCAACCCGCTCGTCGATCGAGACGTTGTAAAGGAACAGGAACTTGCCCCACTCGTCGGGGAGGGTGTTGCGCTTGATCTGAATCCACGGGATGTACTTGGGTTGCCGCGGCTTGCGTTTTAGCGACATATTCGCTTCGGCCGGCGTGCGGTTGTTCTTGCGATTGTTGCAGCGCATGCAGGCGCAGGCCAAGTTTTCCCAAGTGGACGGACCGCCCCGGCTCTTGGGGACGACGTGATCGACCGTCATCAGCTTCTCCCCCCGAGCACCGCAGTATTGGCACACGTGGTCGTCGCGAATCAACACGTTCTTTTTGGTGAGCGCGACCCTTTGCATCGGGCGACGGATATAGTAGAGCATGCGAATGATCGAAGGCATTCGCATCTCGTACGTGGTCGAGGCCAAAATGCGGTCGCGTCCGTGGAGCATCTCGGCCTTGCCTGCGAAGATCATCTTGACCGCGCGCTGAAAGCTGGTGACGTTCAGCGCTTCGTACGTGAAGTTCAAAACGAGGACTTCGCTCACCGCCGGCATCTCCGGAGAGTTCGGAAACGAGGCATTTTAGATGCCTCGCTTCCGAACGAACGTCATTCGCGTCTCGGTTAGCATTTGCGTGATCGCCAACCGTTCTTCCGGGCGCAGCCGTTCTTTTACCCGTTCGAAGGCGGCGCTGGCGACGTCGATCGCGATCTCTGCCGACGCGCGGTCGGGCTGACCGCCATCGCTTTCGTTCAGATAGGCGTGCGCGGCCAGCGTCAACGTCGCGATCACCTCGGCGAGCAGCGGCTCGACCGGGGGAATCTGTCCTTGGAACCCTCCCTGTGCTTCTCCGGGAGTTGTGGCCCGCGAAGTCATCGTGCCCGTGAAGTTACGCGGCGGCGGAGGCCTTCCCTACGTGCGCGTTCGCTTGCCGGATCATTTCGAGAAAGTACGCGTGGACGCGAGCATCGCTCGTGAGCTCGGGATGAAACGACGTGCCCAGCACGTTAGCCTGGCGCACCATCACGCCGTGACCGGCGCGCCGCGCAAGGAGTTCGACCTGCGGCCCCGCGCGTTCGATCCACGGCGCGCGGATGAAGATTGCATGGAACGGCTCGAGCCCGAGGGCCGGAATCAGCAGGTCGGCTTCGGCCGATTCATTTTGACGACCGAAGGCGTTGCGACGAACGGTGATGTCGATCAAGTCGAGCGTCGGCTGTTCGATACCGGCGACGTCGTGGGCCGCCACGATCATCCCCATGCACGTGCCCCAGAACGGCATGCCGCCGCGCACCCGAGCGACGATCGGCGCGGCCAGACCGAACCGGTCGAGCAGCTTCATTACCGTCGTCGACTCGCCGCCCGGCACGACCAAACCATCGACGCGCTCCAGCTCCGCCGGCGTCTTCACGGCGACCGCGCGCGCGCCGGCGCGCTCCAGAGCCGCGATGTGCTCGACCACGTCGCCTTGCAGTGCCAGCACGCCCACCCGCGGCGCCGCCTTCGTTGCGTCCAGCGACATGGCGGAGAACCCTAGTGCCCCACTAGTTTCCTCGAGTGGCGAGGAGCTGCGTTTCGTCGAGCGTGCGAATGTCGATGCCGGGCATCGCTTCGGATTCGCCTAAGGAGCGGCACGCTTCCATCACGATTTTCGGGTCGTCGAAGTGGGTCGTGGCGTCGACGATCGCCTTGGCGAACTTGCGCGAATCAGCCGACTTAAAGATGCCACTTCCCACGAAGATCCCTTCGGCGCCCAGCTGCATCATCAGCGCGGCGTCCGCCGGCGTGGAAACGCCGCCGGCGCAGAACAGCACGACCGGAAGCTTTCCTTCCTTTGCGACGAGCCGCACCAGCTCGAGCGGCGCGCCGAGATCGCGGGCGCGGGCGACGAGTTCTTCCTTCGGCGCAACGCTAAGCTCGCGAATGCCGTCGGTGATCGCGCGCATGTGGCGCACCGCTTCGACGATATTTCCGCTGCCGGCTTCGCCCTTGCTGCGAATCATGGCCGCACCTTCGGCGATCCGGCGCAGTGCTTCGCCGAGGTTTCGCGCGCCGCACACGAACGGCGTGGTGAAGTCGTGCTTGTCGACGTGATACTTGTCGTCGGCCGGCGTGAGCACTTCGGATTCGTCGACGTAGTCGATCCCGAGCTGTTGCAGCACTTGTGCCTCGGCAAAATGGCCGATGCGGACCTTGGCCATGACCGGAATGGTCACGGCGTCCATGATGCCTTGAATCAGTTCGAGGCTGCTCATGCGCGCGACTCCCCCCATCGCGCGGATGTCCGCGGGAATGCGTTCCAGCGCCATCACCGCGACCGCGCCGGCCTCCTGGGCAACCACGGCCTGGTCGGGGGTGACGACGTCCATGATGACGCCGCCTTTGAGCATCTGGGCGAGCCCGCGTTTTACGGTAATCGTTCCGACGTTTTCCATGTCTCTATCGTATCAGGGATTTCCAAGTAGAACATTGGATACATGTCGCGGCCCGGGAGACCCGGCTAGGGAGGGGCCGGCGAGGCTCTGCCGGCGCCCCGCTCCGGGGGTGGCGGCGACTCCACCGGGCTGGCGAAGGCCGTGGGGATGGCCGTCGGCATCGGCCGCTGCCGCCGCCAGATCGGGATGTTCGGGTTGGGTGTCGGCGTAGCAGGCACGAACGGCGTCGCCGTCACCTTCGGTGCGGGCGGTAGGGTAGGCAGCGGCTGGGGGGGCACCCGCGGGTCGGGAAAGTGCGGATCGCCGGCGGCGGACATCGTATCCAAGCGCTTCCAGTTAGGTCCGAGCGGCCCGGGCGATTGACTTGGCGTGGGGGACGCGGCGACCGGGATAACCGACTGCAGCGTTTGCTCGGTGGCCTGTCCCAAGACCCGATCGCCCATGCGCTCGCCAATTCCAATGGCGACGAGCAGCACCGCCGAACCGGTGGCCAGGACGATGGTCAAAAAACGACGCGAGGGTTCCAGCACGGAAAGGCTATTATACCCGCACGGCCTGCGGAACGACGTCGAGTTTGGCGGCACGCGCGCGCCGGTCGCTCGGTTTTCCGACCAGGTGCAGCTCGCGCAGTTCGCCGGCGGCCATATCGACGCGGGCAGTGCTGCCGCGGAACTCGACTAGCACGTTGCGCGGCTTGTCGAGATGGTTACCGAGAAAGATGCGGACCGCGCCCTCCTCGTCCTCAAAGGCGATCGCGCCGACTTCGACCGGTGAGGTCGTGACCTCGTCGCTGACGTCGCGACCGGCGTAGATACACGTAAAAGGTTCTTCCGCGGAGAGTTCGGGCATATCGCCATAGATTACGTCGTTGCGTAGGTCGATGAGATACGTGCGGCGTTTCCCGCCCCAGTGCACGCGTGCGGCGGCGATCCAGTCCCACCCTTTAGGCCGCAGGGGCGCCAGGTGGGGGCGGCCGCTGGTGCGGTAGCCATCCAAGCCGCCGACCGTCTCGGCCACTGCCCAGAGATATTTCGCTCCCGTCCAGGGTGAGAGATACATGCCGCGATTGCTGAGCGACCCTCCGTCGAACCACTCGCCAAACTCGCCGGGCACGGTATTGCGCGGGCTGCCGCCTTCCATCGCTTTATACGTCGCTTCGAGAAAATGAACGGCCGCGTCGGTCATGCCGTTGCGCGCCAGCGCCACCACGTACCACAGCGTCAGGTCGGGCCACACGCCGCCAAGCAGACCGAATCCATACGAAGGAAAATACCAGGCATCGGCCGTCGATATCGTTCGCAACCCGACCGGGGTGACGAAGTCGGCTTCGTGCAGCCGCTCGAGAATGGCGCGCCGCTCCTTGGCGTCGGCCACTCCGAAGAGCACCGGGAAGATTTCGTCGGCGGTAAAGTTATCCTGATAGTTTCGATCTTGATCGTAGTTGAGCACGAACGCGCCCGTATCGTCGTTAAAAAGGTGCGCCATCATCGCCTCGCGCATCTTTTGCGCCTCGTTGATGTATCGCTCCCAGTGCTCGTGGTCGCCGGCCACCGCGCACAGCATCGCGGCCGCCTCCAGCGCGTAAACCCCCTCGGCGTTAATTTCCGTGACGGCGCCGTCGAGCGTGTAGTACGGAATGATGTTGCGCCACGAGGAGATGCCGTACATATCGACGCCCTTAGCGTTACAAAAAATCAGGTCCTGGTCGTCGCGCTGCGTGAGCATGTAGTCGGTGAGTTTGACGACTAACGCAAGATGTTCGCGCGCCCACGCGTCGTCGAGCGTCGCATTGTAGTGATGTAGCATCGCGATGACGTGCAGCGGCGTGTCGTCGTTGATGTTCAAATCGTACGCCGTCTTATATCCGCTAACACCACGAATGTATTCGATCATCAAGCCGCTCGGATCGACTGCCTGGCTGAAAACTTCGAGCGCGTCGCGGCTGAACTCCGGCCAGAAGTAGTCGAAGCCGTGCACGAACCACGACGTGTCGCGGGAAACGAGAATGTCGGAGGGCGGAGAGTTCGTCGATCCCCACCCGTGCGGATACTCCTTGACGATGCGCAGCATGTTCGCCTTCGCCCAAGCCACGCCGCGGCTGATCTCGGGTGACGGCGTCATGAACCGCGCGTCGGCGAGCTTGTCGGCAAAATACCGCTGCGTATCGTGCAGCGCGCGAGGATCCTTGAGCAACGATTCGAGCACGGGCCGGCTCTTTTCGGTGCCGTCCTTGTGGTAGACCACGGCCAAGCGCAGCGATTCGCGCGACCCCGGCCCCACCGAGATCGCGTACTCGAACGCGCCGAAAATGCGCCGGCCTACCAGTTCGGCTTGGTCGGGCGTGACGTCGTCGAGTAACGGGCCGGATTTGTCGCGCAGCAGGGTCGAACGGCGCATCGACTCGAGCAGCGCCTGTTCGCGCAGCGAAAGCTCCACCGCAACCGGCTGACGCGATCCGCCCCACCAGCGCTCGCCGCCCGTCTCGAGGTTCTTCGAGCAGATTAGCCGTCCGTCGTTCCAGGCGCGAACCTCGTGCTCGGGTTCACCGTAAAAGCGCTGGCCCACCAGCATCGCCCACGGAAAGAGCGCGACATCGAGCGGATCTCGACCCGGATTGTACAGCGTTACGTCGACCACGAACGAAACGGCGCGGTCGAACGCCGGACCGTGGGGAACGTAGAACGCCTCGGTGACGTGAACGCGGTCGTGAAGCGTGAACTCCGAAATCTGCGCGTACGGAAGAAAGGTGAGGTCGCGCTCGATCTGATGCGGGAACAGCGTCCGAGCGGTTCCGGCGTCGTCGCGCACGCGGTACGCGATGTGATGCATCCCGAAGATGATCTGGTCCGTATCGGCATCCCACAGGCCGCGGACGCCTCCTTTGGCGGTCGATTGCGCGTAGGTTTTAAAGTTCCCCAGCAATAGGCCGTAGGGCGTCTGCGATTCGTGCAGGACGTACGCGCAAAATTCGTTTCGCTGAGCATCGTAGCTTGGGCCCATGTTCCGCGGGTACCTTTGCGGCATCCACAACGGAGGCGCCTCCTAGGGACATCCCGCTTCGTCGCTAACAGTGGCAGGCGACGATGGCCCCGGCTTTCCTCGCTCCGGCGAAGATCAACCTGACGCTCGAGGTTCTCGCGCGCCGCGACGACGGTTATCACGGCATACGCAGCGTGATGGTACCACTTGATTTGGCCGACGAACTCGTCATCGAACGGAGCGAGCGCTTCGTCTTTGCGTGCGACCGCGCCGATCTCGAGGGCAACGACAACCTCGTCGTCCGCGCGCTTGCAGCTCTTGGCGAGCTGCCGCCGTGCCGGATCGAGCTGCGCAAACGCATCCCCACGCAGGCCGGTTTGGGCGGCGGCTCGAGCGACGCGGCGGCCATCCTGCGCGCCGCCATGGCGGGTGCGTTCGGCCCGCGGCCGGCGGTCGATTGGCTGCGGATCGCGCGCGGGCTCGGCTCGGACGTTCCGTTTTTTCTGGCCGGAACCGGCGCACTCGTGGAAGGAACCGGCGAGCGCGTGACGCCGCTCGGCGCGCTGCCGCCGTGGCACGCGCTGGTTATCAAGCCGCCGGTTGACATTTCGACGGCGGCGGCCTATGCCGACCTCGACCGCCAACCGCGGGACAGCCGCCCGCGCAGCGCTTCGCATTCGATCGCGATGCTGACCGCGTTGCAGCGCGGCCGCTTCGACGAGGTTGAGGCGCTGCTCCAAAACGATTTTCAACGCGTCGTCGCGGCGCGCGCTCCGGAGATTGGCGCGGCGATCGACGCGCTCGAGTCGGCGGGCGCGCCCAAGGCGCTGCTCGCCGGGTCCGGCTCGTGCGTTTTCACCTTGGCCGACAGCCGCGCGACGATCGAACGCAGACTCGAACGACTCTCGCTCCCCGACAGTTACCGGCGCTTTGCCGCGGCATTCGCTGCGACCCCGGATTGGCGGGCGTGAAGCCGATCTGCGCCGTCGTTTTGGCCGGCGGCCCCACCGACGCGCTTGCTCGGCTACAGCCGGGAGCGCCGAACAAGGCGTTCGTCGCGATCGGCGGCGTCACGCTGGTCGAACGCGTCCTGTCGGCGCTGCGCGCGGCATCCTCGATCGGACGCATCGTCGTGGTCGCGCCGCCTGCGGTCCGCGCGCATCCGGGCCTCGCGCTGGCCGACGAACTGCGCCCCGACGGCGTTCGCATTACCGAAAGCCTGCGCAGCGGCCTGGCCGGCTTTCCCCCCGATGACGGCGTTCTGGTGGTCGCTTCGGATCTTCCGATTCTCACCGCCGCGGCGGTCGAAGATTTTGCCGCGCGCGCGCACGATCTCGACGCCGACATCGCGTACGGCTGCGTCGAGAAGTTCGTTCACGTCGCACGCTTCCCCGAAGTGCCGCACACGTGGGCGCGGCTGCGCGACGGAACCTTCTGCGGCGGCGGCCTCGTGTCGATGAAGCCGCGGGTGCTGCCGTTGCTCGAACGCTTTATCGAACGGCTGGGGGCGGCGCGCAAACATCCATTTCGCCTCGCATCGCTCTTCGGCTGGGACGTGCTCGCGCGCTACGCTGTCGGGCGGCTCGCGATCGCCGATGCGGAAACGCGAGCCGCCCGCATCCTGGGCGCGCCGGTGCGCGCGCTCGTTTCACCGTTTGCCGAAACCGCCGTCAACGTCGATCGCGTCACCGACGTCGCCCTGGCGGAGGCGTTGGTCGCTGCCGCTCAATCCGCCGGGGAAGGGTACTAGCGGGCAAAGCCCGAGAGGGGTAGCTGCCTGGGCAACAGCATGGCTGTAGCCGGTCACGTCGCTCGAGCACGTCCAATACTTCAGCCAATCGATTGCGGAACTTCGCCCCTACGCACACAACGCTACGGTTGAGTCTCCTCAATGATCCACGCCAGCCCCTCGCCACCGCTTGAACAGTTCGTTGGCAATGCCGAATTGATCGAGCGCTTTTCCGACGGTGTGAGCGACGATGTCGTCGACGCTTTGCGGGTTGGCGTACATGGCCGGAATCGGCGGCAAGATCACCGCGCCGACTTCGGCCAGTTGAGCGAGCGTGCGAAGGTGGCCCAGGTGCAGGGGCGTCTCGCGGACGACCAGCACCAGCCGGCGCTTCTCCTTTAAGCAGACGTCGGCTGCGCGCACCAAGAGGTTCGAGTTGATCGAATACGCGATCGCGCTGGCACTTTTCATCGAGCACGGGATTACGAGCATGCCGTCGGTCAGGAACGAGCCGCTCGAAATGGCGGCGGCCAAATCGTCGTCAGGGTGGACGACGTCGGCCAGCGCTTCGAAGTCGTCGGCACTCATTTCCGTCTCGAGTTCGATGGTGCGGCGGGCTGCGGACGTTAGGACGAGATGCGTCTCGACGCCGCCGACCGAACGCAGCGCCTGCAGCGCCATGTAGCCGTAAGCGCTTCCGCTCGCTCCGCTGATTCCGATAATGATGCGCCGCACCGCCAAGCCGTTACACACGGCGTGCAGGGGCGCCTGGCAGAAACGGTAACTCCTGACGCGGTGCTCGTCGATTCTCCCAATTTCCGAGCCTTCGTCGGCAACGCGGTTCGCTGGTGCCGCACCGGTGCCGGCGCCGAGCTCGCCGACCTCATTCGATCGCCGTATTCGGGGGTTCCGCACGACGTCGGCGCCGCTTACGCAACGCTGGCTTCCCGCACGGGCGCGCTTCTCGACGCAATCGACGCGGGCCGCCTGGGGTTGCCGCCGGAAGACCGCGACGCGGTTCTCCGGTTTGCCGGGCGCGCGCGCCGCATTCGCGGAATTGCCGAAAGCGTAGAGGACGAACCTTTACGCGAGGCAATCGCCGCGACGTTTGCCACGACCGAAAGCGCGGCGAACGATGCCCCGCTTCCCGGCATACGCGAAAACGGCGAAATCGAACTCACGGAAGCGCTCGCCGCCGAAACGCCGGCCGGCGTGAGCGCGCGGCAGCGGCACTTCAGCGCCTCGTCGCTCAACGCGTACGCCGAGTGCGCGCGCAAATGGTTTTACCGGTATTCCTGCGCGGCGATCGAGGATCCCGGCTCGTCGGCGTCCGCTTACGGAACCGCCTTCCACCTCGCGCTCGAAGACTTTCATGCCGAATACCCGCGTCCGAGTGCGCGCGATGAGGGGGCCATGCGCCGCCGCGTCGAGGAGTGCGTCACGTGGGCGTTCGAGCGCAATCGCGATGGCTTCGAAACGCGCGTTGAGTTCGAGCTGCAGCGGCGGCGCGCCCGGCGCACGGCGCAGCGTTACGTCGATTGGCTTCTGACGCAGGAAAAACAGGCGCCGTTCGAAGTGATCGGGCGCGAAGTGGCGGCCAACCTCGATCTCGGCGGTCAAGCGTTCGTCGGATTCATCGACCGGCTCGATCGCGACGACCGCTCGGGTGGGATCGGCGTCGTCGATTACAAGACCGGCAGCATCGCAACCAGCGCCGCCGAGTACCGCGAAAAGATTCGGCGCTTCCGCGATTTTCAGCTTCCGTTCTACTACTGGGCGCGCACCGCGGAGGGCGACCGCGTGACGCGTCTCGCCCTCCTTCCGCTCAAAGACGCTTGGCTCGACGTGCGCCCGATCGTGCTGGAAGTGGTGGCGGGTCCAGCAGCCGCGACGCGGCGCAACGACGCTCCCTCGGGCACGATCGCCGTCGCCGATCTCGAGCGCGCCCGCGCGCGGATGATCGAGTTGAGCGGAGAACTCGCGTCGGGTACGGCCGCGCGCTTTGCCGTCACCGAGGACCCGTCGGCGTGCGCGTACTGCGCGTACGCGATCGCCTGCGCGCGCAAACCGGCCGCCGAACCGGAACGGTTCGGACGGTGATCGTCCCGGACTTCACCGCCGATCAACAACGCGCCGTCGATGCGCCCTTCGGTGGGTGCCTGGCAATCGTCGGTGCCGCCGGCACCGGCAAAAGCACCGCACTCGCCGCCCGCGCCGCGCGCGCCAAGGCGTTGGATCCCGCCGCCAAAGCGTTGTTTTTCCCCACCCACGATCGCTTCGACGCGTACGCGTTACGCGTTCTCGAAGAAGCCGGCACGCGAGTGCGCCTATTCGACGACGTCGAGGCCGAGGCGCAGTTTGCCGTCGTTTGCGCGCCGCTGTTCGCATTGGATTGGGACGAGTTCGTTTCCGAACAGCTCGACCCGGAAGTACCCGGGCTGCGATCGCCCAACCGATTCCTCGAATCGGCGTTTCGCTTGATTCGCAAACTGCGCGATGCACGCATCGGACCGCACGAGTTCCTATCGCGTTCGCTGACCGGCGCGACCGAGTTTTACGCCAAGCCTCCCAACTTCGCCGATCCGGCGCTGCTGCTGGCCGTCAAAGACGTGTATCACGATTCTCTCGCGGTGACGCCGGCCGAACTGCAGCGCCAATACCGCCGAGAAATAGACCTGGCGAAAATTCTCGCCAAGCTGTACGAGCGCTACGGCCAACTCGTCGAATCGAGCGGGTGCACGACCGGACGCGACGCGATCGATGCGGCGATCGGCCGGCTGCGCGCCGAACCCGGTCTGCGCATCCGTCTGCGCGGCGCGCACCGGTTTGCGTTCGTCGACGACGCCGAAGAGCTGACGCGGGGAGAGCTGCAGCTGCTGCAGGAGGTTTTCGGGCCGGAACTCGCCGGCGTGACCGTCTGCGGCGACCCGGCGTCGGCAATCTCCAGCGTGCGCGCCGCGAGCCCGGATGCGGCATTCGCGATCGCGGGAGAACGCGTCGAACTCAAGGAGCAGCATCGGTCGCCACCGGCTATCGAACTCGCGTGCCGGCAGCTGATTTCCGCCGAGCCGCTCGCGGCCGCCGGCGTCGAACCGCGGCTGGCGTTGTTTCGCGGCGCGTCGCCGCGCGACGAGGCCGCCTTTATCGCCGAACGCGTCGGCGAATGGCTCGCGTCGGGCACGCCGCCCGACCGCATCGCCGTCATGTTTCGCTCGATTAGACATATCGAACCCTACGAGAACGCGCTGCTGGACCGCAACGTCCCGATCGTCACCGGCGGCGACGCCAACGTCTTCGCCGACCGTCGCGCGCTCGACGCGCTGGCGCTTTTGTGGAACGTTTACGATCCATTCCGTCACGACTGGCTGCTGCGCACGCTGGGCAATCCCGCGTTCGGACTCTCCGACGCGTCGCTGGCGACGCTCTGCGGCGAGCCGCCCAACCCTCAAACCCCGCTGTTCGTCTTCGACGACGAGCGCGCCCCGACGGTGCGCTCGAGCCGATGGGACCCCAAGCGCGATCTTCGGCTCGGTTGGAACGTCGTACGGGGCGAACGCGACGGCGAACTCTGCGCGGCGGCGCGGTCGCGCGTCGAACGCTTCCGCGCGTCGCGCTTACGCTGGCTCGACGCGATGAACCGCGCTACGTTCGAACGATTCGCGCGAACGGTTTGGCGCGACGGATTGGCGCGCGAAGGCGCGCCTGGCTCGGCCCGTGCCGGCGCGCAGCAGCTGGTTCTCCGGCGGCTGCTCGGACGGTTGAGTGCGTTTCTCGAAGAACGCCGGGATGCAACCGTCGCCGATGCATTGGATTACGCGCGCCGGCGTACGGACAGCGACCTCGAGTCGTGCGAGGACGCCGAGGGCGCCGGACACGTTCGCGTGTTGAGCATCGAGGCCGCACGCGGCCGCGAGTTCGACCGCGTGGTCGTCGCGGGCGTCCGCGCCGGAGCGTTCCCGCGCTGGTACGTACCCGATGCATTCCTCTTCAGCCCGCGGCTGGGCATGGTTCCCAAGGAAAACGCCGGCGACGCACGCGCGGCTCGCACCGCGAAATTCAGCTACTACATGTTTCGCAACAAGGCGCGCGAAAAATATAACGCCCGCGAACGTCAGGCCTTGGTGTACGCGCTGCGGCGCGCGCGCGTAAGCGCCCTCGTCACCGCGTCGCAGAAGCCGAGCAAGGGCGTTGCCGCCCCGGAGCTTTTCGAAGAGTTGCGAAGGGCCCGCCTGCCAGGAACGCAGGAGGGATGATGCGGCTGCGGGACATCGAGCCGGATGACTACGCGCGCCAGGTCTTGCCGCAAACGGCGGCGCTGTGGGCGGGACGCCGCGATTTCGGCACCTACGCCGCGCACACGCTTGAAATCGCGCGTAGCCCCTACGGCCGGCGGCACTATCGCACGGCCGGTTTGTTCGACGGCGCGACGATGCTCGCGTCGTTCAAACGCTACGAACGCGTCATGCACGCCGGCGCGCACCGTTTGCGCGCGGTCGGAATCGGTGCCGTCTTTACGCCCCCCGAACGCCGCGGCCACGGCTACGCCAGCGTGATGCTCGGCAGCGAACTGGACCGCGCGCGCGCTTCAGGTTGCGACGTCGCCTACCTCTTCTCCGACATTCGGCCCCAATTCTACGCGGCACTCGGCTTCACCGAACTGCCGTCGCGCGAGGTCTCGCTGCGAGCCGATGGATTGCCCGCGGCGCGCCTCAACCTCGCCCCTTTGGAGGAACGTGACTGGGACGCCGTGCGGCGCTGCTTCGACCGCTGCGAGCGCCGCCGGCCGGCGGGATTTCTGCGCACGCCCTTGGCGTGGGACTGGATGCTGATGCGAATGCGCCAGGGTTCCGAACGGGCCGGCGGCCAGCCGACGAACTTGGTCGTGCGGCGACCGGGGCGCGGCATCAGCGCCTACGTGCTGGGCGCGCGCGACCCCGAACGCGACGCGTACGCGCTCGACGAGTTCGGCTTCGCCGACGATGCGGCGGCGGAGATCGTCCCGGCGCTGCTGCGCGCGGCCGCCGGCGACCTGCGCCGGGTCGTCGGGTGGCTCCCGCCCGGCAGCGCGCGGGAATTATTGCCGCCCGGGACCGTTCGCAAACGGCGCCAAGCGATTTTCATGGCCGCGCCGCTCTCCCCCGCCGGCGCCCTCGCCGTGAGCGCGTTGGCGGCGTCGGCCGCGTCCGACCCATGCTGGCACGCCGACCACATTTAGGAATCTTTCTAAAGGCCTTTGGAAAAAAGGCCGATCTGCAGCGGTGCGCCTTCGACCAGCGAGGCTACCCGCGTGCCGAGCAGGCGAACCGGCGCGCCGTCGAGCCGGGCTCGCCGCAGGCACGCGACGGCGGCGTGAAAGATGCGGCGGGCGGCGCGCGTCGGTTCGGTCAGATGCGTTTGGCGTCCGACGGTCGTGAAATCGGCGCGCCGAATCTTCACGCCGACGGTTCGCGCGCCGGCGTTTTCGCGATCGAGTTTTTCGGCCAGCTCGACGGCCTGCGCGCGCAACACGGCGATCAGTTCCTGCTCGTCGCGCACGTCGTACTCGAACGTCTCCTCGGTCGAAATCGATTTGGTCTCGCGTTCGGGCTCGACCCGGCGCGCGTCGAACCCGCGAGCCAGTTCGCGCACCTGCGTTCCCCACGACCCGAAGAATTCGCTCAGACGCGCTTCGTCAAGCGCGGCGAGATCGCCGATCGTCGCGATGCCGAAGGCGCCTAACCGCGCCTGCGTCTTGGGGCCGATGCCCCACAGACGACCCACCGGCAGCGGCGCGAGAAACTCCGCTTCGTCACCCGCCGCGATCGCGAGCAACCCGTCGGGTTTGCACGAATCGGACGCGATCTTCGCGATCATTTTTCCGGCGGCGACGCCCGCACTGACGGTGAGCCCGGTCGATTCAAGAACGTCGCGCCGAATCGCGACGGCCAGCGCGCGAGCGGCCTCGAACGTGGCGTCGCCGGCGTCGACGAACGCTTCGTCGATCGAAAGCCCTTCGACCGCGTGGCCTCGCGCGCCGAACACCGCGAAGATTTCGCGCGAAACCGCCTTGTATTTTCCCATGTCCGGCGCGACGACCACCAGATTCGGACAAGCCGATAACGCTTTGTACAGCGGCATCGCGGAGCGCACGCCAAACGGACGCGCTTCGTACGACGCGGTCAACACGACCGCCCGCCGGCTTCTTCCGGCAATCGCGACCGGCTTGCCGCGCAAGCCAGGATCGTCGCGGACCGCCACGCTCGCGTAAAAAGCGTCGACGTCGAAGTGCGCGACGAAACGGCCCGGCGCGGCCTTACTCGGGCTGGTCCGGCCGCTCACGCGAACGCCGGCGGTGGGCTTTTTCCCGGTTTCCGCAGACCGCCATGCTGCACCAGGCCCGCGACCCATTTCTCGAGCGATCGAAGTACGCGAACCGGCAGCTGCTCTTGCGGCAAGCCCGCAAACGCCCCCACGTTCCGGCTGAAAGCGCGTCGTAGACGATCGCCAGCATCATCGCGATGGCGCGCTCGGCGCCCGCGCCCGCGGGCTCGAGCGCGAGCCCCCGCGCGCCGTCGAGCACCGCGCCGAACCGAGCGGCGCCGAGAAATGGCCGCATCCCCTCCCAGGCGGGGCTCGGATCGCCCGGGCCGTTGTTCGCGAACAGCACCTCACGCAGGGCTTCGCGGAAGGCGCGCAACCGGTCGAGCTCGCGCTGGTTCGAAACGGGAGGCAAACCCTGCGCCTTGCACCATCTCGAGGCCGCCTCGGGCGAGCCGAGCTCATCGGGCCCGACCGGGTAGTCCAGGGTGTTGATGAAGCGCCGCAGCAGGTCGAGCCGCTCGGGCGCTTGGTTGGATTCGGGCACGGCCATCAAGTTCAGTTTAGCACCATCAAAATAGGTTGACAAGTTACTCTAACCATTGTATCATAATAACAGGTTACTTTCCGTCCACGAGGCCAGCATGTTTCACGATCCAATCCGCTCCACTCCGTTCGTTCAGGATATCTCCGATATCGCGCTTCGGCTCAAGGTTCAGCGCGCCGATTCCGCGCTGTTCGCCGTCACGGAGATGCGCCTGCCGCATCTGCGCGTAACGTAACGACCGCGCTTACGCCGATCCGCCGGCAGCACCGCGCTCGATCGAAAGGATCGTCTGCACGTTCCTGATGTCGTCCGCGTCGTCGCCCGGAGTTTCGAGTATCGCGGTCTTCTCGCGCAGCTCGGGCCGCGCGAGCAGCGCCCGAAAGCCATCGAACCCGATCTTGCCTTCACCGATGTGCCAGTGCCGGTCGCGGCTCGCTCCCAGCGGCACTTCGGTATCGTTGAAGTGGAACATCAACACCCGCTCGATCCCGATGCGTTCGCCGGCCGCGTCGATGAACCGATCGACGCCGGGTTGCGAATCGATTTCATAGCCGGCCGCCCACGCGTGGGCCGTGTCGAGGCAGACTCCCAGCTGCGGATGGTCGACCGTCTTCACGAGCGCCCCGAGCTCGTCGAGCGTTCCGCCCGCGAGGTTTCCGGCCCCGGCGGAATTTTCGAGCACCAGAAAAACGCCCGGTTCGATGTCTGCCAGCGCCGCTTCCAACGCGCGGCAGATGGCGACGAAGCCCTCGTCACGATCGCGCGTTCCATACGAGCCGAGATGCGTGTTCACCAAGCGCATCCCACCCCGCGCCGCGACGGCGAGATCGCTTTGAAGCAGGCGCAGCGAACCCGCATAGATCTTCGGGTCCTCACTTGCCAGATTGATCAGGTAGGGGGTGTGAATCACGCACGGGTCGAGCCCGGCGTCGCGGCGCAAACGCGCGAACGTTTCCAGTGCCGGAAGATCGATTGCGCTTGGGCGATAACTGCGCGGATTGGTTGAGAAAATTTGCAGGGCGGTGCAGCCGGCCGCCTTGGCATGCTCCACCGCCTTCGCATGTCCGCCCGCCACGCGAACGTGCAGGCCGATACGCACTCGAGCCCCTAGCTCGCGGGCGTCTCGGGCAGATTGAGTTCGAGCGGTTGCCCCGGGTCCAACTCGGGTTCGGGGAGATCGTCGAGCGAACGCAGCCCGAAAGACTCCAGAAAAAACGGCGTGGTGCGATATTGCATCGGGCGGCCGACGACGTCTTTACGGCCCGCCTCCGCGATCAGGTCGCGGTCGAGCAGCGTGCTCACGACGCTATCGGAGTTGACGCCGCGGATGGCCTCGATCTCGCTTTTGGTTGCCGGCTGCATGTGGGCCACGATTGCCAGCGCTTCGAGCGCGGGCGTCGACAAGCTGGTCTTTGGGGGCAAGAGATAGGCTTCCACGGCATCGCGTGCCAGCGGCGACGTCGCAAAACGATAGCCGCCCCCGACTTCGCGCAGGACGACGCCGCGATCGGCGTACTCGGCGGCGACTTGCGCCAGCGTTGCGGCCACCTCCGTCTCTGCCGCGCGCACCAGCTTCGCAATCTGCTTGATTGAGAGCGGCTCGCCGGCAACGAACAGCAGGGCTTCGACGGGACGCTGCAAGCGCAGTACCGCCTCTTCGATCGCCGCGGCATCCGCTTGGTTTTCAGTCAGCGCGTCTTGCACGGACGTCATCCTTCGGCCGCCAGACCGCGCGCGTTGCCGGCGATCGGCAGAAGCCGGATGTCGTCGAATAGCTCGGCTTGTTCGACGGCGATCCGGTGACGCCGGATGAGTTCTAATATCGCCAGGAACGTTACGATGACGACTTCGCGCGTCATCCCGAGCTCGTGGCAAAGCGCCGAGAACGACACCTCGCCGTACTCCTTCACGCGGCGCGTAATGTAGTCCATCGAGGCGATCAGCGAAACGCGTTCGCGGGCGATCGAGCGTTTCTCGGGACGAGCCGCGCTCAGCATCGCGATGAAGGCACGCTTGAGTTTCTCGGGATCGATGGCGTAGCGCTGCGCGATTTGACTGCTGGGGTCACCCGACTCCCGAAAGAAATAGCCACCGGCCTCGGCTTGGCGCGTCCGCAGTTGTTCGCCCAGCTCGCGATACTTCGAGTACGCGATCAGCCGGCGGCGCAGGCGTTCCTCGACTTGCTCGGGCGTATCCGAATCGTCGTCGACGAACTCCTGGGGAATCGGCGGCAGCAGCGCTTTGGATTTTAAGAAGACGAGCGTCGCCGCGATGACCAAGTATTCGGCCGCAACCTCGACGTCGAGCGACTGCATCGCGCGAACGTAGGCAAGATACTGTTCGGCCACGGTCGCCAGCGGGACGGTTGCGATGTCGAGCTGCCGTTCCTTGATGAGGCCGAGCAGCAAGTCGAGCGGACCGTCGAAGACGTCGAGCTGCACGCGGCAGCTACCCCCGTCGAGCACCGCCGCCGAGCCCGCGGGGGGCGCGACGTCGTTCAAGATGACTTCTGCTCGGCCGTCCGAGCGACGATCGGGACGTCGCCAAACGCGGCCGGATTGGCCACCAGAAATTCGAGCGTCATGTCCACCAGACGTTTTTCGTTGACGTATTTTAGCGTCTTGCGCGACTGCAGCAAGTCGAACCAACGCGCTTCATCGACCTCGTGGTCGTGGTTTGCGGGATCTCCCGAAATGTAGCGCATCAGGTAGAACGTCACGGACTTCCGGTGCTTGGCTTTGCCGACGTAGAACCAGTACGAGATTTCGTTCAGGCGCGCGATGATTTCACCCCAGCAGCCGGTCTCTTCGCGCACTTCGCGTAGCGCCGCTTGCTCGTTCGATTCGCGCGCTTCGACGTGTCCTTTCGGCAGCGTCCAAATGCGCGGCGGCGTGCCGCGCCCGATCAACAGCGCGTCATACGTGGAGTCGCGGGGACGCAACAGCAGTCCGCCGGCTGACACCTCGTACTTGATCCGCATGTCGCTTTAACCTGTGCTTTTGGGGACGTGCAAGGGGGCCGAAATTAGCCCCCCTTATTAACCTCATTATAGCGTCCGCTCCCCCGAAGTGCCTGCCGGAAGGACTACCCTTTTTCGGGTGCGGGCGTCCACCGCAGGTCCGGCTGGCGGGCGGCGCGCGTTTCGTCCACCCGGCCCACGACCGTGTTGACCGGGGCGTCGAAGAGCTCTTGGGGATTCGACTTGGCCGTGGCCACGATCGCGCGCAGGGCTTCGACGAACGAATCGAGCGTTTCTTTCGACTCGGTCTCGGTCGGCTCGATCATCAAGCACTCGGGAACGATCAGCGGAAAGTACATCGTCGGCGCCATGAAACCGCGGTCGAGCAACGCCTTGGCGAGGTCGAGTGCGCGCACCCCGGTCGCCTTTTTTAAGCTTTGCGCCGACACCACGAATTCGTGACGGCAGATCTCGGGGTACGGCGTTTCCAAGAACTCGGCGATCCGCACGCGTAGATAGTTCGCGTTGAGCACGGCCAGTTGCGAAACGCGCTTGAGGCCGTCGGCACCGTTGGCATAGACGTACGCGAGCGCGCGAACCGCGTGCGCGAAGTTCGACCAGAACGATCGCATCGGTCCGATGGATTTCGGCCGGTCGAAGTCGAGGCGAAACGACATCCGGTCGCTGGGCGACGCCGCCGATTCGCCGTTGGCCTTCGGGGTCGCAACGACCACGGGCGTCGGCAAGTATTCGACCAAGTGCGCGGCAACGCCAACCGGGCCGTGGCCCGCGCCGCCGCCGCCGTGCGGGATCGTAAACGTCTTGTGCGTGTTGAGATGCATGAGGTCGAAGCCCATGTCGCCCGGACGCGCGTTGCCCATCAACGCGTTGGCGTTGGCGCCGTCGTAGTACATGAGGCCGCCGGCCGCGTGCACGGCCGCCGTGATCTCTTGGATGTGGTCCTCAAACAACCCCAGCGTGTTGGGATTGGTCATCATGCAGACGGCCGTGTCGGGTCCGAGCACCTTGGCCAGCTCGGCGACGCTAACCCGGCCGCGCTCGTCGCTGGGCAGCGAGATCACTTTGAATCCACACATCGCCGCCGAGGCGGGATTCGTGCCGTGCGCCGTGTCGGGAACGATGACTTTGTCGCGTCCCGTCTCGCCGCGGTCTTTGAAGTACCGCTTCGCGATCAGCAGCGCGGCCAGCTCCGCATGCGCGCCGGCCGCCGGATTGAGCGAGAACGCGGCCATTCCGAAGAGCGAACTCAAGCTGCGTTCCAGCTCGTACATCACCTGCAGCGCGCCCTGCGCCAGCCCGTCGGGCGTATACGGGTGCAGCTCGGCGAACTCGGGCTTGGCCGCCATCGCGTCGTTAACGCGCGGGTTGTATTTCATCGTGCACGAACCGAGCGGATAAAAGCCGAGATCGATGCCGAACGTGCGCTGCGAGAGTTTGGTGTAGTGCCGTACCACGTCGAGCTCGCTATTGTCGGGCAGCGGCAGATCGTCGCGCAACAGCGACGCGGGCAGAAAACGGTCGAGCGGTTTGCCCGGCTCGAGGTACCGGTTCGCGCGTCCCTCCTGCCCGAGTTCGAAGATCGGCGGCGAGGCGGTGCGGTCAAACGCCGGCGCGGACATGAACCACCTCGTTCAGCGCGGAAGCGAGCGCGTCGATATCGCCGGTCGTCGTCAGTTCGGTGGCGGTCATCAGCACGCACGTTCGGAGTTCGGGATAAAAGCGTCCGAGATCGACGCCGCCGAGAATGCCGCGCTTTTCGAGCTGCATGAGGACGTCGGCCGCGTTCGCGCCCACATCGACGGCAAACTCGTTGAAGAACGGCGCCGGAAATTTGAGCGCAACGCCGTCTACGCTCGACACCGCGGTGGCGAGTTCGCGCGAGCGCTCCAGATTGAGCGCGGCCGCGTCGCGCAAGCCGGTTTTCCCCATGAGGGCGAGGTAGATCGTGGCGATCAGGGCGCAGTGGGCTTGATTGGTGCAGATGTTCGAGGTCGCGCGTTCCCGGCGAATGTGTTGCTCGCGCGCCTGCAGCGTCAGCACGTACGCGGTGCGGCCGGCGCCGTCAACGCTTTTCCCAACCAGACGGCCGGGAATGCGGCGCAGGTGTTCCTGCGTCGAGGCGATGAAGCCGGCGTACGGCCCGCCATAGGCGACGGCCACGCCGAAACTCTGCGCCTCGCCGACCACGATCGCGGCGCCCCACGAGGCGGGCGTCGCCAGCGCGGTCAGCGCCAGCGCTTCGGCAACGACCGCGATCGCGATCGTCTCGCTGTCGCGGACCGCATCGCTCGCGGCGCTGGAAAGCACGTCGACGTTGCCAAAGAAATTCGGCGACTGCAGCGCCACCGCGGCGTACTCCTTACGCGCGACGGCTTCCTCGAGTTCCGCCAGATCGGTGACGCCTCCGGCGGTGTATCCGATCTCGTCGATCTCGACGTCGAGGCCGTCACAATAGGTCTTCAGCACCGCTCTATAGTTCGGATGGACCGCACGCGATACGAGGATTTTGCGACGGCCGGTCGCGTTGAACGCCATGATCGCGCCTTCGGCGAGCGCAGTCGCTCCGTCGTACACGGATGCGTTGGAGATGTCCATGCGGGTCAGCAAGCAGATGTAGGTCTGCCACTCGTAGATGGCCTGAAGGTAACCCTGCGAGACTTCAGCTTGATACGGCGTGTAGGCGGTCAGGAACTCGCCGCGCATCGCCAGCGCCGGAATCGCCGGCGGCACGTAGTGCCGGTACGCGCCAGCGCCGAGAAACGAGCGGTAGCCGCTCCCCGCATTCTTCTTCGCAAAGTGATCGAACCGGCGCCCGATCAAGTACTCGGGCAGCGCCGGGACGACATCGAGCGATTCTTTGAGCGCCAGCCCATCGGGCACGCGCAGCAGTTCTTCGAGCGATCCCACGCCGACGGCAGCCAGCATCTGCGCGATATCGCGCGGGGTATGCGGTGCGTACACGCTACTCCGCCGCGAATTTCTCGTAATCGGCGGCGCCCAGAAGTTTGGCGGTTTCGGCCGGATTCGAAACGCGAAGTTTAAACAGCCAGCCGCCGTCGTAGGGCTCTTTGTTGACGGCTGCCGGGTCGTCGGCGAGCGCGCCGTTGATTTCGAGCACTTCGCCCGAGATCGGCGTAAACAGGTCCGAAACCGCCTTGACGGATTCGATGACGCCGGCGGTGCCGAACTGATCGATCTTCGCCCCAACTTTGGGAAGCTCGACGTACACGATGTCGCCGAGGGAGTTTTGCGCGTGTTCGGTGATCCCGATCGTGGCCGTGTCGCCGTCGATCTTCACCCATTCGTGTTCTTTGCTGTACAGCAGGTTTTCCGGTTGCGCCACGTATGTAATCTCCCGTTCGCGGATTATTGCGGACGTTTGTAAAACGGCAACGGCACGACCGTCGCGGGATGCATCGCGCCGCGAATCTCGACCTCGAGAGCCGTACCGATGGTTGCAGCCTCGGGCGCCAGGAGGGCCGTGGCGACGTTCTTGTTTCCGACCGACGGTGCCCGCGAACCGCTGCGGATTTCGCCGGCGGCGCGCCCCTGAAACCAGACCGCATAGCCTTCGCGCGCCGGCGCGCGGCCGTCCATGATCAGACCGGCAATGCGCGAAAAGTCGCCGCTCGCGAGTTGTGCGGCGAGCGCCTCGCGTCCGAGGAACTGCGGCTTGCTCATTTTGAGCGCCCACGTTTGCCCGGCCTGAACCGGCGTGATATCTTCGGTCAGCTCGTGGCCGAAGAGCGGCATGCCGGCTTCCAGCCGGAGCACGTCGCGCGCACCCAGACCGCACGGCTCGAGCCCTTCGCCGGCGTGGTCGCGCAGCAACGCCTTCCAAATGCCGGGCGCTCGATCGTTGTCGACGAACAACTCGAAACCGTCCTCGCCCGTGTAGCCGGTGCGCGCGACGATCGCGGGCACGCCGTCAACCCGGTCCTCAACGCAAAAGTAATACTTCATGGCGGCGAGATTCACGCCGACGTGGGGCTGCAGCATCGCCACCGATTTTGGCCCTTGTATGGCAATCAACGCGCGCGCGCCGTGCCGGTTCTCGAGCCGCACGCCTTGCGCAGGCGCGTGCGCGTTGAGATGCGCCCACATCTTGTCGGCGTTGGAGGCGTTGACGACGAGCATCCAGCGCCCTTCGAGCCGGTAGAATATCGTGTCGTCGTGGGCGCCCCCGCGCTCGTTGCAGAAGATGTTGTAGCGCGCCTGCAGCGGCTTCATGGTGGCAACCGCGTTGATCGTGAGCGTGTCGGCCCACTCCGCAACCCGCTCGCCGGTGAGCTCGAACTGCCCCATGTGCGAGAGATCGAAAAGGCCGGCGCGCCGGCGCACCGCGTCGTGCTCTTGGAGAATGCCGGCATACTGGACCGGCATCTCGAATCCGGCGTACGGAACCAGCCGCGCGCCGAGGCGCGCGTGTTCCTCGTAGAGCGCGGTGCGCCGTAGCGCTTGGCCGGACGCCGTCATCGCGCCTCGAGCGGGTCGCGCTTCGGTTTCTCGGCGGGGTAGCTGTTCAGGAAGTTGAGCGTGGCGTGGGCCACGAGCTTCTCGCCGCTGTGCACGTTGACTTCGCCATACACCACGCGGCGCCCGGGTTTGAGCACGCGCGCTTCGGCAATCAAATCGTTGGGCGGCAGCGCCGGCGCGAGAAAATTGCACTGCAGCGAGACGGTCGTCGTGTCTTGCTCGCGCCCGAAGATCGACGCCAGCGCGACGTAAAAGACCGTGTCGCACAGGCTAACGATCGCACCGCCGTGGACTGCCCCGGTTCCGTTGGTGATCTCCGGCCGAAACGGCAGGCGCATCACGGCCTTGCCGCGTTCGACTTTCTCGAGCTTCAAATCGAGCAACAGGACGAAGTTCCCCCGCTCCTTTTCCCAGGCGTGCGGGGCGTGGCTGAAATCGATGGCCATGGTAGGCGGGTTTTCCGGGGAGGAACGCCTCTATCCCGGTTTTTCACCCGTCATCCTCGCCTGGGTCGAGTCGTAGGCTTCGCGGAAGTTGAGCGTCCCGCCGTGGAGCCACTGCGCGCCGTCGACCGTCAGCGTCGCTCCGCTGATCCAGGCGGCCTCGTCGGAGCAAAGCCACGCGGCCGCGCGGGCGACGTCGTCGGGCTCTCCCAAGCGGCCCAGCGGCACGGTTTTGCGAACCGCCTCTTCGACGTTTCCGACACTCCACAAGTTCGCGTCGGTTCCTTCGGTATGAATAGGTCCGGGCGAGATTGCATTCACGCGGATGCCGAAGCGGCCCCATTCCGCCGCGAGGGTCCGCGTCATCGCGAGCACGCCGGCTTTGGCCGAGGCGGAATGCACCGCTCCCGGCTCGCCGCTCCACGCGTAGGCGGCGACGATATTCACGATCGAGCCCCCGACGGCGCGCAGCGCCTCGAAGGCAAAGCGCGTGCAGTGAAACGTGCCCAGCAACACGATGTCGACGACGCTCTTGAAACCGTTGGGCGACAGCTCCTCCGACGGGCAAACGAAGTTTCCGGCCGCGTTGTTGATCAGCACGTCGATGCGTCCGGTGCGCTGCGCGATGTCATTCATCACCGCCGCCACGCGCGCCGGGTCGCGCACGTCCGCCGCGAGGCCGAACGCCTTGCCGCCGCCGTTGCGGATCGCTTCGACGGTTTCGTCGAGTTTTTCCTGACGGCGCCCGATCGCGCAGACGTCGGCTCCTTCGAGCCCAAAGGCGAGCGCCATCGCGCGCCCGAGCCCGGTGCCGGCGCCGGTTACGACGGCGGTTTTTCCTTCGAAGCGCCGGTTCATTAAAACGTATCTCCGGCGGCGGCCAGGCATCGGCGCAGATAGAGCGGCAGTGAGAATATCCGCCGGTGAGTCACCGAGTCGTAGAAGAAGTTCTCGCCGCGCAATCCGGCGCAGTACGCGTCGATCGCGTCCGGATCGAGGGTCGCGACGTCGATGCGATCGCTGCACGCGAGAAACGCCCAGTCGGTGTCGAAGGCCGGTACGTGCGTGAGGAACGAAGCCACGTGCGCGTAGTGGCGCCGGAGCGTGCGCGCCATCTTGCAGTGCAACGAGGCGTTGTGAAACGCAGCCGTGCTCGCCTGCAGCACGTAAACACCGCCCTCGGCGAGGCGCGATTTGATCAACGCAAAGACCGTTTCGTTGAACAGCACGTTGCTGGGCGAATCTTCCAGCGGTTCGGTGAGATCCGAAACGATCGCACCGTACCGGTCGCGGTCGTCGCGCATGAACGCCAGCGCGTCGCCGACGATCACCCGCGCGCGCGGATCGTCGAACGCGCCGTCGGACCATTCCGGGAGATACCGCTTCGCGAGATCGACCACCAGGCCGTCGATGTCGACCATCGTGCAGCGCCGCACGTCGGGCGAGCGCAAGACCTCGCGCAGCGTCGCCCCCTCGCCGCCGCCCAGCACGAGCACGTCGCGACGGTCGGCCGCCGCCGCCAAGGCCGGATGCACGAGCGTTTCGTGATAGATCTTTTCGTCGGCCTGAGAGCTTTGCGTATCGCCGTCGAGAATCAGCATCTTGCCGAAAACCGGCGTGCCGATCACGGCAATCTGCTGAAAATCCGAACGCCCCGCGAAATAGATGCGATCGATCGCGTGGTGGTGCCGTTCGGTGGGCGCCGATTCCTCGACGTACCACTGCCAGTACTCGGTCTTGGGCATGGAAGCTTCAGATTGGCCAAAAAAAAAGGAACC
>JBDTDR010000066.1:0-3304 GCA_039922955.1 Candidatus Tumulicola sp.
ATTGCGCTCTGCCGCCGCCACGGCGCGCCGGTGCTGGCGCGGGGCGGCGGGACGAGCCTCGCCGGGCAGACCTGCAATGTCGCCGTCGTGCTCGATTTCTCCAAATACATGAACCGCGTTGTTTCCCTCGACGCGGAGAAGAAAGAGGCGCGCGTCCTCCCCGGCGTCGTGCTCGATAATCTGCGCGACGCGGCGGAGCGGCATCACCTTACCTTCGGCCCCGACCCCGCGACACACGACCATTGCACGCTTGGCGGCATGATCGGCAACAACTCCTGCGGCGTGCATTCGATCATGGCCGGCAAGACCGATGACAACATCGAGGAGCTGGAAATCCTCACCTACGACGGCCTGCGCATGCGGGTCGGGCCGACGACCGATAAACAGCTCGAAAAGATCATTGCCGAAGGCGGCCGACGCGGCGAGATCTACGCCAAGTTGCGCGACATTCGGGATCAGTATGGCGACCAAATTCGGGCGCGCTTTCCTAAAATCCCACGCTTGGTTTCCGGCTATCCGTTGCAGGAGCTCTTGCCCGAGCACGGCTTCAACGTTGCCCGCGCGCTCATTGGAACCGAAAACACCTGCGTGACGGTGCTGGAAGCGACATTGCGACTGGTCCATAGTCCGCCGAGCCGCACGCTCGTCGTCTTTGGATTCTCAGACATCGCGACCGCCGCTGATCACGTTCCCTTTTGCAACACCCACGGCCCAATCGCGTTGGAAGGCCTTGATACGAGCATGTTCACGTACATGCATGACAAAGGCATGTCGACCAAGGGCCGCGCGATGTTTCCTGACGGCAACGCATGGCTCATCGTCGAGTTCGGCGCTGACAGCGCGCAGGAAGCAGACCAGCAGGCCGACGGGCTCATGGAAGCGTTCAAAAAGCGCGACATCGTGCCGAGCATGAAGCGCTTCGATGACGAGCATGAACAGAAGCTGCTCTGGGAGATCCGCGAGTCCGGACTCGGCTCGACCTCGAAGATTCCGAATCTACCCGATTTTTATCCCGGCTGGGAAGACTCTGCCGTCGGTCCCGATAAGCTCGGCGCCTACATCCGCGATTTCCAAAAACTCATGACGACGTACGGTTATCACGCGTCGCTGTACGGACATTTCGGTCAGGGTTGCTTGCATTGCAGCATCGATTTCGACCTGTATACGGCAGATGGAATCGCCAAATACCGCAAGTTCGTCACCGAAGCGGCACACATGTGCGTAAAATACGGCGGCTCCTTATCGGGCGAGCATGGCGACGGTCAAGCTCGCGGTGAGTTGCTGCCGATCATGTTCGGCGACGAGCTGGTCAAAGCGTTCGGCGAATTCAAAGCGATATGGGATCCACAGAACAAGATGAATCCCGGCAAGGTCGTGTACCCCTACAAGCTTGATGAAAACCTGCGCTGGGGGACGCACTACGCGCCCTGGGAGCCTGAGACACACTTCGGTTTCGGCGAGGACAATGGCAGCTTTGCGTTTGCCGCCAACCGCTGCGTCGGCACGGGAAAATGCCGCAAGCACGATTCGGGTGTGATGTGCCCGAGTTACATGGCGACGCGAGAGGAAATGCACTCGACCCGCGGGCGCGCGCGACTGCTCTTCGAGATGTTGGAGGGCAATCCGCTCAAGAACGGTTGGAAGGACGAGACGGTCAAAGAGGCCCTCGATCTGTGTCTCGCCTGCAAAGGCTGCAAGGGCGAATGCCCGGTCAACGTGGACATGGCGACGTACAAGGCGGAATTTCTTTCGCATTACTACGAAGGTCGCCGCCGGCCGATGGCCGCGTACGCGTTCGGATTGATGTATTGGTGGGCGAAAGCAGCAGCACTCGCACCAGCCCTGGTCAACTTTTTCACCCAAACCCCGATACTGCGCGACCTCGCGAAGGCAGCTGCAACGATGGCACCGCAGCGGCGCATCCCTGTGTTTGCACCGCAGACGTTCCGGGCGTGGTTTGCGGCGCGGCCGCCGCGCAACGTCGGGAAGCCGGACGTCATTTTGTGGCCTGATACGTGGAATAATAACTTTCATCCCACAACAGTACAGGCCGCCGTCGAAGTGCTCGAGGATGCCGGGTTCCACGTGACCATTCCGAAGGTTGCGCTCTGCTGCGGCCGGCCGCTCTACGACTATGGGATGCTCGACTTGGCCAAAACGATGTTGCACGAGATCATCGCTGCACTCAAACCGCAGATCGAAGCAGGCACCTGTATCGTCGGTCTAGAGCCAAGCTGCGTCTCCGTGTTCCGGGACGAGATGTCGAATCTATTGCACGGCAACGAAGATGCTAATCGTTTCAAGAAGCAAACCTTTTTGATCAGTGAGTTCCTGGAGAAGCACGCTCCGCATTATCAGCCACCGAAACTTAAGCGCAAGGTCGTCGCGCATGCGCACTGTCACCAGCGCTCGGTGCTGGATGTGTCCGCCGAAGAGAGACTGCTCAAAAAGCTCGGCGTGGACTATTCATTCCCCGACTCGGGTTGCTGTGGAATGTGCGGTGCGTTCGGTTTTGAGAAGGGCGACCATTACAAGGTTTCGATGGCGGTCGGCGAGCGTCGCCTGCTGCCGGCGGTGCGTGCCGCCGCCGCCGATACGGTCATCGTCGCGACCGGGTTTTCTTGCCGCGAGCAGATCTCGCAGACGACCGATCGGCAAGCGTTGCACCCCGTTCAGCTTGTGAAAATGGCCTTGGACGACCGCGGCGCGACCTCGTCGGGTAAGTTTCCCGAATATCGCTACATGCGCGATCCTCGAGCGGAAGGCCGTATTGCGACAGCGCGAGGGCTGTTGGTGCTGGCTGCGCTCGGGCTTGGATTTGTGCTCACGTGGCGCTTGCGAAAGCGCGGCTGATGCTTCACACGTACGAAACGTTTGCGTGAGCGAGCTAGAACGTACGTGATTTCGACCCATATCGTGATTCTTGGAACCGGATTTGGCGGGTTCACGGTCGCACGGACCTTGGAACGTTCTCGCGATAGATTGCGCACCCACGTGACGGTGGTGGATCGCGCGAACTACATGCTGTTTACGCCAATGCTACCGGAAGTCTCGAGCGGAGCGGTTGAACCACGCCATATCGCGCAGCCGCTTCGTGTTGCGCTGCAGCATAGTCTTTTCGAATTAGGCGAAATCACGGGCGTCGATTTTAACAAGCGTGTCGTCGAGTTGCAGCATCCTATCGATAATCGAAGTATCGTACTTGAATACGATCAACTCGTGATCGCACTCGGTGCGACGACTTCGACGCACGGAATACCAGGCGCAGAGGATCACTCGTTCCCATTGAAAACGCTTGATGACG
>JBDTDR010000067.1:0-17867 GCA_039922955.1 Candidatus Tumulicola sp.
CGCGAAATCGTGTCCGCTTCGATTTCGGCGTGCTGCTCGGCGAATGCCGCATAGTCGACTTTGCGCCCGAACTCGTGAAACTCGGCGACCCCGATCGCGCGGATCGCCGCATCCAGCGTACCGCAGCACAGCAGGCCCACCTTGTCGCACGTCATCGTGCAGCGCCGCAGCCAGCCGCCGAAAATCAGCGCGATCAGGGGGTTTTCTTTGCCGTTGACGCTGAGCAGCGAAAGAAAACGCGTGTGACCGGCAGCAATGTGCCCGAGCTCGCGGCCGATCATGAAGGCGAGCTCGTCGTCGCGGAAGACCTCGGTCCAGTGGCTGGAGAGAACCAGCGCATAGGGCTCGCCAAAACCGAGGGCGGCAACCGGAACGTAGTTGTCCTCGCGCACGAACACCAGCGGCATCGGAATCGCCAACGCCGCGCAGGCTCTTTTTACGATGGCGAAAACGCGCGGGTACTGGGTTTCGTGAACGCGCACGCTCGAACCGAGCAGCCGTCCTCGCGCGAGCGTGACGTAGACCATCGCGATAACGATGAAGAGGGCGACCTGGGACGCCCCGATCGATTCGTGGAGCACGTACCCGATCAGCAGCGCCGCTGGGAGCGCGCAGACCATCGTGAGCCAGAAGGCCACACGCTCCGACGGATCTCTCAGCGAACCGGGACCCGCGAACAGGGATTGCTGCACCCCAGCCTTCTGGGAGGCGACGGGCGCGCTTTCCTCTCGGGCGGCTTTTCCCAGGATTTACCGGGAGGGGGTTGACAGGCTCCGTATTCATGCACTATTGTACTAGTGTACTAGTACGACAGCAGATTGGTGCTAGACTTTGAAAGGACCCGACCACTATGACGCGCTTTGCAATCACGAACTCCGACTCCGAGAATGCCCGTGAGGCCCGCACCACGATTCGCCTCCCCGAGCGAATGGGAACTAGCCTGTTCCAAGGCTGGGGCCCGAAGTTCTAAAAGGCTCGAACTGACATGCCGGCCGTACTAACGGTCGACCCGCGCAGCGGCGTGCCGATCTACCTGCAAATCATCGAGCAAGTTAAGCGATCCGTCGCGCTCGGAATCTTGCAGGCAGGCGAACAGCTCCCGACCGTCAAGCAGCTCGCGCTCGACCTTACCATCAATCCGAACACCGTCGCGCGGGCCTACCGTGACCTGGAACGCGACAGCGTGATCGAGACTGCGCCCGGGAGGGGCTCGTTCGTTCGATCCGACGGTGTGGGGAACTCGGCCAAGACGGCGGCCGCCGACGTCGCTCGCGATGCGCTCGACGTCGGGTTGCGTGAGGCCAAGTCGGTCGGGCTGTCACGAAACGAGGTTCGCGAATTGATCGACGTTGCACTCGACCGGTGGTTCCCGGAGGAACGATGAGTACGATTCAAATTTCAAACCTGCGCAAGACGTATGGCTCGCTTGTAGCCGTGGACGGCTTCTCACTTCGAATCCCGGACGGAACCGTCTTCGGCCTTCTCGGCCCCAACGGGGCCGGCAAAACGACCGCGTTTAAATGCATGCTCGGTTTAGCGCGGCCGGCAACCGGCGAAATTCTCTACGACGGACAGCCGCTCGTGCCGGAAACCTTCGCCCGCATCGCCTACGTTCCGGAGAGCAGCGTTCTCTACGAGTGGATGACGGTAGCCGAACACGTCGAGATGAACCGTCGCGCGTTCCCGAAATTCGAGCCCGCCCGCGCCGTCGTGCTGCTGGGGGAGTTCGGCGTGGACGCACGCAAACGCGCTCGCACCCTTTCCAAGGGCATGCGCACCGCGGTTATGGTGGCGCTGGCCTTCGCGCGCAATGCCGAAATCCTGATTCTCGACGAACCGACCGCCGGGCTCGACCCGGTTAACCAGCGCCACGTGCTCAGCCTCATCATCAACGAGGCGGCGCGCGGAAACTCCGTGATCTTTTCATCGCATCAGATCGGCCAAGTCGAACGCGCGGCCGAACATATCGCCGTTATGAATCGCGGGCGCCTCGTGCTCGAAGGACAAGTCGACGACCTCAAGGCCGAGCGAAAGATCGTCGAGGGCGTCTTTCCCGGCGTTACCTACACGCTCGACGGTATTGCCGGCGACCCCCGCGTCGCGCGGATCGATCGCACCGAACGCATCGTGCGCCTGCTCGTGGTAGCCGGCGCCGAGGAGATTGCGGCGCGCCTTTCGAGCGCCGGTGCCGCGGGTATCCGCATCTTGGACCTAAATCTCGAAGACATCTTCTTGTACGCCGTTTCGCCGGCCGATGCAACGGCGGACGTGGTCGCCCAGGGCGGCGCGGCGTGACCTACGTTGAATGGCTGCGGATTCGCGGCGTTCTGAAGTGGACGGGAATCGTCCTGATCGCGGGGGTGGTGCTGCTGCTGGCTTTGCGCCTCTCGTTGCTCACCTTCGGCTCGAACGATGCGCTGCTGTTCGTCCACGGCCTAGAAACCAACAAGGGCTCCCGGGTGGTGCATACGACGCTTTCCGACGGAACCAAGCGCACGACGATCGACAATTCCAAAGATCACGTGCACGTCGTCATCGACGATCTTGGATATCAGGGCAAGCGCATCCAAATTTTCGAACGCTCTTCCCACGGCATGACGCACCCGCATAAGACGATTTCGATGGGCGACCTGCACGTCGAAACGCGTGCGAGCGGGAAGGAAACGGTCACGACCGTCGAGACGAATCGCCCCGAGTCTTTCGGCTACTACGCCGCGATCGCGTCGTTCGTCGGTCTGATCGTCGGCACGCTGCTGGGCGCGCCGTTCGCCCGCGAAAACGACGGTCACCTCGAGGTCGCGCTGACCAAGCCCGTTCGCCGGGAAACGCTCGGGCTGGCAACGATCGGCGTCGATTTAGCCGGCATCGCCGCGGCCTGGGCGATGACGGTGCTCTTCCTGATCGTCGCGCATACGATCATTGAAGCGCCGCACTTCACCTTCGGCCCATCCGACGCGACCCTCATCGTCTTAGGGTTGGTAGGTAACGCGGCTTGGTACGCGATGCTGTGCGCCGCGACCGCGTCGATGAAACGGTCGTACGGCGTGATACTCGGCGTGGCGTGGCCCGCGGCCATCGTCGTCACCGTCCTGGCTAAACTCCAGCTCAACGGTTCGCAGATGGGGCAGGTCGTCCACGCAGTCGTGACCCCGATCTCCTGGATCGACCCGTTCTCGTACCTGCACTTCGGCCCGGCCTATACGGTCAACGGACAACCGGCGGGCTCGATGGCGGTCGCACCTCACCTCGAGCTTCCGATGCTCGCGATTCTCGCGCTCGTTTATGGCACGCTCGCTGTTCTACAGTGGCGTCGCGTGGAGGCCTAGCCCATGGAAATTGTAGGAACGAATTTTACGTTGTCGTTAGGTGCCTGGCGTTTGCGCTTCGTCCTCGCAGTTGAGGATTCGGATTCGGCGCCGACCCCGAAAGTGTCGCCGCCGCACCGCATGCGGGTGATGCCGGAGGACGAGTTCTTCCGCAACCGGCTATAGGACGAAGCCGGTGCGGATCGCCGGACGCAAAAACTTGAACCCGTCTTTCCCGATTTTGTAAATGTAGATGTTCGGGATAAGCGGGTCGCCGGTCACGTTGAAGCTGTACTGACCGACGAGCGTGATGAACGTTGGGCTGCGTTGCATCGAGGTGAGCAGCGAGAACCGGTTGGATGCATTGCTGCGTTGCGACGCGGCGATGAGCAACTGGGTCGCCGCGTATCCAAAGGCGGAAAATGCGGTCACGGGGCCGACCTCGTGCTCGAAATCGGTCAACAGCGCGATGGCGCTCGGAATCCGTTCCAGCGGCGGCAGCGACGACGCGACGTAGGCACCGTCGAGAGCCGCAGCGTAGGTCGCGATCGTGTCGCTATCGTAAAAACCGTCGCTCGCGCCAAAATCGCCGGTGTAGCCGGCGCGGCGCAGCGCCGCGGCCACGGGTCCCAACTGGGCGGTTTTGCCGCACAAAAACACGTAGCCAGGACTGCGGTCGAGGACGGTCCGCGCCGCCGCTCCCGGGTCGACGCCGGTGGTCGGGAAGAGCAGCACGTCGGCTGCGTGTCGATCCGACTTTGCCTGCTGGACGAATCCGCGCGCCACGTCGTAGCCGTAGTCGCCGTCGAGCGCAACGGCAATCGCCGCAACGCCTTTCTTCTCGGGCAACACCGAGGCCGCGAACAGCCGGCCGGAAGTGCTGTCCTTGGCCGGCAGCCGAAAAACGTTGTGAAAACCGCGAGCCGTAACGGCGTCCGCCGTAACGGTCGGAACGACGACGGCAAAGTTGACGTTCGCATAGCGTGAAAGTGACGCCAACGTCATCGGCGCCGTCAAATTTCCGACGATGCCGATGATGCTCGGATCGGATGCGGCGACGCTGGCATTGGTCGCCGCCAGCGCGGCGTCGTTGCGATCGTCGAACGCGCGCATGCCCCAGACGTGGGCGATCGGCGTCGTAAAACGATTCGCCTCGTCGACCGCGGCTTGCGCCCCGCGGACCACTTCCGTTCCGTACTTTTGCAGCGGCCCGGAGAGCGTCACGTTAACCCCGACCGTGAGCTGCTGCAAAAACTGCTGATTGGGAAGCGGAATCTGCGCGCGCACGGGCGCGATCGTACTCGCGGCGGCGGCGCCGGTGGCCGCGGCCAAAAATGCGCGCCGCCTCATCCGCCGCTACGCCCGGCCGGGCTGGCGAGATAGCTCGCCACCGTCGTCCCGAGGAAAACCAGCGAAAATGCCATGTTCGAAACGAAAACGCGTTCGTTGAGCACGAAGACGTTTTCGGCGGCGCGGAGCAGCCGCTCTTCGTAGAACACCAAAACGACGGCCGCGGCCACGCCCGCATAGTAAATCCAGCCGGCATGCGCCGCTAGGCCGGCCCATGCGAGCAACGCGAGCATGATCACGTGCAGCGTCAGCGGGAGCACGCGTCCGCTGGCTTCGCCAAAGCGTGCCGGAAGCGACCTGATGCCCTGCGCCCGATCGACCGAGAGATCCATCAGCGCATAGATGATGTCGAAGCCCGCCACCCACACGGTCACCGCCAGGAACAAGAGCACTGCGGGCCAGCTCACCGATCCGGCGACGCCGATGTAGGCGCCGAGCGGGGCCAGTGCGTCGACCGCGCCGAGCACGAAGTGAGCCAGCCAGGTGAAGCGCTTGCAGAGCGGATAGATCAGCAGCAGGACGGCCGCGATCGGCATCAGCTTCACGCACAGCGGATTGAGCATCCACGCGGCCGCGAGCAGCACGATCAGGCCGGCACCGATCGCCCACAACATGGACGCGGGCGACAGCGCGCCGCTGGCGACGGCGCGCCGGGCCGTGCGCGGATTGCGGGCGTCGATGTCCCGGTCCAAGTAGCGGTTCGCGGCCATCGCGGCGGTTCGGGCACCCAGCACCGCGAGCGTGATCCATCCAAGCGCCGTCCACGACGGAAAGCCTCGCGCGGCGAGCACCGCACCGGCGTAAGCGAACGGCAACGCAAACAGCGTGTGTTCGATCCGAATTTCTTTGAGAAAGAGCGTCATTTTCAGTCGGCGCCGCCGTCGATCGGCGCCCCACCGCCGGCCAGGAGTTTTGCGTAGGCGCGGGGGCCTTGGCCCGACCATTCGTCGGTTGCGTGCAGCGCGCTCGCGACCGCGTCGAGCCCGTATTCGCGCCAGCGCTCGGTAACGCGAGCGCGGGTGCCCGGATCCATGCGCATGTCGGGAGGCCACTCGCGCGCGTACCCTTCGGATGCATCCTTGCGGGTGGCATCGATGCCGATCTTCGTTCCGTAGGCTATGCTGTTCGAGCCATGATCGAGATCGTCGACCGGGCCCGGCATCATCACCAGATCGCGATCGGCCGCGAGATTGTTGAGAACGAACCAGGCGACCGTTCGCGAATCCTGTACGTCCACGTCCGCGTCGACGACGACGAGGACGCGCGTCAGCATCATCATGTGCCCGAGGCCCCACAGCGCGCTCATCACTTTTTTCGCGTGGCCCGGGTAAGATTTTCGAATCGAAACGATTGCGAGGTTGTGGAAGCCGCCCTCGACCGGAAGATTCATGTCGACGACTTCCGGAAGCACGAGCTGCAGCAACGGCAGAAACAGACGCTCCGTGGCTTTCCCCAACCACGCGTCTTCCATCGGCGGCTTGCCGACGACCGTCGCGGCGTAAATCGGATTGCGCCGATGCGTGACGCAGGTGACGTGAAACGTCGGGTACCGGTCGGCCAAACTGTATACGCCGGTATGATCGCCGAACGGGCCCTCGACCCGCACGTCCTCGTTGTCGACGTATCCTTCGAGCACGAACTCGGCATCGGCCGGAACCATCAGGTCGACGCTCTTGGCCGCTACGAGTTCGACCGGTCGCTCGCGAAGCAGTCCCGCGAAGGCAAACTCGTCGAGCATTGGCGGCAGCGGCGCGGTCGCAGCATAGGTGAGCGCCGGGTCGGCTCCGATCGCCACGGCGACCGGAATCTTGGAGCCCCACGCCGCGGCGTGCGCGCGCCCATGCTTGTGACGCTGCCAGTGCATACCGGTCTCGCGGGCGTTGTACACCTGCATGCGATATATGCCGACGTTCGGCCGGCCCGTGCGCGGGTCTTTGGTGATGACCAGCGGCAGCGTGATGAACGGGCCGGCGTCGAGCGGCCAGGTCGTCAGCACCGGCAGCTGCGTGAGATCGGGTTCGCGCACGATCACGTCGTGTACGCTGCCGTCGCGAACGATCTTTGGAACCGCGTTACGGAGCGGCGCGAGGCGCATGAGCGCACCGACCTTCTCGGTCAGCGAGGCTCCGGGAGGCGTGATGGTTACGAGCTTGCGCACGCGCGCGGCGACCTCGCCGAGATCCGAGCCGTCCAAAGCCATCGCCATGCGACGGTGCGTGCCGAACTGATTGGTCAGCACCGGAAACTTCGATCCGTTTACCCGCGTGAAAAGCAGGGCGGGCCCGCCCGCCTTTACGACGCGATCGGTTATTTCGGCGATCTCGAGGTACGGATCGACGCGCGCGGAGATCGTGTGAAGTTCGCCGGCTTTGCGCAGCGCATCGACGAACGCGCGCAGGGACGGAAACGGCATGACCCGCTCTCTTAGAGGAAGTTCGGAACGCCCCTGTCCGCGTTGGTTTTCCTGAGGTTGGCATGGGAGCGCGGCGGCCCGGCCGGCCGGGGATTCGGGCCTTCTACACGTTAGCCGCCGGCGTGCGCCGGGAGGGATGCGACGAAACGCGCGCCGCCGGCGCCGGCTTGCGCGACGGTGACGCTGCCCGCGTGCGCGTCCGCGATCCAGCGGACGATCGCCAGCCCCAAGCCGGTGCCCGCCCCGTCGTCGGAGCGGCGGTAGAAACGCTCGAAGACGCGCTCGCGGTCTTCGGGTGGAATTCCCTCGCCGTCGTCCTCCACCACGATTTCACACGTGCGCCCGTGGCGCAGCGAAGCCACGCGCACGTCCGCACGCGCGTGGCGCACGGCGTTCTCGAGGAGATTTCGAGTCAGCTCGCGCAGACGGCGCTCGTCACCGTCGACGATTGCGCTAACCGGCGAGCTCTCGATTCGGATGCCTCGGGCGCTCGCACCGGGGGCCGCTTCACGCGCGCACCGCGCGACGATCGCGGCCAGGTCGACGGGCTCGCAGTGGAGCGCGCCGCGACCGGGATCGCGCGCGAGCGTCAGCAGATCGGTGATGATGACCGACGTGTCGAGAGCGTTTGCCGCGATCGTATCGAAGGCGCTGCGGCTCTCGGGCGAAGCGTCCGTCCGCGCCGCTTGGGCGATGCCGGCGATCGCCGCCAGCGGCGAACGGAGTTCGTGCGCCACGTCGCCGGAAAAAATGCGTTCGCGCTCGCGGGCCGCGAAAATCGGCGACAGCGTGGCTCGCGCCAGCGCGTACGATGCGACGCCTACCACGAGAATTAGCGGAACGTCGAGCACCACGATCGTAACGAGCACCCGTCGCATCGCCGACGCAAGGGCCGCAGCGCCCTCCGGAGTACCGAGGGCCGGCTGCAAGAGCGATACGTATTCGCGCAGCATGAAGACGTAAGCGCCCGCGTCGAGCGCGATCAAAACGGCGATGAAAATTAGGAGATAGAATGCCGACGTTCGCGCAATCAATTTCGCAAACGATATCCTACGCCCCAAACCGTTTCGATGACGTCGTTGGCGCCGAGCTTCTTAAGCTTTCGACGGAGCTGGCTCACGTACACGTCTACGATGTTGCTGGAGCCGTCGAAATCGTAGTCCCAGACGCGCTCCAGAACCCGTGCGCGCGAAAGCGCGATGCCGGCGTTGCGCGCGAGCAACTCCAGCAGCCTGAACTCGGTCGCTCCAAGTTCGACCGGCTTCCCGTCGAAGCTCGCGGAGCGCGCCCCAACGTCGACGCGCAGCCGCCCGACGTCGATAACGGAAACGATCGGCCGGTCGGCACGCCGAAGGAGCGCGCGCAGGCGCGCGATGAGCTCGTTTTCGACGAACGGCTTAACGAGATAGTCGTCCGCGCCGCAATCGAGGCCCTCGACGCGGTCCTCGACGGCATCCCGCGCCGTCAGCATGAGGATCGGCGTGCGGACGCCCTCGGCGCGCGCGTTACGCGCGAGCGCGAAGCCGTCCATGCCGGGCAGCCCGACGTCGACAATCGCCGCGTCGTAGGTCTCGCCGAGAAGACGATCGAGGCCCGCTTTCCCGTCGGTGACGATGCTCGCGGCGAACTTCTGGGTCTCAAGCATCGTGCGAACGGATCGCGCGATCGATAGGTTGTCCTCAACGACCAAAATTCGCATCAGTCACTAGTACTTCCACGGCCCGGGGAAAGCTACTGTCACGGCACCGCCGAGGGTCGGGTGTTGCCCGGGCGCGCCGATGGGCGCGACCTCTTGCAGCAAGAACCGGAACGGCGCGATCATGACGGCTCCATAGTACGTAAAATCGCGGGTTACGAACGGGTTGGCCGTCGCATCGTAGCGGACCCCGAGATAGGCGTGCGGGACCGGATAGAACTTGAAGCGCACGTACCCGCCGCTGGACGGTTGTTGGGTTCCGAAGCCGTCGGCATTGCTGTCGGCTCCCCACCACTGCTCGGCCTGAAGATCGACCTTGCCGAGCGTCCCATGCGCGAGCAGGCCGTAGCGGCGGTACGCGTCGTTAAACGCGTCGCGGCCGGTCGGCAAGATGTGGCGGGTGCCGTTGAGATACTCGCCGCCGAAGTCGAGCGTGGCGTTCCCCTTGGCGAAGACGCCTTGATCGAGCCAGAGCCCGACTTCGGGGGCCGAGAGATACGTCGTCTCGCCCGTGTCCACCGGCTTGCCGCCGTAGGCCGCGCCTTTGAACTCGCCCACCGCGAAGGTGAGATCCGCGCGCAGATTTCCAATCGTTCGTTGGTCCCACACGCCCCAGCGGGGCGACGCCAGCGGAAGATCGTTGAGGCCGACGTGAGCGCCGTAGTAACCGTACGGCTGCAGGTCGTCGAGCCGTTCGCCGGGCGACTGCGCGAGCGGCAACTCGAACAGCCCGAAGCGGTATTCGGAGCGCGTGTAGGCGTTATAATCGGTCAGAAAGCCGAGATACAGCCCGCTCGGACCGCCGCCGGCGCCCAGGCTGTAGTGCATGTACAGCGAGATGTTGCCGACGTCGGCATTCCCCAGCACGATGCCGCCGGGCGTCCAGCGCCGCGTTCCCGCCGCCGGATCTTGCGCGTACGACATCTGATAGCGGATGGCGAACATGGTGGTCCCGTGCTTGTCGATCGGCAAACGATAGCCGTGCATGCGAAAGTAGTTGCCGAATCCGTTGAGTTCGGGGAGCACGCTGTGACATGCGCCGCAGTGCAAGCGGTAGCGTTGGGCAAAGATCGGAATCGCTTGCGCCGGCGCCGCCGACATCAACGCAAAGATGATCGCCGCACCTAGCAGGGCCCCGCTACTGCGCAACGATCGCCCCGCGCATGGGCGCGCCGTAGTGGAAAAAGCAGCCGAAAAGATACGTGCCCGGCTTGTCGACGGCGATCGTTTGCGAGCCCGATGCGGCCTGCATCGCGCCGCTGCTCCAGCCGCCCGACAGCGACTTCCCGGACTGCGTCAAAGCTCCCACGCCGAACGGCGAGGCCGGCGGAAACTTCTTCGCGTTGGGAATCGACGTTGCGGTGTGCGCGAATCCGTCGCTGTTGACGAAATGAATCGAGTCGCCGACCTTTACGTTGGTGACCGGCGGTTTCATTCCGCCGCTCTCTCCGTACGGCGTCGAAACGGGTTGATTCAAGGTGAGATTGACGTCGATCGTGTGGCTCACCCCGCCGCCCCCGCCTGCGCCCGAGCCCGACGATCCGATACCGTTGGGCGTGCAGGCCGACAACAACGCGGCCGTCGCGCTCGCGATGAGGATCCAACGCACGCGGCTCATTTGCTCGTTCTCGACTGCATGGCGCGAGCGGCGTCGAGGATGTCGCCCGTCAAGCCGGTCGAGGCGAGCATCGTCCGTTCGAGTTTTCCGGCCGGATTGAGGACGTAGACGAAGGTCGTGTGCTGTTCGCGATAGCCGCTTTTCCCGAGCCGCGCGATGACGCCGAACGCGTTAACGATCGCATCGACGTCACCGGGACGTCCGCTTGCCAGCAGCCAGTAGCGCGGATTCGCGTCGAATCGTTCCGCCAGCGCTCGCATCAAGCTCGGCGGATCGTTGGCCGGGTCGAGCGTGATCGTCAGCAGTCTAGTAGAAAGGTGTCGGCGCGCGAGTTGTGCGGCGGCGTCCGAGAACTGCGCGTTGACCAGCGGGCACGCGTCGGTACAGTGGGCCGATATGAAGGTTACGATCAGCGGATGCCCGTGAAGCGAATTCAGCGTGAACGAGCGCCCGGTTTGATCGATGAGTTGAGGCGCGCTCGGCACTGCAACCCCGGGCGAAGGTTGCAGTGCGGCGGCGGCAATCAAAGCGCCCGCGACGATGGACCGAATCGACATATCGGCGACTTAGGTTGGGCCCGGCGTCGCGTGAGCGAACACTCGAAGGACGTCCTGCATTCCTTCGTGGTAGTGGAACGCGCAGCCGATCAGGTAGTTGCCTTTGTTCAGCAGCTTTATCGAAACCGATTTCCCCGCTCCGATGGAGCCGCTGGCGTAGCCTTTAGCGAGAATGCCGTTGCCCATGGGTAGCGTCGAAAGCGTCGGGTTCGGCGGAAACTGAGCCGGTGGACCAAGGACCTTCTTCACGACGTTGAGCGTGTGCGAGGTCGAGTGCGACAGATTCGTGAACGTTACGGTTACGCCCGGAGGGAACGCCAGGACCTGGGCAGTCGTCGTTTGGGTGTATCCGCCCACCGTTCCCCAGGTCGGATCCTTTTTCGTTCCGACACCTTCTCCGGGAAGTTCGCCGCCGATCGTCTTCTTCGGAAGCGTAAAAGTGATGGCCATTCCGCCGCCGAGCGGGGGCGTGAAGCCGGCGTTCGCGGGTGCGACGCTGCTGCGCCCGCCGCACGCGGCCAGCGCGCAGACGAAAGCCAGCAACGTGAGGCCAGCGTATTTTTGCATAAACGAGTTCTCCTAAATGGACGCTAATGTTTGTGAGAAGGTAGCAACGGCGAATGAAGAAAGTATTAAACGCCGTCAATCGTTGCGGCGGAGCGTCCCGCTAAAAAGGCAGTCCCGCTTCGGGCGCGTGCGGCGACGCGGCCGCGCGTTCAGGTTTACAGTCCCAACCCTTTCGCCCGACCGACGCGATCGGCGCGAGCAGCGCGGGCGCTTGGGACGCTATCGCGTTAGCCCTGAGCGAATCCTCGAGCGATGCCGCGTCCGCGAGGGCAACCCCCGCGGACGCGGCAAACACGATAGCCAGAACGAGCCGCGCGTGCGCGCCGGTGATCACCTCAGCTAATAGCCGCTGCCGTAACCGGTTGGAGTCGGGCCGGGCGACTGGGTCGGGCCGCCGCTCGGCTGCGGCGACGCCTGCTGTCCTGGTTTGGCGTTTTTTGCAATGACGAGAACGTCACGCATACCTTCGCCGTAGTGAAACGCGCAGCCGATCAAGAAGGTGCCGGCCTTGGACAGGGTGATGGTTACCGATTTGCCCGGCTGGATGATGCCGCTGGCATAACCGACCCCAAGTATGCCCTTTCCGTTCGCGCCCGTCTTGAGACTCGGGTTTTTGGGGAAATTCGCGGGCCGCCCCTTGATTTCTTCAACCACGTCGAGGGTGTGCGGAGTCGTTTTGGAAAGGTTCTTGAGCGTCACCTTCGTTCCGGGCGGGAACCCCAGAACTTGCGAGTACTGCGTTTGCGTGAACCCACCGATCGTGGCGTTCCACCACGACGAGTGATACGTGCCCAATCCTTCGCTCGGCTTTTCCTCGCCGATCGTGCGAGCGGGTAGCGTTGCCGTGATGGCCAAGTCGGATCCGATGCCCGGAAGCGTAAAGGGACCGCTTCCCGGCACGAAGTTTCCGCCGCCCCCGTGGCTGCTGCACGCCACCAAAACTGCACCGATGAGGATGGCCGAGAATGCCGCGCGTTTTCTGAACATAGAGCCTCCTACGAGCTTACCGGTCAAGCCTAGCCGGGCAAGATGAAGAATCCTTAAATCGTGATGGAGTCGCGCATGGCGGCCGCGATGTTCTGCAGCGCCGGGTCGGCGGCGGCGTCGCGGGTAGCTTGGGCAAATGCGTCCCGCGCCTCGCGGCGGCGCCCTTCCCTCAGCAAAACGGCGCCGAGCGCAAACTGGGCGCGGGCGTAGGTCGGGGCCAGGGCCAGCGCCGTGCGCAGCTCGCGTTCGGCGGCGTCGTAGCGCTGGAGACGTTCTTCGGCCAGCGCCAGATCGTAGTGCGCGACGGCGTAGGATGGATTGGCGCGCAAAAGCTTCCCGAAATCGTCGCGCGCGGTGTGGGCGTCGCCCGCCTTCAGCGCAACGATCCCGCGTGAATAGAGGGCCCGGGCCGAATTGGGCTCCATCGCAACGTACCGGTCGGCGATGGAGCGCGCTTCGGGCAGATCGCCGCGTGCCAGATCGACCGCGACGAGGTTGGCCATGGCCGCCAGGAAGCCGGGATCGAGCGCGATTGCCGCGCGCAGCTGACGGGCGGCGTCGTCGTTACGCGCGAGGTTGGCGTACGCGATGGCCAGATCGTAGTGCGCGGTTGAGCCTCTCGGCTCGGGCGGATTCAAGCCGACGACGCGTTCGAACTCCGCGGCGGCCGGCTTCCAGTCGCCGCGCGCCTCGGCGTCGAGTCCGATCCGGAAGCGCTCTTCCACTTCCCGGGCGACGGCGAGGCCGCGTAAAGCCGGGACCGAGGTCGTTCGCGGGACCGGCGCTTGCATGGGGTAGGTCTGCGGCAGAACTGCGGTCGTGGCCAGGCCCGCGAACAGGATCGTGACGAGGGCGACCCGCACCTACGGAGCTTCCGGGCCGGTGGGCAGCCCCGCGGCTCGCCAATGCTGGGTGCCGGCCGCGTGCTCGGGCTTGCAATCCCAGCCCTTGCGGCCCGCCGAGGTGATCGGCTCGAGCAGCGCCGGGGAGCCGGAGGCGATCAGTTGGCCGGCCAGCAAGTCCTCCAGCGACGCCGCCTTCGACAACGCTGCCGCGCCGCACGCCAGCGCGACGGCCAGGAGGACGGGGGCCAGGAATCGGGAGAGCACGGCGCTTGACATCAGCTTCAATTATAGCCGAAGGTCTAAGGAATCCGTGAATCGCACCGGCACCATCTTCGCATCGGCCCTGCTCGTAGGTTTCTTCCTCGCGGCGCCGGTCGCGGCGCAGGTTGCTTTGGTCGTGGGTTCCGTCCGCGATCAGCATGGCGCGGCCGTTGCGGGAGCAACCGTTTCGACCCTCGGCGCCTCGGGCACTCGCGCGACGGTCACGACCGATGCCGCGGGAACTTTCGCGCTGCCGGGTCAGGGCGTTTTCGCCGTGACGATCGCCTGCCGCTACTGCGCCTCGCGCACCGTTCCCGTCGTCCCCGGGCAGCCGGTGGTCGCGATCGTGCGACGGTCCGATGCGCTCTTTGACGACTCGCCGTCCCCCGCCGACTTAGCGAATTTGCCTTACGCGCATATCGAATCGGCACTGGCGCTGCGGCCGTTTACGCTGTTGCGCCAAACGACCGGCGTGCTGCCGGGCTCTGCGCTGAGCGATCGCGGTTTGCTCCCGACCAACGCATTACTGGTCGACGCCGGCGTGCCGAACTACGACGTCGTTTACGGCGCAAGTCCCTACAATACGATCCCGGGGATGTACGAGCAGTCGGGCCAGGTCGCGACGGCTGCGGACGCCTTTCGCTACGGCGACCGGGCCGGATCGGGAGTCGTGACGCTCGACCCTTTTGGCGGCGATAACGCCGACGTCGGCCTGATCGGCGGCGATACGACCTTTCGGCTCGCCGCCGGCTCGGATGCGGCGCGGGTTGTTGCCGGGACCTCTAGCAACGACACGGAGTCGCGTCAGCGTGCCGACGCCCAGTTCGTCCTGCCGCTCTCCACGGCGCAGACGCTGCTTTTTGGTGGCGGAACGTCGCAGGGCCGCGAGTACGGGAACCCGTCGTCCACGTTCGACGGGAATTTTTCGTTCGCAAACGGAGCGTTCGACGACGCGCAAGCCGCACTCGATCTGCATGCATCGTTCGTGGCCGATCGCGGGGCTTACGCGGCGACGAGCGGCGGCCTGCCGATCGACAACGTCTGGTCGGATGCGGACTTCACCGCCGGGCTGGCAACGCGCGGCGCGATTGCGGGTTTTGCCGACGTTTCGACGCGGCTCTCGACCGGCATTTACGATGCGCAAACCTATGCGGTGCCGCGCACCGCCGGGACGCTGATGCAAGATCGCGTCGATGCCGGTGTCAACGCCGCCGGGCGCAACTACGAAGTCACCGCCGGAGTGGGGCTGTTTAAGATCGGCTACACCGGTGGGTGGGGCGGCACGTCGACTCCGTCGAGCGCCGCGTTGGCGGCGCCGTCGCTGCAGCTTCACCTGTTCCCCGCTTCGAAGTGGAGCGTGGATCTCGAGGGGAGCGGTTCCTTCACGTTGCCGACGCTCTGGCAGCAGTATGACGTCTCCGACAACTACGGCGCGCTCGTTTACGATCGGAACTCGCTTTATTCCGCGACCGTGTCGTATAGCGACAACGCTCGCTTTCGCGCGTCGCTCGAGGCGGCTTCGCAGCGCGTGCGCGGGTACACCAATGGCCTCGTGACGTCGCAGGGCGTGTCGCTGACCTGGCAGGTTGCGCCGGCGGTCTCGCTGCGCGCCTGGACGATGTACGTTGGCGATTCCACCGCGCCGCGGCGCAGCACGTCGTTTTATCCGACCGGTGCGCCTTCTGACGTTAACGCGCTTTGGCTTACGTACGATAACGGCGGGGCGGTTCGCGTCGATGCGATCTATCGCCGTGACGTGCTGGACGGCCAGCCGTTCGAACACGTCGACGCAGCGATTTCGGGTCCCATCGCCGGCCACTTGCGCTGGTACGCCGGCGTCGAAGACCGGCAGCGTACGAAGTATCTCGACGTGGGATTGCGCTTCAGTCAGTAAGCGCGAGGGGGCCGTCGATGGCATTGCGCGGCATGAAGAAGGCCCGCATCGCTGCGGGCCTTCGGTTTTGGCTAGTCGTCGCGGCGGCCTTGCGGGCGGCGGCGGCGGCGCGTTGGAGGGGCGCCGGGCGCGTCCGCCGCGCCGGCCATGTCGCGCGGTTCGGGCGTTTCGCGCGGTGCGGGCGTTTCGCGCGGTGCGCGATGCGCGCCGCGGTCACCACCGCGGTCGCCACCGAAGTCACCGCCCCGCGTGCCGCTTCCGTCGGTCGAGCCGAGCACGGCTTTGTGCGACAGGTTGAGCCGGCCCTGGCCGTCCACTTCCATAACCTTCACGCGCAGATCGTCGCCGACTTTGACCACGTCTTCAACCCTTTCGACGCGTTGCGCCGCGAGTTGGCTGATGTGCACGAGGCCTTCCTTGCCGGGAAGAATCTGCACGAACGCGCCGATCGGGATGATCCGGGTCACGGTTCCGAGATAGGTCTCGCCAACGGCGATTTCTTTGGTGAGATTTTCGACGATTTGCCGGGCCTTGTCGCCCGATTCGCCGTCGAGCGACGTGATGAAGACCGAACCATCGTCCTCGATGTCGATCTTGCTCACGCCGGTATCGGCAATGATCTTGTTGATGACTTTGCCGCCGGGCCCGATCACGTCTTTGATCTTCGCCGGATCGATCTTGATGACGATCATGCGCGGCGCGTATTTTGACAGTTCCTCACGTGGCTGCGCGATCGTTTCGGCCAGCTTGTCGATGATGAAGTAGCGCGACTTCTTCGCCTGTTCCATCGCTTCGCGCATAATCTTGAGGGTGATGCCTTGGACTTTGATGTCCATCTGGATGGCGGTAATGCCCTTCTTGGTGCCCGCGACCTTGAAGTCCATCTCGCCCAGCGCATCTTCGAGGCCTTGAATGTCGGTGAGCACCGCGTATTTGTCGCCTTTGAGGATCAAACCCATGGCCACGCCCGCGACGTGCCCCGTGATCGGTACGCCGGCATCCATTAACGCCAGCGTCGAGCCGCAAACCGACGCCATCGACGACGATCCGTTGGACTCGAGCACTTCGCTCATCAAACGCATGGTGTACGGAAACTCGTCCTTGGGTGGCAATACCGGCAGAAGGGCCCGCTCGGCGAGTGCGCCGTGGCCGATTTCGCGGCGGCCGGGGCCGCGCATCGGGCGCGTTTCGCCGACCGAAAACGGCGGGAAATCGTAGAAGTGCATGTAGCGCTTATTCTCGAGCGCGACGATGCCGTCGAGACGCTGTGCGTCGCTAGTCGAACCCAGCGTCGCCGCGGTAAACACCTGCGTTTGACCGCGGGTGAATACCCCCGACCCGTGAACGCGCGGCACGTAGTGCACTTTGCTCCAGATCGGCCGGATTTCGTCGGCCTTACGACCGTCCGGGCGAATCTTTTCGTCGACGACCATGGTGCGCAGTTCGTCCTCTTCCATGGACTTGATGACCTTGCCGAACTCTTTGGACGCGCCCGCGTCTTCGAGCAGCACCTTGACGTCGGCATCCTTCTTGCCGCCGCAGCGCGCGAGTGCCTCGCCGACGCTCAGCTTCGAGAAGGCTTCCTCCCGCGCACCTTTTTCGACGATCCGCATCGCTTTGGCGACGTCCTTGGCGAACGTCTTGCGTACCCACTTATCCAGATCCGCGTTGACTTTCTGCACCGGATACGCTCGCTTTTTCTTGCCGTTTTTCTTCACGAGCCGATCGATCGCTTTGACGATCTTCTGAATTTCGCCGTGGGCGAACTCGACCGCGCCGAGGAAGTCTTCCTCGGCGATCTCGTTGCCGCCGCCTTCAACCATCATGACCGCGTCGGCGGTCCCGGCGACGATGATGTCCATGCCGCCGGTTTCGTATTGCGGCAGGGTGGGGTTGGCGATGAACTTTCCATCTTCGTCGCGTCCGACGCGTACGGCGGCGACGGTCTTGTCGAAGGGGATGTCGCTCAAGGCGAGCGCGGCTCCGGCGGCGCAAACGCCCAGCACGTCGGCGTCGAGCTCGGGGTCGATCGACAGCACGGTGGCGACGATTTGCACGTCGTTGCGAAAGCCGTCGGGAAAGAGCGGACGAATCGGACGGTCGATTTGGCGCGAGCTGAGCACGGCGTGCTCGGTCGGGCGCCCTTCGCGCTTAATGAAGCCGCCGGGAATCTTTCCGGCCGCGAACATTTTCTCTTCGAAATCGCAGGTGAGCGGGAACCAGTCGATGCCTTCACGCGGTTTGGCGGAGGCGGTAGCGGCGCAGAGCACGACGTTTTGATCGCCATAACGAACTAAAGCGGAGCCGTTTGCTTGCTTCGCGAGTTCGCCGGTTTCGATGATCATCGTGCGCCCGCCGACCTCTAAGGTCACGG
>JBDTDR010000068.1:0-17397 GCA_039922955.1 Candidatus Tumulicola sp.
AACTTCTTTTTTCTCGCCAAGCGCTTCGTCCCGGGGGAAACGATCGATTCCGCGGTCGCGACCGTGCGCGAACTCAACGCACGACGGATGTCGGTGTCGCTCGATTATCTGGGTGAGGACGTACTCGACCGGCGTTCGGCGAGCGAGACGACCGACACGTACCTTCGGATTCTCGACGCGCTGCGCGAGGCCGGCGTCGACTCGAACGTCTCGGTAAAGCTGACGGCGATGGGTTTGCTGGTCGGCGAAGACTTCGCCCTCGAGAACCTGATTCGCATCGCCGATCGCGCGCGCCAAAACGCCGATTCCTTCGTTCGCATCGACATGGAAGGATCGGCCGTAACCGAAGCCACGCTGCGCGTCTTCGACCGCGCCTTTGAAACGCATTCAAACGTCGGCATCGTGCTCCAGGCGTATCTGAAACGAACGGCCGCCGACGTCGAGCGCGCGATCGCACTGGGCGCGCGAGTCCGGTTGTGCAAGGGCGCGTACTGCGAGCCTCCCGCAATTGCGTACGCGAGCATGCCCGAGATTCGCGAAAACTTTCTGCGGCTGGCGCGCGAGCTACTGACGCGCGGAAACTATCCGGGCATCGCCACCCACGATCGCCGCCTCATCGCGGCCGTAAAGGAGTTCGTCGTCGCGCAATCGATTTCGCCGGATCGCTTTGAGTTCCAAATGCTCTATGGCTGCCGCCCGCACGTGCAGCGGGAACTGGTGGCGCAAGGCTACCGGGTCCGCGTTTACGCGCCCTTTGGCACGCACTGGGCGGGATATTTCTATCGTCGCGTCCTCGAACGCCGCGAGAACGCGCTCTTCGCCCTTGCCTCGATGTTTTCGCGATAGATCCGAGCATCCGCGATTCGTTCGACGCGCACGACTCGGTCGGATTCGATCAACCGCGCGAATACGTCGAATCCACCCGTCACTTCGCCGAATACCGTGAAATCGCGATCGAGATGGAGCTGCGGCGAAAGCGTGACGTAGTATTGAGTCCCGGCCGAGTCGCGAATCGGCGTCGCCGTCTTGGCGTCGTAGTTCAGGCCCATCGAAATCACGTAGCTTCGCTGCTCGAGCGGACTCTCTTCGGCGCCCACCGAGTATCCGGCGTCGCCGTTCCCATCGCCGTTCGGGTCGCCCGTTTGGACGACAAAATCCGGCACGATGCGGAACCAGCGGTTGCGGTCGTAATAGCCGCGTCCGGCGAGATTCAGGAAGTTTGCGACGGTAAGCGGAGCCCATTCCGGAAAGAGCACCACGTAGACGTTGCCCTTGGTGGTAACGACGCGTACGCGCGGGTGAAGGCCCGGCGCCGGCGAGGTCATTTGGGACGCGGTCGATGGGTCGAGCAACGGTTTGAAAATCGCCTGCGCGGGGAGCGGCGCGGACGCTTTCCTGGAAAACGCCGAACGCATTGCCGGCAAACCGGCTAACGGATCGGGTTCCCGTTTGGGCAGGTGCACGAACGACGGGATCGCGGTCCAGTGGTCGTGCGGCGGTTCTCCCTGGAGGACGCGGATCGTTTCCGCCGCCTGCTCCGCCACGCGCCACGACGGGTCGCCGAGCAGCGCCCGCACGAACGGTACGAGCGCTCGATCTTTATACCGGCTCATCGCCCGGACGGCCTCGATACGCACCACCTCGTCGCGATCCCGCAGCGCCGATTCCACCAGACGGCGGCTCACCTTCACCGCAAAGCCTCGGTAGATCGCCCACATCGCGTGCCGGCGGACATCGGCGTCGGGGTCGCCGCCAAACGCCGCGGAGAGCGCAGCCGCGGCTTCCGGCACCGCCGGTCCGTGTCGAAACTCAACCAGCGCCGTGGCCGCCCGCGCGCGCACGATCGGTTCGCGGTCGCGGGTCAGCGCCCGCTCCACCGCCGCCTGCGCGGCCGCTTCGGAAGCCCCGAGGCGGTGCGCCGCTGCGTAGCGCGCGATCGCGTCAAGCGCGGCGACGCGGACCGCGCCGGAACGGTCATCCAGCCCCGCGATCGCGGCCCGGCCCCGGCCGCCGGTAGCCAAGAGACCCACGCCATACAGGCTCATCGCTCGAACGGCATCCCGCGAATCGTTCAAGTGGGCAGCCAGCAGCGGCTCCCCTCCCGCTTGCTTGGTCCGCCCGATTGCCAGCGCCGCGCGCACGGCGACCGGCTCGTCGCCTGAGTTAATCCAGCCTGCCAGGACACCATTGCCGAGCGACCGCTCGCTCTCTAGGGTAAGGATTTGTAGGTAGGGTTCCGAAGGGGCCGCCGCGCCTACCGCCAAGCCTAGAGTCACGACGAGGGTGGCTGTTCCGCTAAGGAATATGCCGAGCCTTATCATCGATGCCCAACCTTCGAGCCCTAACCTGCGTTCTACTATTGTGCGACAGGCCGCAGTCGAAGACACCCCTCGTCCTTCCGAGCTCGGCGTGAGCCAAGACAAGGTAAACAACAACATGCCAGGGACCCCAGAACAAATAAAACGTACGGGCGGAATGTCCGTTCGCGAAGCCGGCCAAAAAGGCGGCGAGACCGTCAAGCAAAAGTACGGCGCGGAATTTTACGAACAGATCGGTCGTAAGGGCGGCTTAGCAACCAAAGAGGCGCACGGCCACGAGTTCTACGAGCAGATCGGGAAGAAGGGTGGAAAGAAAGGCGGCGAAGCGACGCGCGATCGCTACGGACCGCACTTCTACGAACGCATCGGACAAAAAGGTGGCCAAAAAGTTAAGCAACTCATTGAAGAAGGAAAGCGCGCCGCCGCGGCAGCCCGCGAGAAACGCGCTAGCTAAGCGACGTCGGGAGGCGCCGATTCGGGCTCTCGGCGCCGTTTTCGCGGGACTGCTTCTTACGTGTGGCGTGGGAACGGTGCGGGCATATCCAACCTCCCCGACGCCCGCGCCGACATCGTCTTCAAGCCCAACGCCGTTGCCTCTAGGCAACGTGCTTCCGTTTGATTCCGGGCTCGTCTTCGTGCTCGACGATCCGATTTCGTCGAAGTCTTCGCGAACCGGTCAAATCGTCGGCGCGCACCTGAAAGAGCCGATCGCGGTGGGCGGACGCATCGTCGCACCCGCCGGAACCCTCGCCAAGATTCGGATCGTCGCCGTGTCGGCCGCCGATATCGGCGACGTGTACGGTTTCGTCGACGTTTTTTTCGAACCGCTCGATCTTCCCGACGGGCGAGTGCTCCCGTTGCGCGCGCCGATCGCGCGGCTCGCTCCGCACGATTCCACCGGCCACGAATCGACCGTCGCGCTGGAGGACACGATCGAGGATCAAGTCATCCCCTACCATTACCTGTATCACATCTTCCGGAAGGGCAAGAACTTCGTCCTCGGTGCGGGATCGGAGCTTCCGGCGCGCACCGAAGCGGCCCTGACGGTGCTCCCGAACGGTACGATTGCCATCGAGACGCCGCGGCCACCCCGGCAAAACCTGCAAATGCCCAAACCGACGTTTCCAATCGAGCCGGAGGCAACGCCGTTTGCACCCGGAACCGGCCCGAAGAGCAGGAAAACACCGGCGCCGGTGCCGACACCAACGCCCACGCCGTGGGAGACACCCGAGCCGCCGACGCCGACCCCTTCGCCTTCGGCGTCCACCTCACCATAGAGAAAGGGAATCATCGTCGTGTTGATCCGAACCGGGGCCGCACTCGCCGCCCTAGCCCTGACTTTCACGGCCGCGCTGGCGGCAACGCCCGCACCGAAGGCCACGCTCTCGCCCGTTCCGCAAGGCAGCGAGACGGCGTTCGTTTCGTCCATCCAAAAAGACCTCACGGCGCGGTTTTCGACGCCGCAGGCGGCCGAAAAGGCCGGCTATTTCCGTTACGGAAATGAGGACTCGGATGGCGCGATCAGCTACGCCAACCTGAAATGGCAGAGCGGCAACCCGCAGCAGCCCAGCCAGCTCTGGTACGACGTTCACGGCAATCTGTTAGGCGCAGATTTTTCGGTCCTTCAGGGCGGCTCGCCGGCTCCCCCGATCGTTTGGGGCGTCAATTACCGGCGCTGGGTTTCATTCCGCGAGCACGTGCACTACGTGCTGGCCGGCCCCAACGGTACCGAAACGTACGGCGCCACGAGCGCGAAGAAATTCGCCGCCGCGGGCGGTAACGTGGATGACCCGCAAGCGGCCACGGTCGTCAAGATGGGCTTCGCTAAAAACGTGGGCGAGGTCAAGCGCGTCTTTCTCTTCCCCTCGATTTGGGATCTGATCGTCTGGGTGAAGGATAATCCCAACGGCGCATTCGCCGAAAAGAACCCGCTCGTCGTCCCGAGCGCGAACGCCGAAAAAGACGACATGTAAGCCGCGGCTCGCGCCGGGCGGATTATTTCGAGCAGCGCGTTTGTGCAATCGCGTAGGCAATATCGACGGCGCGGTTTTCCGCGTCGTCGATGCTGACGCGCTGCTTGTCAAAATGCAGATAAACCTTGACGTTCTTCTCGTCGGCCGGCATCGCTTGCTGCGCCGGCGTCCATCCGCCGAGCGGATGCGGACCGCGCTCGACGTCGTAGTCGATCATGCCCTGCGCGAGGCTGGTTAAATCGGTCGAGAGCTGAAACTGGTGGTTGTAGGCTTGCTGGAGCTGCGTCGCCGCGTCGCGCATCTGTTGCGCCGCTGCCGGATCGCTCGAAAGGGTCGCCGACTGGCGCAGCCCATCGATCTGCCGCTGCATCGGTTTTAGCGATTCGATTAGCGTTCCGGACTCTTTGACCGTCTTCGTGCGAAGATCGAGGAAGCGATTGACGTAGTTCGGATAATTGAACATGTCGTTCATATCGTCGAGCTGAACGCTCACCACGTCGAAAACCCGGTCGTTTGCCAGCATCGGCAGCAGCGCGCCGTTGAAGTGCTCCGCCAGCGCGTTGCAGTACGGTGAAGCGACGACGGTGACGATCGTCTTGAGGGCCCGCGGCGTCGCGGAAGCGGCGGGTGCTGCGGTCGCCGGTCCCGCCGGCAGCAAGGCCAGCGCGGCGGCCAGCAAGGCAGATGCGAACATCACTAAATTCAACGCATGGAGTTGCCCCGAAGTTTCCACCCGGCCCGCGATTATTCGTTGCTCCAGTAGTCCTTGAGGGCCTTGCCTCGTGACGGGTGCCGCAGCTTGCGTAAGGCTTTGGCCTCGATCTGGCGGATCCGCTCCCGGGTCACGCCAAACTCCTGGCCAACCTCTTCCAGGGTGCGCTGATGGCCGTCTTCCAACCCGAAGCGGAGCACGAGCACCTTTCGCTCCCGCTCGGTGAGGTTTTGGAGCACGTCCTGCATCTTCTCTTTGAGCAGCATCACCGAGGCCGCCTCGGCCGGCGCGACCGCCTCTTGGTCCTCGATGAAGTCGCCTAGGTGCGAATCTTCCTCTTCGCCGATCGGCGTCTCGAGCGAGATCGGCTCCTGCGAGATCTTCATCACTTCGCGGACCTTCTCGGGCGTGAGCCCCATCGCTTCGGCGATCTCTTCGACCGACGGCTCGCGGCCGAGTTCTTGCAGCAGCTGGCGCGAAATTTTTATCAGACGATTGATCGTTTCGACCATATGCACGGGAATGCGAATCGTGCGCGCCTGATCGGCGAGCGCGCGCGTGATCGCCTGGCGAATCCACCACGTCGCGTACGTCGAAAACTTGTAGCCCTTTCGATAGTCGAACTTTTCCACAGCCCGAATCAATCCGAGGTTGCCTTCTTGAATCAGATCCAAGAACAGCATCCCACGACCGACGTATTTCTTGGCAATCGAAACGACGAGACGAAGGTTCGCCTCGGTCAGCTGCCGTTTTGCCTCGTCGCCGGAATCGACGAGCGCCGCTACCGCAACGCCGTTTTTTTGCAGCTCCAACTCGCCCGCCTCGATGCGCATCGCCAGCGACTTCTCTTGCTCCATCGACAGGAGCGGCACGCGCCCGATCTCCTTGAGATACATGCGAACGGGATCGTCGAGCGAGAGGCCGTCCGGGATGGGCTCCTCGGGTTCGGCTTCACCCTCGGCTACGGGCTTCTCTTCTTTCTGATCGTCGGCCAGATCGATGCCGGCCGCCGTAATTTCTTCAAAAAATTCGTCGAGCTGCTCCGGCGTTACCTCCTCGAGCACGTCGAACGTCGTGTTAATCTCTTCGTACGTCAACGACCCACGGGTCTTGCCGCGTGCGAGCAGTTTTTTCTTGAGTTCGTCCAACGTGGCGGCCGGCGGCGCGTCCGCGACGGCCGTGCTGCCCTTCCTGCGAGGCATGTTTTTCTTCACCCCCTTTCCCTTCGAATCGTGGTGCCCACCCTTCTTCCCCATTCCCTGATTTCCGTTTTCCGTTTCCTTTGCATCCTATCTTTGAAATTCGGCCTTTATCGTTTGAGCTTGGCTACGAGCGCCTCGAACTCACCGCGAATCTCCGGCGTAACCGGCCGCCCGGCGGCCAGTTGCTCGTCGATCAGGCCGGACAGCTCTCGATACCGGTGCCGTTCGTCGTCGAGTTGAAACCGCTCCACCACCCGCTCGAGATGCGCGCGCCGTTCGCCGGAGTCGCCGTAGCGCACCGCCGAACTCCGGTCGCGCGCGCCGAGCGCCGCTAGAACGTCCAAACTTGCCTGGTCCTCCGCAAACAACCCGAAAATATCCGTCGTGACGCGCAACGCGCCGGCCGCGCGCACGATGCGCTCGTAGATTCGCCGATATGCATCGTCGCGAAAACGGGCCGCATCGATCCGATCCCCGTATTCCCCGGCAAGAGCGGGTTCTTCGAGCAGAATGCCCACGACCTCACGTTCGAAAGAGAACGGCTCGACCGACGCTCGCGCGTGGCGGCTCCCGGAGTTACCGCCGCTCGCGCGCGGCGCGAAATTGGCGCTGTTTGCGAGGAAGCGGCTATTCCGAAGGTCGTCGACGCTTACCTGCAGCCGCCCCGCAACGTAAACGCGCCAGCGATCCCATTCCTCTCGCGGGATCATCTCGCGGATAAGCGTTTCGGCCTTAGGCGCGATCTTTGCGGGGGAATCGAACCCGGCCCGCAGTCGATCGATTTCGGCGTCAATTCGGAACTCGATCGCGGGTTTGGCTCGATCGAGAAGCGTGCGAAACGCTGCCGCTCCACGCCGGCGTACGAAACTGTCGGGATCTTCTCCCGGAGGGAGCAAGGCGACGCGCACCGCGGAACCGGTGTGTTCGATCGACTTAGACGCAATATCCACGGCTTTGGTTGCAGCCGCATTGCCGGCCGTGTCGCCGTCGAAGCACAAGAACACGTACTCCGCGTACTTTCGCAACTCCACCGCCTGCTCCGGGGTGAACGAGGTGCCCAGCGCGGCCACCGCGTTTTCGAAGCCCGCCTGATGGAGGGCGATGCAGTCGAGGTACCCCTCGACGACGATCAGCGTCCGGTCGCTCTGCGCCGCCCGGCGCGCCACGTTGAGCGCGAAGAGATGCCGGCCCTTGGTATAGACCGGCGTGGTGGCCGTGTTGAGATACTTCGGCTCCCCATCGCCGACCGCTCGCCCGCCGAACGCGATGACCTCGCCGGTGTTCGCGTAGGTCGGCACCATGAGACGATCGCGGTAAAAGTCGTAATAGCCGCGCTGGCCGCTCTTCACGAGCCCCGCCGTCGCCGCCACCGCGAGATCGACGCGTTCGCGTTCGAGTTCTTCAACCAGGCCATTCCATGAATCCGGGGCGTACCCTAACGTGAACCGCTCGACGATCGCCGTTGAGAATCCCCGCTCCTCGCAATACGCGCGCGCGCGCCGTCCGGCATCGCTGCCGAGCATTCGCACGAAATAGACGGCGGCGATGCGATTCGCCTCGTAGATCGCTTCGCGCTCGTTTCGCGCGCGCGCCGCAAACGGGTTCTCCGGCTCCAGCTCGATGCCCGCCTTGCTCGCCATCATGCGGACCGCATCGCCGAACGAAACGTTTTCCAGCTTCTGCACGAACGTAATCGCGTCGCCGCCCGCGCCGCATCCGAAACACTTGAAGAAACCGCGATCCGGATGCACGTGAAACGACGGCGTCTTCTCCCCGTGAAACGGACAAAGCCCCACCAAGTCGTTGCCGCGCTTCTTGAGCTGCACGTACTGCCCGATGAGGCTCGCGATATCGATGCGAGCGTGGATTTCGCGAATGACGCCCTGGTCGAATCTCACGGATCGAAGGTTCGACGCCGGCGGCCTTTTCCGTCCTCGGTTGGGGACACTCGCGACGCGAGCGGGGACCGGCGCCGTCCCGCCGGAAAGGCACCCGCAATGAAGCGCATCTTCGACCCGATCCATCACTTCATCGAACTCTCGGCGCCCGAAGCGCGCCTGCTCGATCTGCCGGCGATGCAACGCCTCCGCCGCCTGCGCCAGCTTGGCCTGGCGTATCTCGCATTTCCCTCCGCGGAGCATTCGCGGTTTACCCACGCGCTCGGAGCGCTGGCCGTAGGGACGCAGGCCTTCGACGAGCTGGTTCGCCACGGACGGGAGTTTTTCGATGACGACGCCGACGTCGCGTATCAGCGGCGTTTGGTGCGGGCCGCGCTGCTGCTTCACGACGTCGGCCACGGACCGTTTAGCCATGCCTGCGAGGCCGTTCTCGGGGTCCGTCACGAAGCGCGCACGAGCGAGTTGCTGCAACTGCCCGACCTGCGGTCCGGGCTCGCCGCGCTCGACGTCGATGCCAGCGACGTGCTGGAACTGATCGTCGGCCAGTCCGAAAGCCGGTACCCGGCCCTGCGCGAGCTGGTAAGCGGGCCGAACCTCGACGCCGACCGGATGGACTATCTCCAGCGCGATGCCTACTTCACCGGCGTCGCGACCGGGCGCTACGACGCCGAGCAACTGGTGGCGTCGCTGCGGCTGTTCGAACGCGCCGGTAAAATCGTCATGGGGATCGACGTGCGAGGCGTGGTCGCGCTCGAGTCGTTCGTGATGGCGCGCTACATGATGTTCGCCTCGGTATACTTTCACCACACGACTCGCATTTTCGAACGTGTGCTGCAAGATGTCTTGCACGAGTTGTGGCCCGATCCTCGCGCGCTCGATCCGACGCAAGAGTTTTTGCGCTGGGACGACTTTCGCGTGCTCAACGAACTGAGCGGGAAGCAAAGCGAGGCGGCCCGGGCACTGCGCGAACGGATCGTCGTGTACGGCGTTGTGGCCGAGTTCAACGCCGAGCGCGACCTGCGCGTCTACGAGGCGTGCGCGCGTGCGCTAGCGCGGCGTTTCGGGGAGAACAACGTCTGGGCCGACGAACAAACCCAAGTGATTCACCGGCTTCCCCTCGGGATCGGCCAGGCGCACACCGTGTGGGTCGGAACCGGCAACGCCATCGTGGACGCCCGCGAAGCTTCGGATCTCATCGCCAAACTCACCGGCAAAGCGTATTGGCGCAAGCTCTTCGTACGCCGCGACGGCGCCGACGTACGCGAGGCACGCCGCATCTGCGCCGAAATCGTCGCCGCGCAATGAACGCTCGGCCGCGACCGCGCCCCACGATCCGCCGGCAGCCCGGTCGAAAACGACGCGATACTTCACCTAAAACCTATTCGATGGCGCCGATGGCGGCTTGGGCGGCGGCGAGGCGGGCGATCGGGACGCGATAGGGCGAGCATGAGACGTAGTCGAGGCCGAGCTGATCGCAGAAGGCGACGCTGCTCGGTTCGCCGCCGTGCTCGCCGCAAATGCCGATCTTGACGTTTCCGCGGGCCGCGCGGCCCAGCCTTACCGCTTCGCGCATCAACGCGCCCACGCCGCAGCGGTCGAGCACCTGAAACGGATCGTCCTTGAGGATCTTTTTTTCGAGATAGACGGGAATGAACGACGCCTCGGCATCGTCGCGGCTGTAACCGTACGTCGTTTGCGTAAGATCGTTGGTGCCGAACGAAAAGAACTCGGCGTATTTCGCAATGTCGCCGGCCACGATGCACGCCCGCGGCAGCTCGATCATCGTGCCGATGCGATAGCCGATCGCGACGCCGCGCTCGGCGAGAACCGCGTCGGCCACCGCTTTGGCCGCATCCCGCGTCACCTGCATCTCTTCTTTCGTACCGACGCCCGGAATCATCACTTCGGGGCGCGCGTCGATGCCCTGGCGTTTCAGCTCGCAGGCGGCCTCGAAGATCGCGCGCACCTGCATGGCGTAAATTTCCGGATAGACGATGCCGAGACGGCAGACGCGCAAGCCGAGCATCGGGTTCTGTTCGTGGAGCTGGAGAACGCGGTGAAGTATCGCATCCTTGACCTTGAAGTCGGGGGAGTCGCTGCCGCGGTTGATCCGAAGCTCGGTGACCTCGACCAGCAGCTCTTCGAGCGACGGTAAAAATTCGTGCAGCGGCGGATCGAGCAACCGGATCGTTACGGGGCACCCCTCCATCGCCTTGAGGATGCCGGCGAAGTCTTCCCGCTGAAACGGCAGCAGCTTCGCGAGCGCTTCATCGCGTGCGTGACGGTCGTCGGCCAGGATCATCTGCTGCACGGTCGGCAACCGGTCGTGTTGCATGAACATGTGCTCGGTGCGGCAAAGCCCGATACCCTGCGCGCCGAGCTGGCGCGCCCGCGCCGCATCCTCGGGCGTGTCGGCGTTCGCCCACACTTCCATGCGCCGCAGCTCGTCCGCCCAAGAAAGGAAGGTCGCGAGCCACTGCGGCAGCGTCGCCGGCGGTGGAATTAGCGCCAACGTACCCAAGGCGACGTTCCCGGTGGTGCCGTCGATCGTGATCCAATCGCCCTCGCTCAAAACTTTACCGGCAAACGTTGCGGTCTTCGTTCGGCGATCGATTTCGAGCGCGTCGCAGCCGGCGACGCACGGCTTGCCCATACCGCGCGCGACCACCGCGGCATGCGAGGTCGCGCCGCCTTTCGCGGTCAGGATGCCTTCGGCGGCGATCATGCCGTGAACGTCGTCGGGGTTGGTCTCGACGCGAACCAGAATCGTCTTCTTTCCGTCAACCTTCCACGCGACCGCGTCATCGGCGGAAAAGACGACCTGGCCGGCGGCGGCGCCGGGTGAAGCGTTGAGCCCCTTCCCGGCTATCGCGACGCGTTCGTTCGGATCGATTCGCGCGTGAAAGAGCTGATCGAGCGATTGCGCGCTCACCATTCCAACAGCGCGGCGCTTATCGACGAGCCCTTCGCCCACCAAGGCGAGGGCGATCCTCACGGCCGCCTCGGCGCTGCGCTTTCCACTGCGCGTCTGCAACATGAACAGTTTGCCGCGCTCGACCGTAAACTCCAAATCCTGCATGTCGCAGTAATGGCGTTCGAGCCGGCTCGCGATCGCTTGAAATTGGCCGAAGACGCCGGGCTGCGTTTGCGCGAGCTCGGCGATTTTCTGGGGAGTCCGAATGCCCGCAACGACGTCTTCGCCCTGCGCGTTGCGCAGGTACTCGCCGAACAGCACCTTTTCGCCGGTGTTCGGATCGCGCGTAAAGGCGACGCCCGTTCCCGAATCGTCGCCCATGTTGCCGAAGACCATCTCCATCACCGTCACGGCGGTGCCCCAGTCGTCGGGGATCTTGTTGAAGCCCCGGTAGTCGATCGCGCGCTTGCAGTTCCAGGAATCGAAGACCGCCGCAACGGCGAGGTTTAACTGTTCCCGCACGTCCTGCGGAAACTCGCGACCGGCCCACTCGCGGACGACGCCCTTGAAACGAGCGACCAGCTTCCTCCACGCATCCGCGCCGATCTCCGGATCGCTCTTGACGCCGAGCGACGCCTTGGCCTCGTCGATGAGTTCCTCGAAGCGCTCCTTGTCGACGTCCAGCACGACGCTGGCGAACATCGTGACGAACCGCCGGTAGGCGTCCCACGCGAAGCGGTCGTTGCCGGTCAGCTTCGCGACCGCTTCGACGGTGCGATCGTTGAGGCCGAGATTGAGAATGGTGTCCATCATGCCGGGCATCGAGACGCGCGCGCCGCTGCGTACCGAAACGAGCAGCGGACGTTCGGCCGAGCCGAAGCCTTTGCCGGTTCGCCGTTCCAACTCGTGCATCGCGGCGTCGAGCTGCTCTGCCAGGCCCGGCGGAAAAACGCGTCCCGCTCGATAAAAACTCAGGCACGTGTCGGTGGTGATGGTGAAACCCGAGGGCACTGGCAAACCGGCCGTCGTCATCTCCGCCAGCCCCGCGCCTTTACCGCCAAGCTGGTCGACCATCGACGCGTCGCCTTCCTCGAAGAAGAATATGGACTTCGCAACGGATCCCGCCCGGGACGGCATAGGCTAGAGCCGATCCCGTAGAAGCGCTTCCAGCGTATCCGCGGAAACGCGGTCCTGCAGCATCGAATCACGCGAGCGAATCGTGACGCTGCCGTCGGCCAGCGTCTCGTAGTCTACGGTTACGCAGAACGGCGTGCCGATCTCGTCCTGGCGGCGATAGAGCTGCCCGATATTACCTTCGTCGTACTGCGTACGGAAGCTCGGACGCAGCCGTGCCTCGATCGCGCGCGCGCGTTCGACCAGCTCCGGCTTGTTGCGTGCCAGGGAAAAGACCGCCGCTTGGACCGGCGCGATTTGCGGATGGAACCGCAAGACGGTGCGTTCGGTCTCCTTACCGTTCGGATCGACGCTGGTCTCACGCTCGTATGCATCGATCAAGAACGTCAGTGCGGTCCGATCGATTCCCGCCGAGCTTTCGATCAGCAGCGGCGTGTAATGCGTTTTGCTGGCCTCGTCGAAGAACTGCAAATCCTTGCCGGACGCTTTCATGTGGGCGTCGAGATCGTACGTGCCGCGGTGCGCGATCGATTCCAGCTCGCCCCAGCCCCAGGGAAACGCGTATTCGACGTCCACGCCGGCTCTCGCGTAGTGGGGCCGTTCCGATTCGGTCAGCTCGTAGAAACGCAGACGTTCGGATTTGATGCCGTAGCTGGAGTACCACGTCTTGCGGCGTTCCACCCACTCGCGAAACGTTTCCATGTCCTTCCCGTCGTCGGGTACGAAGTATTCGAGCTCGGCTTGTTCGAACTCGCGGACCCGAAACGTGAAGTTTCCCGGCGTGATTTCGTTGCGAAACGATTTGCCGATCTGCGCGATGCCGAACGGCGGACGCCGACGCGTGGTCTGATAGACGTTCTTAAAGTTGACGAAGATGCCCTGAGCCGTCTCGGGGCGCAGATAGGTCGCCGCCGACGTGTCTTCCATCGGCCCGACGAACGTTTTCATCATGAGGTTGAAGCTGCGCGGCTCGGTGAACGAATCTTTGCTCCCGCAATCCGGACACTTCGAACGATCCTTCAAGTGGTCGGAACGGAAACGATGCTTGCATACCTTGCAGTCCACGAGCATATCGTGAAATGCATCCACGTGACCCGACGCCTTCCAGGTGAGTGGATGCATGACGATCGAGGAATCGAAGGCGACCACGTCGTCACGCAGCTCTACGGTGTCGCGCCACCAAGCCTGCTTGACGTTCCGCTTGAGGATCGTCCCGAGCGGGCCGTAATCCCAGAACCCGTTGATCCCGCCATAAATCTCGCTCGATTGAAAGATAAAACCGCGGCGTTTTGCAAGCGCCGTGATCTCTTCCATAGTCGCGCGCTGCTGCGACGCCGCGGTATCCATATCGGCCGGAGGTTTCCCACCAGCGCCCCCAATACCCGCGTGACCGGCGCCGGACGCGGCTCGGAGGCTTCTCCTAGGGAAGGCGCATCGCCGCGCGCATCGCGCGGTCGCGCCACGCCGGCGGCAAGAGTGCGAGCAAACTACCCACGCGCGCCGGGACGCCGAGCAGGTAGTGGGGGCGCGGGTGGGCCGACGTCAGCGCGTGCACGATGGCTCGAGCGACCTGCTCGACCGGCATCCCCAAGCGCTCTTCGGACTCCGTCTGCGCGACCACCGCCTCGACCGCCGCGCGGTAGTGCGCGCGCGGCGTCGACGCCAGCGTTGCGAGGATCCGGTCTTTCGCCTCCCGGCCCTTGGCCCAAATCGGGGTTTTTACCGAACCCGCCTCGATCAGCGAAACCGCGATCCCGACCGGCGAGAGTTCGACGCGGAGCGCGTCGGAGAGCGCACGCAGCGCAAACTTCGACGCGCTGTAAGGCCCAATGTAGGGCACCGACAGGCGTCCCGAAATCGAACCCACGAAAACGATGCGGCCGCGGCCCTCGGGCAGATGCGGCAGAGCCGCCTGCGCTAAAGCCAGCGCGCCGAAGACGTTGACCTCGAACAGTTCGCGGAATTCGTCGATCCGGATATGCTCGAGCGGACCGCCCAGCGCGATTCCGGCGTTGCTGACTACGCCGCGCAGCGGCACCCCGGCGGCGACGATCTCCTGCACCGCGCGATCGATCGAGGCGCGGTCGCCGACGTCGAGCGCAATCGGCCGAACGTTGGCGTGCACGGCCGCAAGGCGCGCGGCGTCGGCCGGCGTGCGGACCCCGGCAAACGCGACGTAGCCCTCGCGCGCCAGCAACTCGACCGTTGCGGCACCGATGCCCGTTGAGGCGCCGCTCACGACGACGGCGGCGGAAGGCTCGGTCATACCGGCGTCTGCTCGTCTTGATGGGCAGCCCGCGCGTCGCGGTTGAGCCGCTGCTGAATCCGCGCGTCGCCGAAGACGAGATCGATGAATCCCGGAAAAACGTTGGCGACGTACACCGGAATCGCATAGTACCAGGGGACGATCACCCGGCGTCGCGGACGCATCGCCGCGCGCACGATCGCCCGCGCCACGATCTCGGGGCTCGGCAGCCCGTCGCCCATCGCCGCGTTCATCGGCGTCCGGACGAAGCCCGGCTCGACGAGGGTCACGCCAACGTCCCAGCTTCGCACCTCGCGGCGGACGGTATCGCTCAGCCCGCGCAGCCCGAACTTCGACGCGGAATAAATTCCCATAACGCCGGCTTCGCCCGCGATCGAGCCGACGTTCACGATGGAGCCGCGGCGCTGCGCTTTCATCACGGGTAAGACGGCGTGGATCGTTCGCGCACAGCCGAGCAGATTGATCGCCAGCACGCGCTCCAAATCTGCGTCGGCATCGTCGCTCAGGGACGGGCTCGAACTGCTGCCGGCAACGTTGGCGAGCACGTCGACCGATCCGAACGCCGTAAGCGTCGTTTGCACGAGCCGATCGATGTCGGCCCGGCTCGTGAGGTCCGTCGGAACCACGAGCGCGCGCACGCCTAGCCGTTCGGCATCGGCGGCCAGCGGAGCGAGCACGTGCATTTCGCTCGGCGGCGCGGCCAGCACGACGTGCGCGCCGGCCGCCGCAAAGGCGAGTACGGTCGTCGAGCCGATGCCGCCGGAGGCACCGACGACGATCGCAACCCGGCCGCTCAAATCCAAGATGCCACCCGGTGAACGCTCAATTCCAAAATCTCCTTCTCTCCGCCGGCGCCGATCAGCGGAAGATCGGCAGCTGCTGGGCGGACTGGTTTATCGGCCTTAGCGCTTCGGCTTCCCGTGCGACGAGCGCGACATCGTTCCCTTGCAAGATTTCCGATATCCAAGCCACGTCATTTCGAAGCATTGCGCCAAATGCCAGGACCGGGCTCGCGTTCCCAATCTTGGCCCGATAGCGAACGGAGTCAGCACTGTCTATGGCTCCTGTCGCAGGATAACCAATATCTCGCGCGGGTGCGGCCCGCCCCATCGGAAGAACAACGACAAGTGAGACCAACGCTGAAGCTGCAATCGCGAGGCACCTTGTTGTAGCCGCGTACGTAATTTCACGCATTTCTCGGTGCCCTATAACGGGGCGACCGCAGCCTTATGCGCTTTCGGCTGCGTCTCGGCACGCAGTTGGCCGCAGGCGGCAGCGATGTCGCGGCCCATGTTATGACGAACGGTGACCGGCACGCCCGCCGCGTCGAGAATGCCGGCAAACTCCCAGATCCGTGCGCCGGACGTTCCGACAAACGCCGCATCGGGGGTTGAATTATACGGAATGAGATTGACGTGATAGAGGTGCCCGCGCATGAGCTGCGCCAGCTTTTGCGCGCACGCCGCATCGTCGTTCACGCCCTCGAGCATCACGTACTCGAAAAAGACCTTTCGGCGCGTCTTTTCGACGTAGCCCTCGCAGGCGGCCATCAGCGCGTCGAGCGGAAACTTGCGATTGACCGGCATGAACTGCGAGCGCACGTCGTCGCTGGGCGCGTGGAGTGAAATCGCCAAATTGACCTGCAGGTGCTCGTCGCCGAAGCGCTCGATCTTGTCGACCAGCCCGACCGTTGAAATCGTGATGTGCCGGTGGCCGAGGCCAAATCCGTGCGGGTCGTTGAGCAGCGCAACGGCCTCCATCACGCTGTCGTAGTTGTGAAAAGGCTCGCCCATGCCCATGAACACGACGTTAGTGATGCGTTTGCCGCGGACGCCGAGTTCGCGCGCAAAGAACAGCGCCTGATCGAAGATCTCGATGGCCGAAAGGTTGCGCGTAAATCCAGCCTGACCCGTCGAACAGAACGCGCACGCAAACGCGCAGCCTGCCTGAGAGGAAATGCAGACCGTCGTGCGGTCGCCGGTATGCTCCATGAGCACGGCTTCGACTTCCTTACCGTCGTGCAGGCGAAAGAGCCCCTTGCTGGTCTGTTGGTCGCTCGAACGCTGCATGACCGTCGCCTCGACCGATGAGAACGCGATTCCGCGCGCGGCCAGCGCCGTCCGCAGGTCCTTCGGTAGGGTTGTAACCGCGTCAACGCCGGCGAGCAGTTCCTTGGTCGCGGCGCGATAGATCTGCTGGAGCCGGTACGGCTTGAGCCCGTACTCGCGCTCGAAGTCTTCGACCCCGGCGAACCCGGCGCGAGCGACGATCTGTTGCAGCCAAACGCTGCGAGGGTCCCGTTTCACGCGGGTCATTGTAGCATATGTCCGTTTCACTCCCCGAACAGACCGGACTGCCGGGGTTCTTGCGGCGCTTCCACGGTATCGGCCGGGTCGCACGGAGCCTGTCGCAGCGCCGCCAACTCTTCCAGCTTCGCGCGCACCGCTTTGAGATCGGCCCACACGAGGCGCTTGACCGCCTCGATTTCGCCGCCGGTCTGCCGTAAAACGTAGGCCGGATGAAACGACACCATCAGCGCGATGCCGTGGGGCCCAGCGTACCAGCGTCCGCGCATTTTGGTGATTTGGAAATCGCGTCCGAGAAACGACTTTGCGGCCGGAGCGCCCAGCGCGAGGAGCACGTCCGGCGCGACGATCTCGATTTGTTCGTCGAGGAACGGGCGGCAGTTGGCCATCTCATCCGGTTCGGGGGCGCGATTGCGCGGCCCGCGCGGCCCCGGCAACGTTGGCCGGCACTTCACGGTGTTGCAGATGTAGACGTCTTCGCGCGCCAGCGCAATCGCCGCGAGCATCTTGTCGAGCAGCTGCCCGGCCCGCCCGACGAACGGCCGGCCGAGCAGATCTTCGGTTTCACCCGGCCCTTCGCCGATCACCATCAGGCCAGCGAGCGGATCGCCTTCGCCGTAGACGTTGTTGCGCCGTTCGTATCCGATCGCGCACTTGCGACAGGCGTTTGCCGC
>JBDTDR010000069.1:0-20396 GCA_039922955.1 Candidatus Tumulicola sp.
CGGATCGTACCCCAATGCACCGGCCGGCGGTCCGTTCGGTCCGCACGTCGAGAACGTGCCGTTTGGATAAAACGACAGCGTGCTTGCGTAGGCATTGAACGGCGACGAGTAGATGCCGTTCGCGCCGGAGCCATCGATCGCCTGATTGGCGCCGTTGGTGTTGTCCAGGGTGTTATACATTTGATTGCTGCCCTGGATGCCGACGTACCACGAGAAGAGCCGGTCGGGCGTCGCCCCGCCGGCCTCGACGCCGGCTTTGTGATAGAAGGACGGCGTGCCGATTCCCAGGTTGGCTTGCGCGTAGCCCGGGAACGTACCCGTCTTGATGACTTGGTTGATGTACCCCGCGAGTGTCGCCGAGGAGCCGCCTGCAGGCGAGCCGCCGGTGTAGACTTCGGTCTCTTGCGACCCGAGGCTCGAGAGCGAGTTCGCGTTGTAGTTGTCGAACGCGCGATTGACCGGGACGCCGTCGTACTCGTATCCGACCTGGCTGTAGGCCGAGCCGCGAATATAGTAGACTTGGCCGAAGCCGTAGTTCCCGATCTGCGAGACCACGCCCGGCTGCGAATAAATCGCCGAATAGGCGCTGTCGAGGTTGCCGCCGCCGCCGATGCCTTGAACGGCCGTCTGCGTCGCCGCATTGACCGAATAGACGTCGGCAGTCGTGCCGGATTTTACCAGGTTGCCGGAGGCGCGTGCTCCGACCGTTGCAATCGTCTTGAGTCCCTTTTGCATCCGCAAAGAGAGCGACTGAGACTGATCCGCAAAGATCGTCACGCCCGGATAGGTCGTGGGATTAAATCCATCCTTGGACACCGACACGGTATACGTGTCCGGTGCCAGTGTAAGGAACGTGAAATGTCCGCCCGCGTCTGTGGTAGCCACGACGGCCTGCGACGCCGAAGAGGCCTTGACGGCCGCCCCCGCAATCGGAGCACCGGCTTCGTCGGTTACCTGGCCGACCAGCCTACCCGTGGTTCCCGCCAGTACCCATGTTGCCTGGAACAGGAAAGCTACGAGGAGTGCCAGCGCCACGACGAGCTGACGGAGGGTCCGCGATGTTCTCATTCTATGCCCTCGATCAAGTAATGTGTGCTTGCGCCACAGGAGGATGCCCGGTTGGGGCCATCGGGCCTCAGCCGGTTCTCAGGTGACGCAACGGAGGCACTTTCATGCGACGAGGGCTCGTTCCTTTAAGCCCCTTAAGGGATGACCGACGAAGCCTTGCCTTAGACCGCTCGGGAAACCGCTGCGAGACGTTGCGCGAGCAGACCCGGAATCTCGGACGGACGGTCGGCAACCGGGACGCCCGCGGCCCGAAAGGCCTCGATCTTGCTCGCGGCCGTGCCGAGGTTGCCGGAGATGATCGCCCCGGCGTGCCCTAGCGACTTGCCGGCAGGCGCGTTTTGCCCCCCGACAAACGCCACGATCGGCATGCCGGGCAGGTGCTCTTGAATGTAGGCGGCAGCGTCCTCCTCGTCCGATCCGCCGATCTCGCCGCAGATCACGATGGCCGTGGTCGCCGGATCGTTCTTGAACTCGCGCAGGCAGTCCACGAACGTCGTCCCAATGATTGGGTCCCCGCCGATGCCGATGCAGGTCGATTGGCCCAAGCCGGCGCGAGTCAGCCCGTCGACCACCTCGTAGGTCAGCGTCCCGGAGCGCGAAATCAGCCCGATGCTGCCCGCTTTGAAGATATGCCCCGGCATGATACCGACCAAGCCCTTGCCCGGTGAGATCAGCCCCGGACAGTTCGGGCCGACGATCGCCATACCGCCGGTCGTGCCGGCGACCTTGAGCATGTCGTGGACCGGGACGCCTTCGGTAATGCACACCGCGAAGCCGATGCCGGCGTCGTAAGCTTCGTAGAGCGCGTCGGCGGCAAACGGCGGCGGCACGAAAATGCACGTGTGGGTCGCGCCGGTGGCGTCCACGGCATCCTTCACCGTATCGAACACCGGCAATCCTTGCGACGTCTTTTGGCCGCCCTTGCCGGGCGTCACGCCGCCGACGATATTCGTCCCGTACTTCACCATGCGGTCGGTGTGATAGGAACCCTCGGCGCCGGTAATGCCTTGCACGATGATCTTGCTGTTCTTGTCTAAAAATATGCTCACCGTGCTAACTCCACCGCGCGCTTCGCGCCTTCGTCCATGGTTTCGACCGGCGTCATCCCGGCCTCGGCCAGAATGCGGCGCCCCGCTTCTTCATTGGTGCCGGTCAAGCGAATGACGAGCGGGATCTTGCGCGCGGTCGTTTCGCGCATCGCGTCGACGATGCCGCGCGCGACTTCGTCGCCGCGCGTGATCCCGCCGAAGATGTTAATGAAGAAGACCTTGGCGCCGGTGGAGTTCACGACCAGGTCGTAACATTTGCGAACGCGCTGCGCGTTGGCACCACCGCCGACGTCGAGGAAGTCGGCGATCTTTCCGCCCGCGTAGCTGACCGCGTCCATCGTCGCCATCGCAAGGCCGGCGCCGTTGGCCAGCGTTCCGACCGTCCCATCGAAACGCCGGAAGTTGCGAATGCCCAGACCCGCTTCGACCGCGAGCCGTTCGTCTTCGTCGAGCGGCAACGCTTTATGCCACTCCGCGAACTCCGGATTTCGAAACAGCGCGTCGTCGTCGAGTTCGACCTTGGCGTCCGAGGCGTACACCCGCGAATCGGCCGTCAGCGCCAGCGGATTGATCTCGACCAGCTTCGCACCGTAGCGAAAAAAAAGCTCGTAGAGCGAGCCGAGGATGGCTGGAAGCGCCTTGCGGAAACCGGGATCGAGGTCGGCGTCGAACGCCAGCTCGCGTCCGATGAACGGCGAGTAGCCGATCGCCGTATCGACGTAAAATTTCGCGATCGATTCGGGATGCTTTTCCGAAACCTCTTCGATGTCCATGCCGCCGAACCGGCTCACCATGATCACCGGTCTCTTGGCGCTGCGATCGATCGCAATCGCGCAATACGCTTCCTTCGCAATCGGCAGCTTCTCCTCGACGAGCAGCGACTCGATCGGTTCGCCGGCGGGGTTTTGGCGGTTCGGCGGCATCGGCGTCGCCAAAATTTCCTGCGCGACGCGGCGTCCTTCGCTCGCATTGCTCGCGAACTTGATCTTGCCGGCTTTCCCGCGGCCGCCCATCAGCACTTGAGCCTTCACGACCCACTCGCCGGCGTTTCGTTCGACGAATTCCGCAACCTCGTCCGGCATGCGCGCGTGCCGGCCTCGCGGCACCGGAATGCCGGCGCGGGCAAACAACTCTTTTCCCTGGTACTCCATAAGATTCACGGCGTAGATAACTCCTATCGTCTTGGCGGGGCGGGGCGGACCGGATGTGGTAATGTGAGCGTCGAGGGGTCAGTTCCCACTATCGACATCGCGCGGGGGTTCCATCGGCGCCCCCGCGGTCATTTTTAGCTCACTCCAGTTTTCCTAACAGCGAGCGGGCGATGATGATTTGTTGGATCTCAGACGTTCCTTCGTAAATCTCCGTGATCTTGGCGTCGCGATAGTGGCGTTCGACCGGGAATTCCGTCGTATAGCCGTATCCGCCGTGAATTTGCAGCGCTTCGGCGGCGTGCTTGCGGGCCGCGGTCGAAGCGAACAGCTTGGCTTTGCTGGCCGCGATCGCGTACGGCTTGCCCGCGTCGGCTAGCGCGGCCGCGCGATAGACGAGCAGCCGGGACGCGTCTAAGTCCATCGCCATTTGCGCGATTTTGAACGACATGCCTTCGAACGCCCCGATCGAACGGCCGAACGCGCTGCGATCCTTCGCGAACTTGACCGACTCGTCGAGGCACGCGGCCAGGATGCCGGTCGCCTGCGCGGCGATGCCGATTCGCCCGGACGTCAATGCGGTCATCGCATTTCCGAAGCCGTCGCCTTCCGCGCCGAGCAGCGCGTCGGCCGGAATCGCCACGTCGTCGAACGCGAGGTCGCACGTGTTGCTGGTGTGAATGCCGAGCTTCTCGGTGACTTTCTCGACCACCATTCCGGGTGTCGCACCGTCAATGAGAAACGCGCTGACGCCCTTTGGGCCGGAACCGCCGGTCCGGAACATGCCCATCACGACGCCCGAATAACTGCCGTTCGTGCACCATTGCTTGCGTCCGTTGAGCAAATACCCGCTCGCCGTTGGCTTGGCGGTCGCGCGGATCGCGGCCGCGTCCGAGCCTGCGTCGGGTTCGGTCAGGGCGAATCCCGCGATCGTGTCGGCGCTGCCGAGTTTCGGCAGCCAGTGCCGCTTTTGTTCGTCGCTGCCGAGTTTGAGAATCGCCGAGCAGATCATCGAATGAACCGAAACCGTCACGGCGGTGCCGGCGTCGACGCGCGCGAGTTCTTCGACGGCGAGCGCGTAAGAGACGTAATCGGCGCCCACGCCCCCATACTCCTCGGGGATGATGATGCCCATGATGCCGGCAGCGTTGAGTTTGCCGTACAGCTCGCGGGGAAACGTGCGCTCCCGATCCCAGCGGGCGATCGACGGAGCGATTTCACGTTGCGCGATCTCGGCAGCTACGGCGCCGATCGCGCGCTGCTCGTCGGTCAGCTCGAACTGGGCGCGCGTCGGGGCGATCATGCGTAGGTGTAGAACCCGCGACCGCTCTTCTTCCCGAGCCATCCGGCCGCTACGTACTGGCGCAGGAGCGGACACGGACGATACTTCGAGTCGCCGAAGCCCGCGTGCAGCACTTCCATGATCGCGAGGCAGGTATCCAGTCCGATGAAATCGGCCAGCGCGAGCGGCCCCATCGGATGATTCATGCCGAGTTTCATCACGGTGTCGATCGCCTCGGGCGACGCCACGCCTTCGTACACCGCGAAAATCGCTTCGTTGATCATCGGCATTAGGACGCGATTTGAAACGAATCCCGGGAAGTCGCGCACTTCGACCGGCGTCTTGCCCAACTGCGCCGCCAAGTCGCGCGTGAACTCGTAGGTTTCTTGCGAGGTGGCGATCCCGCGGATGATCTCGACGAGCGCCATCACGGGCACCGGATTCATGAAGTGCATGCCGATGACGCGCTGTGGCCGCTGCGTCGCCGCGCCGAGGGTGGTGATCGAGATCGACGACGTGTTGCTGGCGAGAATCGCTCGCGGCGCGCACTGCGCGTCGAGCGCGCGGAAAAGCTCGAGCTTGGTTTCGAGGCGCTCGCTCGCAGCTTCGATGGCTAGGTCGACGTCGAGGGCGTCGATCGCCGGTGCGGCCACGATCCGCTCGAGGATGTCGCCGCGAGCCTCGGGGGATATCCGTCCCTTCTCGACGCTTCGATCGAGATTCTTGACGATCGCCGCGCGGCCGCGGGCAATGAGTTCCGGCGTGCGGTCGTTGAGCAGCACGGTGTGGCCGCTTTGAGCGGCAACCTGCGCGATGCCCGAACCCATTTGGCCGGCGCCGGCGACGGCAATCTTCAAAGGAACGTCATTTCAAGCGGCTTGCCGCTACCCGACCTTGACCAAGACCGCGTCCCCCTGCCCGCCGCCCGAGCAGATGGACGCGATGCCCAAACCGCCGCCCCGTTTACGTAGCTGATTGATGACGGTGCCGATGATGCGCGCGCCCGAAGCCCCGATCGGGTGCCCCATCGCGACCGCACCCCCGTAGAGGTTAATCGCATCTTCGCTGAGCCCGAGGCTGCGCGCCGACGAAATGGCGACGGCCGAGAACGCCTCGTTAATTTCCCAAACCGCGATGTCGCCGCGCGTGAGCCCCGTGCGATCCAGCAGCTTCTGCGCCGCCATTGCCGGCGTCAAGCAAATGTAGGGTGAATCCCACGCGACGGTCGCATGATCGACTACGGTGGCCAGGGCTTCGTATCCGCGCTGCGCCGCATATTCCGCATCGGCGAGGATCAACGCCGCAGCGCCGTCGTTGACGCCCGGCGCGTTGGCGGCGGTGATCGTCCCGTCTTTCTCGAGCGGCCGCAGCTTGCGCATGGATTCAAGGCTCGCGTCGGCCCGCACGGCTTCGTCGCGATCGACCAGGCTGGCGGGTTCGTCGCCTGTCACGAACGGCGCGTACTTGGCATAGTCGAGCGTGAACTGCGCCGACGGCTCGTGATCCCAAATTCGGCTGCGCGCGCCGCCGGCCGCAACCGGAACGCGCACGCTGCCTTGTCGCGGCAGCGCGTCGACCACGACCTTGCCTTTGGACTTGGTCGCGACTCTTACCGGCACGATCTCGCCCGCAAAATCGCCGGCGGCGTGCGTCGCGGCGGCGCGATGGTGGCTGGCGAGCGCGAAGCGATCCTGTTCTTCGCGCGTGAAGCCCATCTCCGCGGCGACCTTGCTTCCCTGCGCTGCCATCGTCATCGGAAAATACTGGTCCCACAGCCCGTCGTAGATCATCGCATCCACCAGCGCGCCATCGCCGAATCGGTATCCCCAGCGCGCGTCGCGCAACAGATAGGGCGCGTTGGACATCGACTCCATGCCGCCGGCCGCGACCACCGCATTGGCCCCCGCGTTTATCGAACGCATCGCATTCACGACCGCGAGCAGTCCAGACGCGCACACTTTGTTGACCGTGTCGGCGGTGACCGTCTTCGCCAGCCCGGCCTTGAAAATCACTTGCCGGGCCGGATTCTGTCCGACTCCCGCTTGGAGCACTTCGCCGAAAATTGCGTGCTCGATTTCGCTCGGATCGATCTTGGCGCGCTCGATGGCGCCCACGAGGGCGACCGCACCTAGCGTGGTCGCGTTAAGCGGGGCGAGCGCCCCGCCGAGCTTACCGAACGGCGTGCGGGCCGTCGAGAGCACGACGGCCTTGGAGTTCGTTGAAGTCATAGCCGGACTGGGGTTCGCCCGGCCCGGGCCGCACCCCTCGGGACGCCTCCGCTCAGGATTAGTGGCGGACTACGACGGGGCAGTTGTCGCATTCGAACTGGATGGTGACGTGGGTGATGCCGAAATGGGCTTGCAGACACCGGTCGATTTCTCGCAGGACGTCGGTTGCCTCGCTCAAGCGGCGGTCCTCGAGCAACACGTGCGCGGAGAGCGCGCGCGATCCGCTGCCGATCGACCAGACGTGCAGATCGTGCACCTCGGAGATGCCGCCGATCTTTTTGAGATGCTCGATGAGGTCGGTGGCATCAACGTTGCCGGGCACGCTTTCGAGCAGGACGTTGGTTGCGTCGCGCATGACGCGAAAGACGCCCACGACGATGATCGCGGCGACGAACAGCGACAGCGCGGGATCGATCCACGCGAGGTGGGTCAGCCCGATGACGATGCCGCCGACGATCACGGCAAGCGCACCGAGCGCGTCGCCCAGCACGTGGAAAAGCGCCGCACGCACGTTGAGGTCGCGCCGGCTTTGGCGATGCAGGACGACGCCGACGCAAAGGTTGAAGGCGAGTCCAACGGCGGCAACCACGGTCATCGTCAACGCGTGCGGTTCGACCGGAGCTGCGAACCGCTGCACGGCGAAGTACACGATCGCGATGGTGGCAACGGTCAGCAGCGTTCCGTTGACCAGCGCGCCCAGAACTTCGACTCGGCCGTATCCGAACGTGCGCCGCGGATCGGCCGGACGGGCCGCCCCGATCGCCGCCGCCAGCGCCAGGCCAAGCGCGAAAAAGTCCATGCAGACGTGCGCCGCATCGCCGGTCAGCGCCAAGCTGTGCGAGCGCAAGCCGCCCCAAAACTCCAGCGCCGCGACAAAAGCCGTCACGACGAGGGCGAACGTCAGGCTGCGCCGCACCGGCATGGCTAGGCTTTGAAGGACTTGATCGCGAGCGTGGCCAGCATCGCGCCGAACGTGAGAAACGTCGTGCTCTCCGCGTCCTTGATGACCGACGGCCGCCATTCTCCCGCACCTTCGGGCATCGGCTCGAGCGCTGGAATAACGCGCGGAACGCGCTCGCAGTACCGTTCGAACGCTTCACCAAACTGCGCGCGCAAAAACCGCTCCTCGTGTGGAACGATCGTCGCGTACACGCCGGCCATCGCCGCGAGCGATCCGGCGATCAGCGCCCATCGCATCCCCGGCCCGTTCTTTCCCGTGAATGCAAAAGCGTAGCCCGCGGCGGTCAGGAAGTTCCCGACGTAGAGCGGGTTGCGGACGTAGGCGTACGGGCCGGCCGTGACCAGCTCCGGCGCGATCACCGCGTCGCCGCGCGTGGTGGCGCCGCTATAGCCGACCGCCCAGCAGCGCACGAGTTCGCCGGCAATCGCGATCGGCAACCCGATCGTGACGCTCGCGGCGCTCGGTTTGCCGAAGACGGCCAGCAGCGCTGCCGGGATCGCGAGCAACGCTCCGCGGTGCTTGAAGACGAAAGCCTGGACGTCGTCGGGAGATAGATCGGGCATAGGCTCGCGTTTTTAGGAGGCGGAGGTGGGATTTCCCGCGACGGCCAGGGCCTCGGCGTAGATTTCGCGCAGCGAGCGCGCCAGCGGCACCGCCGGCCGCCAGCCGGTCCGCGCGCGCAGCTTCTCGGCACTTCCGATGAAAACCGGCACGTCGAGCGGACGCATGCGTTGCGGATCTTCGCGGACTTCGACCGGAACGTGAGCGATCGCGATCAACTCGCGCAGAATGTCGCGGATCTTTATTCCGTTGCCGCTGCAAACGTTGTACGCCTCGCCGGACTCACCGTCGCGCGCCAGCGCGAGATACGCTGCCACCACGTCGCGAACGTCCAGAAAGTCGCGCGCCGCGTTGAGGTTACCGACCAGCAGCAGCGGGTTCGCGCCGGACGCGATGCCGGCCAGCTGCCGGGCGAAGCTCGCGACGACGAAGCGATCGCTCTGTCCGGGGCCGATGTGATTGAACGAACGCGCGACGACGGCGTCCAGGCCGCGGCTGCGGGATTCCGACAGCAGAATCGCTTCGGCGGCCGCTTTGCTCGCGGCGTATGGATTCGCCGGTCGAAGATCGAGCGTTTCGTGCAGCGGAAAGTCGGCGGCATCGCGCGCGCCGTAGACCTCCGCCGAGCTCGTAAACACGATCCGCGGCATCGGTTCGCCCGCGCGCACGTACTCGTGCACGGCTTGAGCGAGCAGCGCGGTGCCGATCGCGTTGGTTTGATACGTCGCCAGCGGCGACGCAAAGGATTCCGGCACGAACGTCTGCGCGGCGAGATGAAAGACGACCGCCGGCCGCGCGACGTCGAGCGCGGCTCGAATCGCCGTGAGGTCGTTCAGATCGAGGCCGAGAAAATCGCCGGACGCCTCGTGCGGCCCCCCGCAGACAACGATTTCCGCATCCTGCGACCGCAACGCCTCGACGAGGTGCCGCCCGACGAACCCACTTGCGCCGGTGACCAGCGTCCGCACGATCCCGCTCGACGCGCTTAGGCCGACGCGCGCTCGGAAAGACGGTCGACGTCGGCCTTGACCATCATCTCGACCAATCGCTCGAAGGTGACTTCCGGCACCCAGCCGAGCCGCTCCCGCGCCTTGCTCGGATTACCGATAAGCACGTCGACTTCGGCCGGCCGCACGAACTGCGGATCGGTGACGACGTACGGCTCGTACGCGCCCAGCCCGGCGATTTCGAAAGCCAGGCGCACGAACTCGCGCACGCTATGCGTGCGCCCGGTCGAGATCACGAAGTCGTCGGGTTCGTCGGCCTGCAGCATCAGCCACATAGCGCGAACGTAGTCGCCGGCAAAACCCCAGTCGCGCTGCGCGTCGAGAGTCCCCAGATGCAGTTTCTTTGCCAAACCCAGCTTGATCCGCGCGACGCCGTCGCTAATTTTGCGCGTCACGAACTCTTTGCCGCGGCGCGGCGACTCGTGATTGAAGAGCATTCCGCTGCACGCGTACATGTCGTACGACTCTCGATAGTTCACCGTGATCCAATGGCCGTACACTTTTGCTACGCCGTACGGGCTGCGCGGATAAAACGGCGTGGTTTCGGTCTGCGGAACCTCCTGGACCTTGCCAAACATTTCGGAACTCGACGCCTGATAAAAACGAATCGATTGGTCGACGTGGCGAATCGCCTCGAGCGCGCGGGTAACCCCGAGGGCGGTGAACTCACCGGTGAGCACCGGTTGATTCCAGGACGTCGGAACGAACGACTGGGCCGCGAGATTGTATACCTCGTGCGGCCGCACGTCGCTGACGATCGACGTCATCGACGTTTGATCGAGAAGGTCTCCCGAAACGATTTCGATGTCGTCGACGATGTGTTCGATGCGTTCGTGCACTTCCGTACTCGTGCGCCGCGTCATCCCGATGACGCGATAGTCCTTTTCTAAGAGCAACTCGGCCAGGTACGAGCCGTCTTGGCCGGTGATGCCGGTAATGAGCGCAGTTTTTTGCAACGTATCTCCAAAAGTTAGGTGAGCATTTGACCGTTGGTCCGCGAATCGCGCCGCATGCGGTCGGCTAACGTAACCGCGACGAATGCGGCGACTTCGCTGGGCAGCGTTCCGCGGCCGAAGCCGGCATCGTAGCCGAGTTCGCTTGCCATCAAGTTGGTGACCCGCGGGCCGCCGCAAATGAGCACCACCCGGTCGCGCAAACCCTCGGCTTCCAGCAGCTCGGCAAGTTCGGTGAAGTTTTTGACGTCGCTGCCCTTTTGGGTGACGACTTGGGACGCCAGGATGGCGTCCACGCCGCGTTCCTTGGTGAACGCTACGAGATCCTCGGCCGCGACCTGGCTGCCGAAATTGTAGGTCTCGAACGTACGATAACGCTCGAGCCCGTAGTCGCCTTTGTAGCCCTTCATGTTGAGGATGGCGTCGATCCCGACGGTATGCGCGTCGGTGCCGATGCACGCCCCCGCCACGCGAACCTTTCGTCCGATCCGTTCGGACACGAACGCGTCGATCTCTTCCATCGTCATCGCGTGCGCGCGCGATGACGATGCTTTGATGCTCTCGACGTCGACCGATTGCGGCGTGCTCGCGTAGACGACGAAAAACGAGAAACCCGTCGCAATCCGGCGCCCCTCGACGACTTGCACGTCGGTAAAGCCCATTTTGCCGGCCAACTGGCGGGCCGCCTCGTCGGCCGCCTCGCTCCAGTCTACCGGCAACGTGAACGACATCTGCACCTTTCCGTCGTTCATGGTATCGCCGTAAGGCTTCACGAACCGGCTCATCAGGCCGGAACCAACTCGCGGCGCAGCGCTTCGTCGAACGGGTTGAAGTAGTCGCCGGCGCGCGCGAAGACGCCGTCGAAGCCGCGTCCGCCGTCGGGCGAGCGCTTCACGTCGGCGAACAGCGCCGTATCGATCGCCGCCATCAGCCCCATGCCCCCCACTCGGTTCAGCAGTTCTTCGCAGCCCGAAAGCACGTCGCCCGCGCGCCGTTCGATCGCGCCGCCGGGCTTGACCGCGATTTCTTCGCCGAAATGCCGGGCGGTGTTCATAATGTAACGCGCGTTTTCGAGCGACAGCGCCCGGTCGCCGAGATACGGCGTGTGGGTCGCCTCGGTGAGCATCCCGCACAAGTGGATCGTCTGGCCGGTCATCACCGACGTTAGGTTGAACAGTGCGTCGATCAGATGCCCTTTGAAAATATCGCCGGTCATATGTTTGGTCGGCGGCATGTACTTTAAGGGGGCGTTCGGAAAGATTTGACGCGTCAGCTGCGCCTGTGCGACTTGATAGAGGAAACCGTCTTCCAGGTCGGGATCGATCTCGTACGCGTCGCCGAGCCCGATCTGCCCGTCGGGCATGCCGGCGCGGTGGGCGAACTCTTCGTTGATGAACTGCGACGCGAGCACCGCCGGCGCCTGATCGACCGCATCGGCGGTCGTGAGATAGTTATCTTCGCCGGTGTTGATGATGATGCCGGAATACGCATTGAGCATCCGGCTGAAGTGCTGGTCGATAAACGTTCGCTTCATGTTGATGTCGCGAAAGAGAATCCCGTACATCGAATCGTTGAGCAGCATGTCCAGCCGCTCCATGGCGGCCATCGTCGCGATTTCCGGCATGCACAGGCCGCTTGCGTAGTTGGTGAGCAGTACGCAGCGGCCAAGCGATTCCGAGACCTCGTCGAGCGCTGCGCGCATGATTGCGAAGTTCGCCTGGGTTGCGTACGTGCCGCCGAAGCCTTCGGTCGTCGGGCCGAACGGAACGAAATCGAGCAGCGACTGGCCGGTCGAGCGAATGACGGCGATGATTTGGGCGCCGGCTTCGGCTGCGGCTACGGCCGCCGCGCGATCCTCGTAGATGTTGCCGCTCGCGACGATCACGTAGAGCAGCGGCGGTCGCAGTTGCGGAAGCCGCGCGAGCCGTGCGCTACGTTCGTCCCGGCGTCCGCGAATGTATGCTAGCGCCCGGCCGACGTGCGGGCGCAGCGCCCCGTGGGCGGCGGCATCCGGCACGCCGCTAAAGTCGGCTAGCGCAAAGCGCCCGGCCGCGATCGCTTCGCCGAGGGCGGCCGGATCGAGCCCGGTTTCTGCCACGGCTTTGCCGAATGCCAGGGCGGCCCCGCGATCGCGCTGCGACGGCGGAAGCGAGTCGACGATCAGATTCGGAACGGGCACTTCGTCGGCCCCGATGCCGTCGACGCCGAGGAGCCGCAGCACCGCGCGTTCGACCGAAACCGTCGAATGGGCGGCGATAAACTCTTCGACCGGCGCGACGACAGCCGCCGCCAGCGCTCGGCAGCGATCGACGCCGGCGCGATCGATCCGTAATTCCATGGTTAAACCTATCTTACGGGTTTTGCGCCGCCCCGCTCAAGCGAAAAAGCTGGAGGTAGGCCGAGATCCCCTCCCCCCACGAGGGCATTTCGAACCCGAGGCCCCGGAGTTTCCGGCTATCCAGTGCCGAAAAGGCTGGCCGCCGGGCGCGCGCGTGCCATTCTCGGGCCGGGATTGGTTCGACGGCATGCCGGATTCCCGCTTGAGCTAGCGCCTCTACGGCGAAGTCGTACCAGCTTACCGGCCCGACGTCGGCGGCGTGGTACAAGCCCGAAACGCCGGCGCCGACCATCACCCGAATCGCTTGCGCCAGATGTCCCGCGAAGGTCGGTGATGCGATCGCGTCGCTTACCACCCGAACCGGCTCGCCGGCGCGCGCCTGGGCAAGCACCCGCGCGACGAACGCGGCCTCCCGGCCGGCCGAATGGCCAACGCCGTATACGCCGCCGGAGCGGACGACCAACGCTCGCGATCCGAGGTTTTCGATCAACAGCTCGCCGGCCAATTTCGACACGCCGTACGCCGACACCGGATGCGGAGGGTCGTCCTCGGCATACGGCCGTCTCGACGATCCGTCGAAGACGTAATCGGTGCTGACCGTAACGAAGGCTACGCCTCGATCGCGGCACAGCCGGGCGGCGCGCTCGACCGCGATCGCATTGACGGCCAGCGCGCGCTCCGGCGCATCTTCGCACCGGTCAACGTCGTGAAAAGCCGCGCAGTTGACGACCACGTCCGGCGCGAGGTCCGCGATCGCCGCGGCGACGGCGCCGGCGTCTTCGAGATCGAGTTGCGCATGCGAAGGAGCGGCGATGACGTACTCCGTCCAGCCGCGCCGGATCTCGGTGCCGAGCTGACCGGATCCGCCGATCAACAGCGCGCGCCGGCTCACCGCCCCGGCGCGGCCGCGCGGCTTTCAAGGAGCACTTGCCACCCGAGCGCGGCCGCAACCGCGACCGCCGTCACGACGTTGCCGACGGCGATCACGCCGACCACCTGCATGAGCGACGCGTGCGCGAAGGCAACCGCCAACAGCGTTCCCGCGGCACCGAGGATCAGCGGCACGGCAAAAGCCACTCGGTGGGTGGCGATGCCGTACGACCCGAGCACCGTACTGAGCGCGAAGAACGTCATCGCAACGCTGTACGGCAGCAGCAGCGGTTCGGCGGCATCAAAGGCGTGGCCGGCAAGCGCGTGCAGCAGCACGATTCCGTAGAATTTGAGCGCGATCAAACCGAGAACCGAGATCGCGAGCAGGATTCCCACGCACATCGCGAGCGCGTAGCGCGTGCGTTCTCCGCGCACGTGACGTTCGGTCGCCTGCGGCAAGAGAATCGTCGGAACGAACCCGACCGAAAAGAGCAACACCTTCCCGCCCAGCGCCGCCACCGAATAGATGCCGGCCTGATCGGCATCGAAGAAATGCTTGACCAAAATCACGTCCGCCGAACCGATCAGCGCGCCGGCCACCGTGATCGCCGCCGAACCCATGCCGCTGACGGCAATCCGCCGCCAGTCGTAGCGAATCGTGCGCGCTTCGACGGCGCGGTACCGCACGAAAAGCGTCACCACGATGGCCACGACGCCGGCCAAGGCACCACAGAAAAATCCCGCGATGCCTCCGAAGAGCGCCAGGCCGAACGTCGTCAAAATTATGACGCCCGCGAATTTGAAAACTCCGTCGGCAACGCAGGACCGGGCGAATCCCGCAAAATCCTGCGTTCCCTGCGCGACCGCACGCAAAACGGCGCTGAGCAGCAGCGTTCCGGCAATCAACCCGACGAATGGCGCCGGCCATATCGGCGCGTGCAGAAACGCGGCGACCGGGCGCATGAGCACGAGCGAGCAGATCACGTATCCGAGGCCGAGGAAACCGAAGAAGCGCACGATATCGAGAACCAGACGGCGTATGTGGCGGTCGTCGTGCAGCACGCGGAACTCGGCCGCGAAGCGCGCGATGACCGGCGCCGCCAGGCTGGCCGGTACCGAAAGAATCGTCGTCACGGAGAGCAGGGCCGACAAGATGCCGTAGTCCACCACACCGATGCGGCGAGTGGCGACGAAATGAAACGCGAAGCCGCCGAGATTGAGGATCATCGTCGCGGCAAAGACCAGCGCGCCCTGGCGCACCATGATGCTTCCCTGTATGCGCGCGATGCCGCGATCGATCAAGCCCGACATTGAAGCCATCGGCTATCCGGCGATCCGTGGAGAAAACGCCGCTCCTGCCGGCCAGGCAGTACGGCGACGGCAACGGCGAAGCATGCCGTACGGCCCTACGAGGAGGCCCCCCGCCGCTCCTCTTGAACCGGCTCGCATGCACGTCGAGCGACTTCCGCTTTCGGGCGCGCTGCTGCTGTCGCTGCCTACGTTCGCCGATAACCGCGGATATTTCAAGGAAACGTTCTCCTCGGCGCGCTACCGTGCCGTCGGAATCGCCGACGATTTCGTCCAGGACAACGTCTCGTTTTCGCGCCGCCATGTTTTGCGCGGATTGCACGGCGACTCCCGCGGAACGAGCAAGCTCGTGGAGGTTCTCGCCGGCGAGGCCTACGACGCGATCGTCGACGTTCGCCCGGACAGCCCGACGCGCGGCCGATGGCACGGCCTCACGCTACGGGCCGGCGAACGCCGCCAGCTGTACGTACCGCGTGGCTGCTTGCACGGCTTCCTCGCACTCAGCGATGAGGTGCTCTTCCTTTACAAGCAAAGCGCTGCGTACGACCCGGATACCGAAATCGGCGTCCGTTTCGACGACCCCGGCATCGCCATCCGCTGGCCGCTCGGCGACGCGGCCGCGATCCTCTCGCCCAGGGACGCCGCCCACCCCACCGCCCGGGAACTGGGGCTGCTCGATTGAGCGTAACAAACGTCCGCGCCTCGGGTAGCACCCCACGAGACGCCAACCTTTGACCGATGAAGAGTTAATCTCACGCGTGCGCGAGGGGGAAAGGGAGCTGTTCGGAGTGCTGGTCGAGCGCTACAAGCGCGGAATTGCGAACTTTATCGGCGCGAGTCTGCGCGACGGTTCGGACGTCGCCGACGTTTCGCAGGAAACGTTCCTGCGCGCATACGCGCATTTGGAAACGTTCAATCCACAGCTTGGCAAATTCTCGACGTGGATCTATCAAATCGCGCGAAACGTGATCCGCACGCACCTCGGCCGCTCGCTTCGCAAGCCGGTTGCGCAGCCGCTTGCGGAGGACCAAACGCTGGAGAATTCGCTGCCCGATCTCTCGCGTGAAGCCGATCCGGCCGGAGGCGTGCTGCGCGACGAAGCCGAGCGCGAACTGCGCACGGCGCTCGCGGAACTCCCGGAGCGCACGCGGACGGTCCTAGCGCTGCGCTATTTCGACAATATGGAATACCATACGATCGCGAGCACGCTCGGACTTTCGCTCGGAAACGTGAAGACGCTGATCCATCGCGGAAAGATCGCGCTGGCCAAGAAGATGCGCGAGATGGAAGCGCGCAGCTCGGCGGTCGTACCGGCGAGAGGGGGGCCGCGTGCGTTGCTCCTCGTGTGAAGCGCTGCTCGATCAATACGTCGAAGCGGCACTGCCGCCGGCGCGCGCGAATGCCGTCGCCGCACACCTGCGCGGTTGCGCGGCGTGCGAAGACGTGCACCAACGGTTGCGCATCGTCGACGCGCTGCTGACGACCGCGCGCCTTCCTGGTCTCCGGGCGAACTTTACGTTCGACGTCATGGCCGGGATTCGGACGATGCCGGCGCCCGCCGCGCCGCGGAGACCGCTCCTGCCGCTGGCGGCCTTTTATCTGGTCGCCGCGTGGATTTTCGTAGGTGCCGCGCTCTCGTTCGTTTGGCCGGTCGCTCCGGCGGGGGGACGCGCGTTCGCACATCTAGCCGCCGGAACGCTTCAAGCCGTCGGCGCGAGCGCGCACGCGCTCTGGCCCGTTGCCCCGATCGCCCTCTCCGTCGTCGTCAGCGTTCTTTCTATCGACGTCTTGCTCTTCGCCGTCCTGGTGGTTTTTTATCGCACGGTGCGTCCACGGCTGACCGCCTATCTTGCCGCTTCCGCGGGGGTTCCATGAGCGTTCGTTTTGTACCGATCGCCGCGTTGGTTTTGATCGCGTTCGGAGCCTTCGCCGCTCCGGCGGTGGCCGGCGTGTCGAGCGTTTATCACGGCGGAACCTACGTCGGCTCGGTCATCGTCGAGCCGGGACAAACGGTCAAAGGCGATCTCACCGTCCTGTTCGGCGACGCCACGATCGAGGGTGCCGTTGATGGCAACGTGGACATCGTCGGCGGCAACTTGTACGAGCGCCCCGGCGCTATCATCACGGGCCAGGTCAACATGATAGGCGGCGACGTCGCCAGCGCCGTCGTACCCTGGTCTTCGCCGCCGGACCGCGTCGCGACGGGAGCGGATTATCGCCTGCTGTGGCACATCGCTTCCGGCCTGATCGTCGTGCTCTTCTTCCTCATCTTCCCGCTACGGACGCGCATCGCGCTCGACCGCCTCGAGCGCCACCCCGGGCTGTGCGCGGCCATCGGGCTTCTCGGATGGGTCGCCGTGCTGCCGCTCGCGCTGCTCTTGCTTTGCACGATCGTGCTGATTCCGTTCATCGGGCTCGAAGCCGTGGCGATCGTCGCCGCAGTTTTTCTTGGCAAAGCGGCGCTAGCGCTGCTGGTCGGGCGAAGGCTGTGTGAGACGATCAAGCCTGCGACGACCCCCGCGCCCCTGGTCGCACTGATTGCCGGACTGGCGATGATCACCGCCGCCGAACTCGTGCCGGTGATCGGCACGCTGGTGACGGTGTTCGTATTCCTGATCGGGATGGGTGCGGCGATCCTGGCTTTCACGGGCGAGCCGCTGGTCGGCCCAAACGCCGTTCCGCGCTCGCGCCGGCCCCTGAGCGGACCCCCGATGCCCGCCGCCTAAAGAACCGGGATGACCACCGTCTCCCGGGCGGCGAGATTCGCCGAACGCACCACGCGGCTGCGTGTCTCGACGATCCGCGAGATGCTCAAAGTCACGCAGCAGCCGGACGTCATTTCATTCGGCGGCGGCCTTCCGGCACCCGAACTCTTTCCGACCGCCGGGATCGCCGAGGCGGCCCGCCGCGTCATGGACGCTCGCGGGGCCGCGGCGCTCCAATACAGCGTCACCGAAGGGATCCCGGAGATGCGCCGTTGGGTGGCCGAACGCCTTACCCGGCGAACCGGACGGATCTTCGAAGCCGAAGAAACGACGATCGTCAACGGCTCCCAACAAGGTCTCGATCTCGTCGGCAAAATCTTTCTCGACCCCGGCGATCACGTCGTGCTCGAGAACCCGTCGTATTTGGGAGCTATTCAAGCCTTCGACGCCTACCAGGCGCGCTATCTCACGGTCGATACCGACGAAAACGGGGCGATCCCGGAGTCGCTCGAACGCGTCCTCGAGCATGCGGATCCGTTTCCAAAGTTTCTCTACCTCGTGCCGAACTTTCAAAATCCGACCGGACGGACGCTCGCGTCGGAACGTCGCGAGCGGATCGTGCGCATCTGCGAGCGCTACGATCTTCCGATCGTTGAGGACGACCCCTACGGCGAGCTGCGCTTCGAGGGCAACGATATTCGCGCGCTCGTTTCGTACGAAAGTACGGCGCCGATCATCTACTCAGGGACCGGCAGCAAGATCATGGCGCCCGGCATGCGAATCGCGTGGCTGGTCATCCGGGATCACGAAATCCGCGAAAAAATCGTCCTTGCCAAGCAAGGCGCGGACTTGCACAGCGGAACCTTCGCGCAGTACGTCTTCTACGAATACGTCAGCGATGGCGCCGCCTTCGACCAGCACGTCGCGACGATTGCCCGGACTTACCGGCAGCGCCGAGACGTCATGGCCGCCGCGCTCGACCGGCTCGGTTCCGAGGGATTGCGATTTGCACTGCCGGCCGGCGGTATGTTCCTCTGGGTGAACCTGCCGGGAATCGACACCACCGAGCTGCTCCGCGCATCCACCCAGCGGAAGGTCGTCTTTGTCCCCGGCGTCAGCTTTTACCCTGCCCGCGACGTGCACGACGGCATGCGGCTGAACTTTTCGAACGCCTCGGAAGAGATGATCCACGCCGGCATCGAACGTCTCGGCGACGCCATCGGTACATTTAGGCGCTGAGTATGCTATTAGGAGGAATCCCCACGTGTCACACGGTTTGGTCGTAGGCATCTGCACCGCCAGCGATACCGCGGCGATCGAGAGCGCGCTCTCCGCCGCGGCGATCGATCCGAGCAAAGTGAAGGTCGTGCGGGTCGCGGCAGCGGGGGATCCCTCAAACGAGTCCTCGGACGTCGACTTCGTTGACGTGGCCGCCAGCATGGAATCGAACAGCCTCTCCGACGACATGACCAAGGGCATGGGCATCATGGGGGACGCCGGCGGCACGGGCGTGCCGATGGGAAGAAGGAGCGGGTCGCTCGGATCTTTCAATTCGCGCGGCGGAGCGAGTAAAAACTATCTTTCGGGCTTCTCCATCCCGAGCGACGAAGTGGACAACTATAACGACGCCATCGAGGCGGGCCGCGCCGTCGTCGCGTATTCGGACGCCGGTGAGGACGCCGACAAAATTGCGGCGGCGTTCAAAGTCGCCGGCTTCAGGAACGTCCGAATCTACTAACAGGTTAAGTCCGAATCGACCCTAGTTCTTTGCTTTGACGTTCAGCTTGACTGCCGCCCGGATTATCTCCTTGAAGGCCGCTTCATCGATCTTGTCGCCTGCATGCAGATCGATTGCGCGCCTTGCGTTACCATCTAAGCCGGAATTGAAGACGCCCGCTGGGTCTTGGATGGAAGCACCCTTCAGGAACGTGAGCTTTACGAGAGTCTTGTAGGACTCGCCCGTGCAGACGATCCCGCGGTCAGACCAGACCGGAACTCCCCTCCACTTCCATTCTTCAGTTATCTGAGGGTCGGCCTGTTGGATAAGCTTGCGGACGTGGGCAAGCGTCTCGCCACGCCAGTCGCCTAGCTGCGCGATTCGCTCGGTGATGAGCGCCGAAGGCGATTTGCTTTGATTAATGTCGGGTTTCTTCATCTTCTAAAACCATAGAGCGTGCCGAGATACGGTGACCCGGTGCTTCGTCGCGAAATCGGCCTTTCCCGGCGCTAAGGAGTTTGTCGGACTCCTAAGAGCCCTTCGGAAGCATCGGCGGAGGCGGGTCCGGGAGCGGCATCGTCGACCCCTCGAACGCTCCCCGCACGAACGCGAGCGACGTACGTCCGTGCCCGCGGCTCGTGACGGCGCAGATCGCAACGTACGCGGCGACGGTCGGCGGGAAGAACAAGCCGAAGAATGCGGCGCGCACGGGCCAGCTCGCATGGCGCCGTGCCAGCAGCGCGCGCGATCGCGCGTGATAGTACGCGCGGCGCGGATCGTCGATCGACAGATCTCCCGAGCCCACGATCGGCCGGCGTTTCGGTACCGGCGTTTTGTGCCATTCGCGCGCACCGCGCACGACGTAGGACTTCAGTCCACACTGCGCGGCCCGAAACGAAAAGTCGGCTTCCTCGTGATGGAATGGGAACGTAGCGTGGTCTTGGCCGCCGATCGACGACAGCACGCTGCGCCGAATCATATAGCAGTTCGGGGCGCAGGCCGTTTCGACGTACCGGTCGCGCGGCAGCTCGGTAAAGAACCGCGTGAGCCCCGTGAGCAGGTTCACGTGGCAGCCGGCAAACCAAACGCGCTCGGGCGCATCGTAGTAATACATCACCGGAGCGACGAGGCCCGCGTCGGGCCGGTTTGCGATGGCATCGCCCAGCACGGCGATGCATCGCGGATCGATCACGTTGTCGTC
>JBDTDR010000070.1:0-3912 GCA_039922955.1 Candidatus Tumulicola sp.
GTCGATCGCAACCGCTCCGACCGCCGACGCGCCGCCGAACTGCGCGTTACGGAACGCCGTCGCCAGCGGATACATGCGCACCGGCGGGCCGCGATGCCGCACCCGTTTGGGCGGAGGCGCCGGTACCGGATACGAGTGCCGCGGGACGGCCGGGATCCCGGCGTACCAGTACCACGGGTAGGCGGGATAGTACGCCTCGCCGGGCGCTAACGGTACCCAGCCCAAGCCCGAGTATCCGAACGGACCGGTCCCGTAGCCAAAGAATCCGACCAAGGCGGGCGCCCAAATCGGCACGGCGCTTAGCGACGGCGGATACCAACACCAACGGTTGCGGGCGTAGATCCAGCGGCCGTAGTGATACGGCACCCAGCCCCAGGGTTCGTTCCCCACCCAAGTCAAGCCGTAAGCGCCCGCGTACGACCATTGGCCATCCCGGTACGGCGCCCAGCCCGCGCTCTGATCGGGAACCCACGCCTGGCCGTACGAGTCCACGCCGGTCCAACTTCCGTACGCGTCGAGATCGTCGTAACCGGCGATGCTTGCCGGAACGTGCGTATCGCCGTTGAGTGCGCCTAAGAGCGTGCGGTCGCGATCGCCGTTAAAATCGTCGAAGGAGTCCCGCGGTATCGCCTTAGCGAAGACGACCGAAGGATCGGCGGCGTCACCGCGCGCGATCAGCGTTTGACCCGTCACGACGGTGTAGGTTCTCCGCGGCGTGACGACGTCGGTTTGACCGCTGCGCACCGTTACCGACGTCGCACCGTCGGTTTCCACCGAGATGCGATAGTCGCCCGCATAATGCGTGCGCAGCGTTACGAGTGGCGCGACGATCTCGGTTGCTAAATCGCTGCCGCGCAGGACCGCGAGTTCGACCAAGCCGGCGGTTACGCTAATCTGCCGCGGACGCCGCGCATCGTTGCTGACGATCCGGGCTCGGACGCCGCCGCCAAGCCGCACGGACGTGAACCCGTCGAGTTGAATCTCGGCCCGCGTGCTTGCATCCGCCGTTGCGAGAACGTCGCCCGGGACCAGCGGCGCGTTGACCGTTCCATCGGCTGCAGCGGCGCCGTCGTGCGTCACTACGACCGAGCCGCTTTGGATGAAACTCAGGCGGGCGACGCCGGGGGCGGGGTCGGAAGCGCCGCGTGCCGGGGCGGCCGCCAGCGTCGCCCAAACGAGCAAACAAGCGAGCAGACCCACGATACCCTTGATTCGCATAACTCTTCCTTTGAGTCAATTGAACCTCGGGCACCGCGGGCCTGCATTGTACGCGGATTAAGGAACGATGAGAGACTCGCCGTTACCGTTGCAGCGGTGGGGGCGTCTCCTTCGGTTTCGGATTCGTCGTCGTTGCCGGGGGATGCGGCGCGTTAGTGTTGTGCGGCTTCGGCTGCGCTACCGATTTCGGCGGCGGAGCCGGGTGATGCGGAGCCGGGACCATCGTGTGAACCGGATGAACCGGCGTCACGTGAACCGGCGGCGCCGTGTGGATCGGACGTGGAGCCATCGTCGCGATGGGATGCGGAGCCAGCGTGTGAATCGGACGCGGCGCCATCGTTTGGATAGGATGCGGAGCCATCGTGCGGATCGGACGCGGCGCCATCGTTTGGATAGGATGCGGCCGCGGTGCCATCGTCTGAACCGGTACGGCCGTTTTCGGCTCGGTCACTTTCATGACCGGAGCGTGGTAGGTGCCGTGATTGGCCGGCGGGTTATAGATGGGTGCCTGCACGACCGGATGCACCGGCAGCGCGACGACTTTCGGAGGTCTGCTGACGATCGTCGTGATCGCAGCTTGAGATTTGGCGAACGTCATCGGCTCCATCACCGGACGGTGAGCCGCGAACCGCGTCGCCTGGAACCGCGATGAAAGCGGGATCTCGCGCGTAACGCCGATCGGACCGGTCCGCATCAAGGTTTTGTTCGGCACGATCGGGACCGCACCGCGTACGATGACTACGCGCCTGAGCTGGTCGGGGTGCATCAGGATCGGACGATGCCACTCTCCGTTCCGGAAGCGCGAAAACGGATACATGCGTACGATGCGGACGTAGCGGACGTTGCGGTAGATGTTGTAAACGTTCGTGACGTTGCTCACGCCGTATTGCCCGTATCCCGAATTCTGTCCGAAGCCCGGATACCACGGATTATACTGTTCGCCCGGCGCCAGCGGTACCCAACCGATGTTGCCGTTGTTGTAGGGGTTGTAACCGGATGAGCCCATCAGCCCGCTTCCGCCGGTCAGGAAGAACCCGACCAGCGCCGGAAGCCACGAAGAAGCCAGCGTGTTGCTGTTAGTCTGATACTGGTAGGCCGGCGGCTGCCACATCCACTGGTTGTTGTAGTTGTACCAGCGCCCGTAATGATACGGCGCATAGCCCCACGGTTCGTTGCCGACCCAGGTGTAGCCGTAGCCAGGTTCCCAAGTCCACTGACCGTTCGAGTATGGCGACCAGTTATTGGTTTGATTGTACGGAGCCCACGACTGGCCGTAGCCCGGAACGTTGCTCCACTGGCCGTAGTTGGAAAAGTTCGCGTAGCCGGCGAGCTGAGGCGCCAGGTACTGGTTGGAATTGTAGGCGGTTACGATCGCGTTATTGCGATTGCTGTTGAACGTGTCGAACGCGTCGTCACCGATCGCGCCCTGCAGCGAAATGGACGGGTTGGAATACGAACCGTAGGCGACCAGCGTCGTCCCCGGCGTGAGGGTTTGCGTCCCGGCAGCGCTGGAAACCGTCGCCGAACCGCTGCGAACCGTTACCTCGGTCTGCCCGTTCGACAGCACCGACACGCGATAGTCGCCGGTTTGGTTCGCTCGAACCGTCACCGACGGCGTATCGATTTGCGCGCTGTCACGGGCGCTTTGAAGCGCGGCTAGGTCGGTCGTGCCCGACGCAAGCTGCACTTCGCGCGATCCCGGATTGAGATTGACGAAGCGAACCTGCGTGTTTTGGGCCAGCCGGACCATCGACGTACCGTCGAACTGAACTTCGGCTCGCGAGCTTGCGGCCGTGGAAATATAGTCGCCCGGAAGCAGCGGCGCGTTGAGCGTGGCCGCCACCTGCGTGCCCGTGTCGCCGCGAACGATCACGACTTCACCTTGGGTCACGCTGACGTTGGCAACGCCCGGCGCCCCCGCGACGGCGTACTGCGCCAGCGCCGGCCGAGCCGACGTTAGCGCCCCCGTCAGCGCGATCGCGCCGGCGAGCGCCGTAACTAGAACTCGTTTTGCAGAAATTATCATGATTGCATTTTACCTCGCAGTACGTGCAACGTGGAGTTTGCCCGATGTGTTTGCGGCTAAACGACCGCGGTGGTTAAGATTGGCTAAGAACCCCGGCGCCGATTTCGGCTCCAACCACCCGGAGCATCTCCGATACGCTCCCGACCCGGGTTAGAGGCACATTCTACCCGTAATGCGTATACTCTAGACGGAGGTTTTCATCATGCCAAATTCCCCAAAGAGGGTGACCCGCGGCGAGTTCGTGCAGAGCGCCGTCGTTTTGCCGGCGCTGGCCGGTCTGCTTTTTACCGCGGCCGCCGCACCGGCACGGGCCGCAAAGGGTTCGCAAGCGCAGTTCAAATACCAAAGCAAACCCAACGGCAGTAAGAAGTGCTCGAACTGCACCTTCTACATTCAGGGTAAAACCGCGACCGCCAACGGCACGTGCAAGATCGTCGAAGGCGTCATCAGCCCGAACGGCTACTGCAGCGCCTACTCAGCCAAATCCAGCTAGAGCCATCCCAAGCGGAGCGCCGCAGGCGCGCCGTGTCATCCCGAGCGAAGCGCCGCAGGCGCGCAGTCGAGATTCCGTGTTGCGGGTCAAGCCCAGGCGGGGTCAAATGGCTGGCGCGTCTTGAGCACTCCGTGGACCAGCACCAACAGCTTGCGCATCGCGGCAACGATGATCT
>JBDTDR010000071.1:0-4048 GCA_039922955.1 Candidatus Tumulicola sp.
GGTAGCCGACGCGCGGGCGCCGCGCGACGGCCGCTTCATCGAGATTCTCGGGCACTACAATCCGCGCACCGAGCCGCGCACGATCGAAGTCGACGAAGGCAAGGCCAAGGAGTGGCTCTCCAAAGGCGCCCAGCCGTCAGTAACGGTCCGCCGGCTTTTCGCCGAAAAGGGCATCATGGAGCGCGGGCCGATTCCCGAGACGAAGCGCAAACCCAAGAATACCGAAGGCGCCAAGTAGATGAGCGCGTTCGACGACGAGTTCGGCCTCTTCGGCGAGGGTTCCGACGAACTCGAACGCCGGCCGACGCTGGGCGCTCGGAAAATCGCGTCGAGCGAAACCGTTATCGACGAGATCGAGCCCGAGGACGATCGGCCGCGCCGGCAGCCGCGTCAGGATCGGCCGCCGAAGCGCGAGTACGGCGGCCGGCGTCAGAGCAACGATCCGTCGGGCGATCCCTGGGCGGGGCATCGGCGGGCCAGCGCGCTGCTGGGGTTCCTGGCGGGCAAGCTGGTTACCGACTCCGAGAAGGTGGCCGTCGAGCTGTTCATGGACGAACAGGCTCAGCCCGTCATTGAATTGGTCGTCGCTCCCGACGATCTCGGGAAAGTGATCGGTCGCGGCGGACGCGTCGCGCACGCGCTGCGAACTATCGTGCGCGCGACGGCGGAAGGACGCGTTTCGATCGACATTCTGGATAGCGAAGAAGCGGCCGACCCGCTCGAAGAAGACGCAGACGCCGAAAAATGAAGTCCCGGTTGGGCGGATCTCCGGACCGTTCGGCATTCGCGGCGAACTCAAATGCGACCCGACGAGCGCGGGTCGCATCGTCTTTTCCCCGGGAGTAGCCCTGCGCTGCGCGCGCGACGGCGAATGGTCGACGATTCGCGTGACGCACGTGCGTCCGCACCAGGACCGATTCTTGATTCAGATCGAGGGCGTCGAGGACGCGGACGCTGCCAAAGCCTACGCCGGCGCGCTGCTTCACGCGCCGCGCGATTGGATCGAACTCGAACCGGGCGAGTACCTCGACATGGATCTCGTCGGGTGCGCCGTTTACGGCGTCGACGGCACCGACTACGGACCGGTCGAGGCCGTCGAGCACTATCCCGCCAGCGACATGCTGATCGTCCGCGGCTCGATGGTGCCGATGGTCGGCGCCTGCGTGAGTAGCATCGATATCGCCGCCCGCCGAATCGTGATCGATCCCCCAGCGGGCCTGTTCGGTTAGCTGTTGTCGGGGTGGCCGGCGGCGTAGGTGGTGACGGCGGCGTCGACGGCTGCCTTGAACGAGACACCCTTGCCGACCGCGCGGTCGAGAACGGCGCCGAAGCACGTGTAGATCGAGAGCGTAAAGACGACCTCCGGACGGCCGCGGTGGGGAAATGTCTCGGCCAGCGTCCCCGTAGCGACGGTATTGTTGCGTTTCGATCCGCAGATCGCGTCGGCGGACTGGGCGACGCTGGAGGTTGCGGCCGTTACTTGCACGTTGTAGTGACGCTGCATGGCAAAGAACAGTTCGCTGGTGGCGTTGGTTACGTCGGATGGGGTCGCGGATCCGGATGCGGTTACCGGCGCGACGATGACGCCGCGATCGGGCTTGACGACCGGCGCCGGTGACGGCGTGGGGCCGCCTTTGCGGTGAAAGACCGAATCCACGATGTTGCCGAGTCCGCGAATCTGCATCTTGGCGCCGTTGGTGGAAGTAGGCTCGGGCGTATTGGCCGACTGCGCCTGGATGTTTTGCGTCGTGCGCCCGACGACTGCCAGAATTTGCGCTCGCGCCTGAAGCGACTGCGAGGCGACGTCCGCAACGCTCTGCACCTGCGCGGTTTGCGAAAACAGGATGACGCCGCTGGAAACGCTGACGACCTGCTCGACGACGGCGGCGGCGTCGCCGACCGGCGTCACGTATCCGCTGATATAGAAGTCGGCGTTCTGCTCGTGGGCATTGCGCAGAAAGTCGGGGCGCTTCACCCCTTGCGGGACGGCCATGACGCTCAGACCGCCGGCTGCGGTCATTTCTTGAGCGAGAATCTCAGCAATCGCCGTGCCGATTTTCGGATCGACCCCGGTTTGTACGTCGAACGGATAAATCAGCACGGATGCCGTTGCCGCGGCCGAGGACGACGAGGGCTCGACCGCCGGCGTGGGTGAGATTTTTGGGGCCGGCGTGGCCCGCGGAGGAGCGCCGGCGCCGACCAATGCGAGCGACGAGCACAGCCACAGCATAGCGAAGAGCCGACGCACGATTATCCTTTCAGCGGTGTTTCGTTTCGGCGACGAACGCCGCAATCAGCGCGTTCGTCTCGTCCGGACGCTCGACCATGGCGAAATGACCGGCGCCCTCCAGTATTCGCGCCGAGGCTCCCGGTATCCGGTCGGCCAGGAACTGCGCGAATTTGGGCGGCGTGAGCCGGTCGTCTTTCCCGGTCAACGCGAGCAGCGGAACGCGCAGTTCCCCAAGGCGCTCGCTCGCATCGAAAGCATTACAAGCATGAAAATCGCGCAGGGTCTGAGCCTGTCCGACCTCGAGCATGACTCCGGTCGCGAATTCAACGCGATCGGGCAGCGGATCCGCGAAAAACATTCGGGCCAGCGCTCGCGCGCCCGCGCTAAAATCACGCTCGAGGCTTTCGAAGAGTGCGGGAGCGACGCGCAGTTTGGCGCCCGAATCGATCAGCACGATGCCGCGGACGCTGCCGCGGTCGCGCAGGCCGAGTTCGAGCGCGATCGCCCCGCCCATCGAATGGCCGCAGAGCACGACGTCGCCCGCCGATCGGGCGCCGAGTTGGCGCTCCACGGCATCGGCAAACTCCGCGATCGTGGACGGCCCGGTAGCCTCACCCCGACGACCCGGCAGCACGATCGCATCGGCGTCGTCGAATGCGTCGAGCTGCGCGGCGAACACGTCGTCCGTGCAGCCGGCGCCGTGAATGAAGACCGTTCTCATGGGCGAGAACTTCCCATGGCGGCGCTGTACTCGGCGCCGAAGAGAAATATCGAACCGATGCAATAGAACCAGAGCAGCAGCACGAGCGGGGCGGAGAGCGCGCCATAGACGCGCGTGAAGTCTACGTGCGTGACGTACTGCGCGAAGGCGTATTGTACCGCCGGCCACGCAATCGCGACGACGACGGCGCCGCGCAGGGCGAAGCCCCACGAGACCGCGCGGTTCGGCAGCCAGCGATAGAGCACCACGGTCACGATGAAGACCAGCGCGATCGAGATGAGGTAAGCCAAGAGATGGGTGAACTCCGCAGGATCGGCAAAGCCGGTCGCGCGGGCGCTGATTGATAGGAGCACCGGCAACGCTATCGCAACGACGAGCAATATCCCGACGACGGGCAGCATCACGAACGAAAGCGCGAGATTGTGGACCAGCGGTCGTCCTTTGGGGACCCCGAGCGCGCGATCGAGCGCGTAGGCCAAGCCCATGAACAGATTCTTTCCCGACCAGAGCAAGACGATGAGCGCGATGAGGCTCGAGATTCCCCGCCCGTACATATACGTCTGTAAGTTGGCCGCGATATAGTCGTGCATCGTCGGCGCGAACGTGTCGAAGAAGAGCAGCGTTCGGCGCTCGGCCGACGGGAGTACGAGGGTGGCGGCACTCAACACCAAGACCATCAACGGAAACATCGCGAAGAGCGCGTTGAAGGCGATCGATTGCGCGAGAAAGGCGCAGCCATCGCGCGAAAAGCGCAGCGTCCCGTCGCGCACGGCTGAGATGAATCGCCCCATCCGACGCGGTATATCGTGCGAGGTGCCTGTATTCCCACCTGCGCCTCCGGTGACGGTGCTGATCGATGGCCGAAGACTTCCGGCTTACGTGCGCGCGTTCGTCGCGCGGGGACGCGTCTACGCACCGGTGAGCCCACTGCTGCGCTCGCTGGCCGACCGAATATGGGTGGAAGGCGGGGCTTTGGTTGTCGAGCGAGACGGGCGTCGCGTGCGCGTGCCGTTCGCTTTGCGCTTCGGCGAAGATCTTGACGATTCGTATGTCGCGGTCGGGCCGTTGCTGCGCGCCCTCGGCGAGAGCGTGCGCTA
>JBDTDR010000072.1:0-17087 GCA_039922955.1 Candidatus Tumulicola sp.
GAAGGCTTCACGCTGCTTTCGGACGGCACGGTTTTGACCCAGGACGTGAAGAACGCCCCAAATTCCGAGCGCTACAACCCGGCCACCGGTCAGTGGGTCAGCGCCGGTTCGACCATCGTAGACCTGCATTCGCCGTCGCCGTATCATTACTGTTTGACCTACGGACCTAAGCCGTCGGACTGCTACCTTCCGCCGGGTGAGATCGGACCGGCGATGCTGCGGCCCGATGGGACGGTTTTCGCGACGGGCTCGGGATCGGGTCCTAACGGTTACGGAGCCGGTCATACCGCGATCTACCATCCGTCGGGTTCCGGCGGGAGTTGGACGGTCGGGCCCGACTTTCCCAACGGTGACAACGCCGGTGATTCGTTCGCGGTGCTCCTGCCGAGCGGGAATGTCTTAGTCTTCGGCGTTAGCGGTAACCTGTATGAGTTCGATGGTACGAAATTCACCTCGACGGGCTCGACGTACGGCTCTCCGCTGTTGCTGCCCACGGGGCAAGTGCTGATATTCGGAAACTCCGCGACGTTGTACACGCCGTCCGGGCAGCCGCAAGCGTCGTGGGCACCCCACATAACCAAGTCGCCCACCACGATCGCTCGCGGGCACACGTACAAAGTCTCGGGAAGGCAGTTCAACGGTTTATCGCTCGCGATGTCGTTCGGCGACGAGTTCCAAAATGCGACGAACTACCCGTTGGTGCGCATCACGAACAATGCGACCGGCCACGTGTACTACGCTAAAACGCACGGCCACAGCTCGATGGGCGTCGCCACCGGTTCCTTGATCGTTTCAACGAACTTCGACGTTCCGGCGGCCATGGATACGGGCGCGAGCACGCTCCAAGTCGTTGCCAATGGTATTTCGTCGGTCGCCGTCAAGGTTACCGTACAATAAGCACTCTACGTTCGGCAATCGCCGCGTCGTTGGCGGCAGCGCTGCTGGCCGGCTGTTCGACCGCATCACATTCGGCACCGCCGGGAACTTCGGTGGTGCCGTTTGTGGGCGGCGCGTCATCTCCGCTTACGCTAAGCGGTGCCGGGAAGATCAAACACGTCGTCATCATCGTTCAAGAAAACCGCAGCTTCGACAATCTCTTCCAGGGATATCCCGGCGCGGACACCGTCGCGAGCGGCAAGAACTCGTCGGGGCAAACCATCACGCTTACGCCGGTGAGCCTCGCCAAGCAGTATGTGATCGACCATTCGATGACCGCAATGATCGCGGCCTGCGACGGCACGGGCAAGTTGCCCGGCACCAAGTGCCGAATGAACGGGTTCGACCAGGAAGGCGCGTTCGGGGGTCCTTCCAATCCGCAATACGTCTACGTGCCGCACACCGAGTCCAAGCCGTATTTCGACATGGCCCGCGAGGGCGTGCTGGCCGACCGGATGTTCCAGTCGCACCTCGACGAGAGTTTCGTCTCGCACCAATACATCATCGCGGCGCAGGCGCAATCGAGCGTGGATCTTCCGTACGGGTACTGGGGTTGTGACGGCAGCGCGAGCGACACGGTCGCGACCGTCACGAAGCAGCGTGGGTACGGACCGCCGCAGCGGGCCTGCTTCGACTATCAGACGCTGGGCGACGAACTCGATCGCGCCAAACTGAAGTGGCGGTTCTACTCGAGCAATATTCAGGACGGAACCGACTACGTCTGGTCGGGCTACCAGGCAGTCAAGCACATTCGCTTCGGGCAGGACTGGAAAGCCGACGTCATTACGCCGCAATCGCAGTTCATTACCGACGTCGGCGCCGGGAAGCTCGCGAGCGTCACCTGGATCACGCCGATCTGCGCAAACTCCGATCACGTCAACTGCGGCGGCGGGTTCGGCCCCTCATGGGTTTCCTCGCTCGTCAACGCCGTAGGGAAGAGCCCGTTCTGGAAATCGACGGCGATTTTCGTGATGTGGGACGACTGGGGCGGCTTGTACGACCACGTTCCTCCGCCGCACCTCGACGACGACGGCCTGGGCTTTCGCGTTCCGCTGGTCATCATGTCGGCCTATTCGAAGCAGAACTTCGTGTCGCACGTTCGGTACGAACACGGGAGCATTCTGAAGTTCGCCGAGGACGTGTTCGGCCTGGGTCGCCTAGCCGCCAGCGACACTCGAGCGAACTCGCCCGCCCTCGACTGCTTTGATTTTACGAAGCCGCCGCACGCGTTCGTCCCGATCCAGGCGCCGAAGGACGCGCGGTTCTTCTTCCACCAGCACGACGACCACCGCCCGCCCGACTACGAGTAGCCGCCGGCCCCACTCGTCAGAGCGGAGGCGCCGCGCTGTCACCCAGCGCGGAGGCGCCGCGTGTCATCTGAGCGGAGCGCCGCTACCATGTGTCACCCAGAGCGGAGCGCCGCAGGCGCGCAGTCGAAGGGGGCGCAGTCTGGGATGAGGCGACCGTGCCGAGCAACCTGGCGCCTCGGCGCTCGCGCTCCCGGAGGGATACGGGGCAACCCGCGTCGTAGAATAGCGCCCGTGGCTACGTCACGGGGCCCTTTTGCACACGCGAGCGAAGCCGAGCTCGCGCGACTCTTCGACTTCTATCGAATTCCCTGGCAATATGAGCCCCGTTCGTTTGCTATTAGTTGGAACGAGCAGGGCAAACCGGTCGAATTCTTCACGCCGGATTTTTATCTTCCGGAGTACGATCTTTACATTGAAGTTACCGTCGCAAAACCGATTCGAAATTCGCGCAAGAACCGGAAGGTGCGATTGCTCCGTTCGAGTCATCCCCACGTCAACCTCAAGCTGTTTACGCGCCGCGACGTCGAGCGTTTGTTTTCGCGTTCGGCCCGAGCGGCGGCATGTTGATCGGGCAACCGCTGTTCGACGCGGCCTCGATCGCCGGCCGCGTTCGGGAACTCGGGGCGGCGATCGCCGCCGACTACGCCGGCACGGTTCCGCTGCTCATCGGTCTGCTGACCGCCGCGGCCCCGTTTCTGGCCGACCTTTCGCGGGCAATAGCCATTCCATGCGAGCTCGACGTCATTTCCGTCAATCGTTACGGCCAGGGTGACGGCATCGAATTTCAAAAAGACACGGCAATTTCGATCGCCGGACGCCATGCGATTCTCGTTGATGACACGATCGACACCGGTCTGACGCTGCAGTACGTACTCAAGACATTGCTCGCCCGCGATCCCGCCTCGCTCGCCGTCTGTACGCTGCTCGACCGGCCGCATCGCAGAATCGCCGATATCGACGTGAAGTATCGCGGCTTCGAGGCGCCCGACGTGTACGTCGTCGGCTACGGTCTCGATTACTTCGGGCGCTATCGCGAGTTGCCAGCCCTGTACGCTCACGGTACGTGGCCCTCGTGATCCGCAAACGACTGGCGCTCGCCGTGCTGCTCGCGTTCGTGGCCGCCATGATTCCGCTGCGGTTGCCCGCTCTCGAGCTGCGTTCCATCGAGCAAGCCGCGGCCGACTATCGAAACTCCAACGGACAACTGCAGGAGATGTTCCGGGCGGCGCTGCTCGATACGAGCAAGCTGGCCGAGTACGCGTCCGACGGCACCGCCTACGTAAAAACCGGCGACATTCCGGCCGAGTGGCTGCGCGATGCGAGCGCCCAGTCGAGGCCCTACTTATTCTTCGCGAAAGACGACCCGGAAGTGCGGCGCCTGCTGCTCGCCATCGAAGCGCGCATGACGAAATACCTGCAGATCGATCCCTACGCCAACGCCTACACGCTCGATTACCGCGTCTGGGAGCAGAAATTCGAACTCGATTCGCTGGCCTATCCGACCGCACTCGCGTGGAGTTATTGGAAAACCACCGGCGACCCGTCGATCTTCACGCCCGATTTTTCGAAGATGCTCGACGGCGTGCTGGCGACGATGCAGCGCGAACAGGATCATCCGCGCAACTCGCGCTACACGCACAAGGAACTTTCCAACGATGGTAAGGGACGACCGGTCGGCTACACCGGGATGATCTGGACCGGCTTCCGGCCGTCGGACGACGCGTGCTACTACAATTTTCTCATTCCATCCGAGATGTTTGCCGTCGTCGCGCTCGGCGACATGGCCGAAATCGAACGCGACGTGTACCACAACGTCGTTAAGGCGCGTGAAGCCAAGGCGCTGCGCGACGAAGTGCAGCGCGGCATTCAGACCTACGGTTTGGTGCTCGTCCCGAAGTACGGCTACATCTATGCCTACGAGGTCGACGGGCTGGGCCATGCGATCTTAACCGACGACGCCAACATTCCAAGCTTGCTGTCGGCGCCGTACATCGGGTATACGACCGTCAACGATCGCTACTATGATAACACTCGCCGTTTCTTACTCTCGCAAGACAACCCGTCGTTCTATCAAGGGCAGAAGGCGCGCGGAATCGGCAGTTATCATACGCCGGATCACTGGGTTTGGCCGCTCGCCCTGATCGTACAAGGCATGACGGCCACGACGGCGACCGAGAAGCAAGACGTGCTTTCGCAGCTGCTGGCGAGCGATCCGGGCGATCATCTCTTGCACGAATCGTTCAATCCCAACGATCCCAAACAGTTCACGCGCCAAGACTTCGGCTGGCCCAACGCGCTGTTTTCCGAGTTCGTCATGACGCAATTTCAAGGCGTCGGGCAGATTCCCATGGGCGATACCAGCGACCTGGAGTTTCGGTCTGAGTAGCTCCGGCCGCAAGGCCGACGTGATCGTCGGGATCCAGTGGGGAGATGAAGGCAAGGGGCGGATCGTCGACTTGTACGCTGCCGAGTACGACGTGGTCGCGCGCTTCGGCGGCGGCGACAACGCCGGCCACTCGATCGTCGTCGGTGCTACCGAACTCGCGCTGCGCATCGTTCCGTCGGGCGTGCTCAACCCGCACGCCGAGCTGTTCATCGGCGGCGGCACGGTCATCAGCCCGGCCGGGCTGATCGAAGAACTCGACCGGCTGGCGGCGCTGGGGGTCGACATTTCCCGCGTCAAGATTTCCGACCGCGCGCACGTTGTTTTGCCGTACCACGCCGCCGCCGACCGGGCCGCCGAGCGCGCGCGCGGAACGCTCGCGATCGGAACGACGGGCCGCGGCATCGGGCCCGCCTACGTTGACAAAGCGGCGCGAGCCGGCATCCTCTTCGGGGCACTTGCGCGCCGCGAGACGTTGGCGGAAAAGATCCGCGTGAATCTAGCGCATCGCGCAACGAGCATCGAAGGCGAGACGCTGCCGAGCGAATCCGACCTGGTCGCGCAAACGTTGGCAGCGGCCGATCGGCTCGCGCGGCACGTCGTTGACGGCGTCGCCTACCTGCACGAGCGACTGGCGGGCGGCAAACGCGTGCTGATCGAAGGTGCGCAAGGCTCGCTGCTCGATGTCGGATACGGAACCTATCCGTACGTTACGAGTTCGCACACGATCGCGGGCGGCGCGTGCACCGGGCTCGGCATCGGCCCAACCGCGATCGGCCGCGTGATCGGCGTCGTCAAGGCGTACTGTACGCGCGTCGGCGCCGGGCCGTTTCCCTCGGAACTCGACGACGACCGCGGCGAACGGCTGCGCCGTCAGGGCGGCGAGTTCGGCACCGTCACCGGACGCCCGCGTCGGTGCGGCTGGTTCGATGCGGTTGCCGGCCGCTACGCCGTCGCGCTCAACGGACTCACCAGCGCGGTCATCACCAAACTCGACGTCCTCACCGGCTTCGAACGCATCGGCATCGTCACCGGCTACCGCCTGCGCGGGCAACCCGTAAGTTTCTCCGCCGCCGGAACGCCCGGTCTCGAACTCGACGTCGAAGAGGTCCCCGGCTGGAACGAACCGATCGGCGCCTGCCGCCGCATCGCCGACTTACCCGAGGCTGCCCGCCGGTACGTCAAACGCCTCGAAGAAGCGCTCGACACTCCGATCGATCTCGTCTCCGTCGGCCGCGAACGCACCCAACTCGCAAGGTGACAAATCCGCAAAGCGGGCGCGGTCGAAAGGCGAGCCGATCTTTCGCCGCGATCGTTCCGGCGTGATATCCTCGATGAGGCCATAGGGTGAGGTCATCGGAGGAGAAGAAGCCGCCGGCGATGCGAACGAGGAAGTTCGTCTTTACCTTGCAGCCGTTGCTCGGTTACCGCACGGCCCTTGAAGACGCGGCCTTCCAGTCGGCCGCGCGATGCCGCCACGCCTACACCGAGGCGCAGCGCGACCTCGAGCGGCTCGACGTGGCGATACGCGACGCCGGTTCGTCGCCGATGCAAAGCGCGCAGCGCCTCACGCTCTTGGCGCAAGCGGCCGAAACGCAAGCTCGCATCATCGCGCAACGATACGCGGAGCTGGAAAGCACCCATCGCGAGCTCATCGCGGCAAGCACGGCGCGCAGAGTCATCGAAAAGCTCAAAGATCAGCGGTGCGAGGCGTTCCTCGCGGCCGAGCGCCGCGCCGAACGGCTGGAACTCGACGAAGCAAACGCGCGAGGATCGCGTGAAGCGCACGCTGTTCGTCGATAACTTCGACTCGTTCACCTATAACGTCGTGCATCTGCTGAACGGCCAAGGCGCGACTTCGGACGTTATGATGAACGACGAACCGCGCCTGACCCCGGCGATCCTCGACGCGTACGCCGCGCTCGTTGTCGGGCCGGGACCGGGCCCGCCCGCCGGCGCTCCCCGCATGATGCAGATTCTTCGCGTGGCGATCGAACGGGGAATGCCCGTGCTGGGCGTGTGTCTCGGACTGCAAGCGATCGGTGAAGTTCTCGGCGCGATCGTCATGCACGCGCCGGTGGCGATGCACGGCAAGACGTCGCGCATCTTGCACGACGGCACCGGCCTCTTCGCCGGCCTCCCCTCGCCGCTGGTGGCGACGCGCTACCACTCGCTCTGCCTCGACCCCGCCACGATCCCGGACGCACTGCACGTCACCGCGCGCAGCGAAGACGGCGTCATCCAGGGCCTCTCCCATCGCGACCGCCCCGTCCACGCCGTGCAATTTCATCCGGAATCGATCGCGAGCCAATACGGCGAAGACCTAGCGCGTAACTTCCTCGCGCTCGCGCCGGCGGCAACGGGGCACTAAGCGTCGCACGGAGCGGCGACCATGTCTTGGAGCTTTTGGACGAACTACGTTCTTGCGCTGGCGATCGTCGCGCTCGTGCTCGGCGCGCTGTTCGCGATCGCCCGCGTCGTTACCCGACGGCGCACGTTCGGGTCCACCAATCGCCGGTTTGTTACCGTGCTCGAATCCACCGCGCTGTCGCAACAGACGTTTCTGCACCTCGTAAAGGCGGGCAATCGGTATCTACTGATCGGCGCAAGCGGCGCGAACGTTTCGACCCTCGCGGAAGTGGAACCGAGCGCCATCGGGTCCTGGCTAGCGCACCGGCGCGGCGACGCTAGCGCCGGCTCTTAAAAGTACTTGAACTGACCGATGTGATTTCCGCCGGCTTCCGTGAAGTATACTTGCTCGTCGGGACCCAGCGTCATTGCCGTCGGTTGGGCGTTGGCGGTTGGGACTTTGAACAGCGTGACCTTTTGGTTGCGGGTCAGGAACTGCCCGATTTGGTCGCCCGGCGTGTCGGTGAAGTAGAAGTTTCCGTCGATGCCTTCGATTAGGGCATTCGGGCCCTGCGCCGGCGCGAGCGCGTACTCGTTGGTCACTTGGCCGGTGACGGCGATGCGTCCCAGCTTGCGCGAACCTCTTTCGGTAAACCACAGCGCGTTGTCGGTTCCGGCGGCGATTCCGGCCGGGCTCGCCTTGGCCGTCGGTATTTTGAACTCCGTCAGCGCCGAACACTTCGAGCCTACCGGCAACCGGCCGATGCTGTTGATCCCCGGTTCCGTGAACCAGATCGCGCCGTCGGGCCCGTTGGTGATGCCGAGCGGCTGCGCGTTCGGGCTGAGCGGGCAGGCCGTCGCCTTGCCTTTTTGCGGAACCTTCCAAATCGCGTTGGTGCCGGGATCGGTGACCCACATATTGCCGTCCGAGCCTAACGCGATGCCGACCGGACGGGCCGCCGCGTTGGGCAGCTGCGAGTCGGTGAAGGTCGGCCCGGTGAGCAAGATCTGGCCGATCTTCGCGACGTTGGTTTCGGTAAACCACACCCGGCTGTTAGGCCCCGAAGCGATGCCGTTAGGCCCGGCTTTCGCGGTCGGCGTTACGGCCTCGGCAATCTTGGCCTGCTGATTGAGTTGCCCGATCTTGCTTTTGCCCAGCTCGGTGAACCAAATGTTGCCGTCGGAACCCAGCGCCACCCCGGCCGGCTGGCTCGATGCGGTCGGGATCGGGTATTCGCTGGTGACGCTCGGGTTGAAGGGCGGCGGGGGGGTCGCCGTTCCGCTCGTGAGCGGGGTTCCCTTACCGCAAGCCGTTAGCAATCCGGCAACAAGTAGCGCGGAAGCGCCGAAGCGCACCGTTTTCAGCAATCTCATCTCCTAAAATGCCGCCCAGCCCGGTCCAGGGGGCGCTGGGGTAAGCCTTCCCTTATTGGCAGCTCGCACCCGCTTTCCCGCACTCGCGCGCAGAAACTCATTCGCTCCTAAGAATTTAGTTGACAGCCCGGGCGTCTTCGGCTAGAGTGCAACTAAGATATTAAGAGCTTCCCCAGAACTCGGAGGCATCCGCGTGGCTCGTAAGCGTTCAAAGACCCTCACCGAGGCCGAACTCCGGCTGATGGACATTCTTTGGGATAAGGGCCGGGCGACGGTCGCCGAGGTGACCGCGGCCCTGCCGCCGCCCCCTCTTGCGTATAACAGCGTTCTCACCACGATGCGCATTTTGGAGCAGAAGGGGTTCGTCGCGCACGACGAAGCCGGCCGCGCCTTCCTTTACCGCCCGCTGGTCGAGCGCGAAGCCGCCGCTCAAACCGCGGTCGGGCATCTGCTTTCACGCTTCTTTGAAAACAGTTCGGGGTCGTTGGCGCTACGCTTAATCGAGACCGAGCGGCCTTCGGACGACGAACTCGTCCGCCTGAAGGCGCTCATCGAACAGTACGAGGAGGGCGCAACGTGAGCGCGCCAATGCTTCAACAACTCGCGCCCGCCGCCGGCGCCGCGATCGCAATCGGGATCAACTCCCTGTGGGAAGACGCGCTGCTGGTCGTCTGCGTGTGGCTGCTGTTGCGCGCGTGGCCGAGGCTCAACGCCTCGACCCGCTACGTGGTCTGGAGCGCAACGCTGATCGCCACGGTCGTCGTGCCGGTCGCGACCACGTTGCCGTTCCTAACGTCGTCACCGCCACCCACGGCAGTGACCGGTTCGGCGGTGAGGGTGCCCATGCCCATGGTGACGCACGCCCTCACCGCCGCTCCAGCCACCCGGCCAAAGATGGCCGCATCCGCGAAAACGCCTGCCGCGATGCCGCGCCTGCCCGAACGCTTCCGCATGACGCTGCCCCTTCCCCTGGTGCTGGCGGTGCTGGTGCTCTGGGCGCTGCTCGCGGCGGTTTCGTTCGTCCGGCTGGCGATCGGCCTGATCCGGCTCGAACGGCTCAAGCGTGACGCGCTCCCGCTGCCGGTCGAGTATCGCGACGCGATGCTGCGCTGGACCGAAGCCAACAAAGGCTCGCGTCCCGTGCGGCTCTGTGTGAGCGACGAGGTTGACGTCCCGGTTGCCGTCGGGCTATTCGATTCGATGATTCTGATCCCGCGCGCGCTGCTCGAGAAACTTTCTGGAACCGAAGTCGACGCGATCAGCCTGCACGAACTGGCGCACCTGCGCCGCGCCGACGACTGGAGTAACGGACTCCAGCGCGTCGCGATCGCGCTGTTCGCGTGGAATCCGGGCGTGCTGTTCGTCGGACAGCAGCTCGACCTAGAACGCGAAGTCGCCTGCGACGATTGGGTGCTCGGGCTCACCGGAATGGTACGGCCGTACGCGCTGTGCCTCGCCAAAATGGCCGAGACGTCCTCGTGGCCACATCGTCCGATGCCGGCGCCCGGCGTGTTTGCGACGCGCAAACACATCTCGCTTCGCATCGAGCGTCTTCTCGGCGCCGGCCGTAACGCCGCGACGAATCTTTCGCTCGGACCCGCCGCCGCTACGGTCGCGATCGTGGGTGCGCTGGCCTTCGTGATGCAGATGGTCGCGCCGTCGGTGGCGGCGTCGGTTGAAACCGCGCAACCGTCCGTGCAGGCCGGCCAAGTCCGCGTGCTGCCTCCGATCCCGTCCAAATCGCGGTTCGAACCGTCGAAACCCCCGGTGAACCCGGCCAAAACAAAGGAAGTGATTCGCTACGAGCGGGTCATCTCCACACAAACGACCGCCAACGCCGCGACGACCCACAACGCGATCGCGCACGCCGCGACGGCCCACAACGCGATCGCGCACGCCACGACGCCGGCACCCGGTGTCTCTCCGGGCGCATCCCCGAACGGCCCGAAACTCGACGCGTTACAGATGCGCCTGCACCTGGCCGATGCTGCGCCCGCCCGCACCTGCAACGCTTGCGACATGAGCGGCGTGGATTGGTCGGGGCGCGACATGCACGGCGTCAACTACACCGGCGTCGACCTGAGCAAGTCGAAACTTCAAGGCACGAACTTCGCCGATAGCACGTTTAGCGGCGTGGACTTTTCGAGGTCCAACCTTCGAAACGCCTCGTTCCGAAACGCGCGCCTGACCGGGTGCGACTTTTCCGGATCCGATCTCAGCAACGTTGATTTTACCGGCGCCAAGATCATTGGCTGCGATTTCACCCGCGCCCAGCTTCCCGTGGCGCAAATCCGCGTCGTTCTCAACGCGTGCACCGGATGCGATTTCTCGCACTCGAACTTGAGCGGGTCGGATCTCTCCGGCGTTCGCACCAGGGGCGTTGATTTATCGCACGCCAACCTCGCCGGCGCCAACCTCAGCAACGCGCAGTTTACCGGCGTTGACTTCAGCCGGGCGCGCCTGGACGGCGCCAACCTCACGGGCACGGTTTTCAGCGGCTGCGATCTCGGCGGCGTCGATCTCAGCCACGTCGACCTTTCCAAGGCGAAACTCATCGGCACCGATCTCCCGACGTCGCGCGGAACCCCGCATCCATGACGCGCTCGTAATCGTCTAGTCTAACCGCGCACCTTCCAAAAAGAGTGCCTCGCTCGCGAGGCTTTGGTTTCCTACGCCCCGCCCGCACAGCCGGAGGAGAAGATGAAAAGATGAAAGCGCAATCCACCTTCGCGGGAGTTCAGCTGCCTTGAGACGGATCCTCGCTGCCGTTCTCTGCGCTTTCGCCGTGACGGCGACGTCGGCGCGCGCCCTTAGCGAGTACCCGCACGTTGCCGTGCCGGAGTTTACGCCGCCGATCGATCCGTCGTCCGCGCCGTCTGCCTGGTCGAGTGCCGCCGGGGTGAAACTCGGCTGGAACGTTCTCGCCGAACGTCCGGCGAGCGAGACGACGAGCGCCGCGATCGCAACCGACGGGCGAACGCTCTACGTGCGTTTCGACGCGACCCAACGCGAGCCGATCGCCGCCGCGCAACACACCGACAACATCGGCCAGGGAAACGACGACGCGGTCTGGATCGATCTCTGGCCCAATGGCGCGAGCGGGTATTTCTACCAGTTCCAGGCGAGCCCCAACGGCACGCATTACCAAACGTCGTCCGAGAATACCAGCTACACGCCCAACTGGGAGTCGCAAGGCGCGACTGGCAGCGGCGTCTACACGGTAACGATGAAGATTCCGCTCGGCGTGATGCGCGGCGTGAGCGCCTCACACCCGTGGAAGGTGCAGTTCGTGCGGTTCATCCATGCCACCGGCGAACAGCAGGTCTGGTCGTACGATGCCGCTGCGAACAACGCCGACGACGTCGCCCGTGCCGGCAGCATGACGATGCCGTTGGTTAACGTCGGGTCGTCGCGGCCGAAACCGCGATTAGCGATGTACGCACTCGGAGAGGCGGCTTCGGCCACAATCGGCGGATCGACCAGCCGGGTCGGCGCCGACCTCTCGATTCCGATCACGCCGACCGCGTCGTTCTACGCCACGTTCCATCCCGATTATTCCAACGTCGAGCTCGATCAACAATCGATTTCGCCGACCGTGTACGCCCGTTACTACAGCGAAGTGCGGCCGTTCTTCACTCAAGGCGCGAACTTTTACGGGCAGTTCAACTGCGATGCCTGTCCGTCCATCCAGGAACTCTATACGCCCGCAATCCCGACTCCGCGCGAAGGTTACGCCGTCGAGGGCAAACAGGGTCCGCTTTCGTTCGCCACCTTCGATGCGCTCGGCGATCGGGGCCGCAGCGACATCGCCAGTGCCGTCAACTACTCGTCGCCGGACACGCGCTGGTACGCGAGCGCGCAGCGGGTATCGGTTAATACCAACGCGTTCGTGGACGACGTCACCACGATGGGGCTCGCCTACTCCGATCTCAAGCACGTCTCGGCCTACTTTAACTACGGCAGCGATTCGGGCACGAACGTGCACGTGCCCGACGCGGCGCAGCGCTACGATTTCGGCGGCGGCTGGGCCAATCAAAGCTTCGGGCTCTTCGGATCGGTCCGCAAACTCGGCGAATACTATAATCCTGCCGACGGCTTCATCGCGCATCCCGGCATCGCCGGTTACGCGCTCTACAGCGCGAAAATCTGGACCTTCGCGCCGTCGAGCAAACTGGCGGCGGTGGGTGTCGCCGGTTTCCTCGATCGTTACCAAGGGCCGGCGCAGGGCGTCGCCCAAAGCGACAACTCGCTGTTGCTCGACGTTCTCACCAAGAGCGCCTGGGATCTGCAGCTCTACACCGGATCGAACTACTGGCGCTTCAACGATCCGCTAACCGGGTTGGGCACGTTGACGCCGGTCTCACAGAACGCCGGATTTTCCCTCACCTACCACAGCGGCCTGCAAACCAACAACCCCGGTCAGTTCCCGTACCACGGAACCTCGTCCAACCCGACGACGTTTGCCTACAATACCGGCCGCTACGGCACCGGAAAACTCGATACGTGGTATCGCTCGTCAACGATGCGGGTCGGATCGCGCGGCGCGCTGACGCTGGTTCTGGACAATACGGCCCAGTGGTTTCAGGTCGCATCACCCAACGTTCAATGGTTCGAAAACGTCAGCTATGCCTATCAAATCAGTCGCAACTCGTCGTTTGGAATCGGCGTCCGGCGCGTAGTCGGAACGCCGCCCAATCCCAACGGCGGGGGAAACTGCATCGGAACCTGCTCCAACATTACGCTTGCATATCATCTGCTGATGCGTCACAGCGAATATTATCTCGCGTATGGTAATCCCAACGCACTGATCACCGTCCCTCAGGCGATTTTCAAAGTCATCTTCTACGCTGGTGCGGAGAAGGGAACGTAGCGTGTCAAGACTTTGGCATACGAAACTTCACGCGCTGCGCGTGTGTACATGCACCGATTCGCTACGGGCGATGCCTACTGTGTGCCACGACACAGTCACTCGAATCTATAGGAGATAAGCTACCGTGAAACGCATCATCATCGCGCTCGTAGGAGCGCTGTTAGCGGCAGGCGCACTACCCGCGCTGGCCGCCTCCTCCATCGAAGTCCCAACGATCACCACCGCCCCGTCGGTCGACCCACGGGCCGACGACGCGACCTTCGATCCTTCAGCGGTCGCTCAGCTTTCGTGGGACAGCGCGCAGTCGCGTCCCGCCGCGGAACAAACGATGGCGCGCGTCGCCACCGACGGAAAGTTTCTGTACGTGCGCTTCGACGCATCGCAAAAAGAGCGCATCGTCTCCGCGCAGCCCGTTGGCGGCAAAAGCGACGGCGATCTCGTTTGGATCGACCTGCAGCCGAGCGGAGCGAGCGGATCCACGTATCACTTCGCCGCGAGCCCGGACGGCTCGAACAGCGCCACGGCTTCCAACGGCGCGGCGCCCGCTTTTCAAGCGGCGGGAAGCACGTTTGTCGGCGGCTACACCGTCACGATGAAGATCCCGCTCGCGGCGCTGCGCGGCGTGCAGACCGGCGGCCCCTGGACCGCTCAGTTCGCGCGCTCGATTCACTCAACGGGCGACCAGTTCGTCTGGTCGCACGAGGGAAACGTCGCGCAAGCCGGCACGATGACCCTGTCCGCCGCAGTCGGCGCCCAGTAAACCCAGCGCTTGCCTAGCTTCATGCAACGGGTCGATTTTCGAGCAAAAGGCGACCCGTTGCGCGTAACAGGCAGGCTATTTGGGGCGTTGGGGGAGTAGTATGCGACCGATGTACAAAGCTCTTCCCGCGGCGCTGATCCTGGCGTTGGCCATGGTCGCACCGGCTCCCCCCACCGCCGCCGCCGCTTCGCCGGCAACCCCCGCGCCCGCCAATGCGACGCCGCCCCCGCAGATTTACCATATCATCACGCGGCCGCTCTGTTCGGAGCTGCACAAGCACATCGCGCCGGCCATCGCGATGATGCTGCAGAACGATCAAACGATCAAGAAGAGCCCGGAGCTGTTTTCGCGGTACAATCGCGGCGCGCTGTACGGCACCGACAACTCCGCCAGCAACACCGGCGCGCATGGCGGCGTAACGATGTCCGGGGACGCCGGCAACGGCACCATGACCGCGTCGCAAAATATGGCCTTGCTTGGGATGGAGAACCTCGTCAGCCCGATCGCCAACAACATCATCGCGACGCAAAAAATGCTCGACGCGCCGGCGCTGACCGGCGGCACGGGCAACGTCGAGGACGATAAGCAGCTGCAAGATATTCGCGCCAAGCTGCTCAAAGCGCTGGCGGCGCAGAACGCCGCCTTAGACATCGTCAGCGGTTTCGTCGCGACCCAGCAGCTGGGCGACCTCCAGCACTCCGGCGAAGAGTACATCAGCGCGATCAACCAGAGCGACACGATCAAGCAAAGTTCGGCGACGCCGAGTCCCAATCCATTGATGCAAGATCCCAATCAGGCCGGGCTCCCGCCCAACCCCTACGACATCAACCTCGCAACCGTTCCGGGATTGACGCTCGGATACAATCCGGTGACGCGTTTGCTCGAAGCGCTGCATTGGACGATCGGCGAAACCGCAACGCGCGAAAACGAAGCCGCTAAAGCCGTCATGAGCAGCGCCCAATTCTGCGCCGCCTCTAGCCCCGTTTCCACCCCAACGACCAAACCGCGCTAACCCCCAAGCCGAGGCGGGGCTGGTCGATCCTCGATGAGGAGCGTTGCGCACTCGCGTAAGCGCGCGGTTGCGCCGCGTTCGAAGTCGGCGACAATTTCCGCCGCGCCGCGCACTTCCCTGATGGCCCCGACGGACTGCCCGGCGTAGATGTTTGCGCGGGAGTAATCCTGCGACGCCTTTGCGCGAGCGAACTCTTCGAGCGCTTGGGGCGATCGAAGAAGTTCGTCTTCGCGGGCATGCCAGCGCTCCGCGAAAGGGTTGCGAAGCGCGCGTCCGGCAAACTCCGCCGGCCACGGCTTGCCTTGCACGGCATCGTAGACGTGCGTGTAGATGGTTTGTGTTTCGTCGCTGGCAATGAGGCGTTCGCGGGCCCGCGCGTTGGAGCGGCTCTCGCGGGCGAGGAGAAACGGCGTGCCGATCCAAGCTCCGGCCGCGCCGGCGGCGAGCACGGCTGCGAAGCCGCGTCCGGTTGCGATGCCGCCCGCGGCGACCACCGGCCGGTCGGTCATTTCCAGAACGAACTGCAGGAGCGGCAGCGTCCCTACGCTGCCGGTGTGCCCGCCGGCTTCGGTGCCCTGCGCGACGAGGATGTCGACGTCCGCGTCGAGCGCCGTTTGAGCCCACGCGCGGCTTTGGACTTGGGACGCGACCAGAATGCCGTTGGCGTGCAACGCCGCAACGAATGGAGCTGGATTGCCGAACGAAATGCTGACGAGCCGCGGTCGCGCCGCGATCGCGATCTCGAGAAGCTGCGGCCGCCGCTCGAGTACCCACGCCGCCAAACCTATTCCGAACGCTCGATCCCGCCCTTCGCGCAGGAGTTCCACCTGGCCGGCGATGTCGGCTTCGCTTTCGTCCTCGTCGAAACCAAGCATGCCGAAGGCGCCCGCGTCGCCGACCGCGCGGGCGAGTGCTCCACCCGCTTGCGGCGTCATCGGTGCGTTAAAGAGCGGGACCTCGATCTCCAGGAGCGCCGAGAGGGGAGTCGTGAGTTTCATCGGTTTCTCATCGGTTTACTCGCTTTACTAATGCGCGTTTCAGCGCCGGCCCTTAGAATGAGGACATGTTCATGAAACACCTTCGCTCGGTAGTCGCGGCACTCATCGTGAGTTCCATGGCGATCGGCTCCGCCGTGCAACCGGCCAGAGCCGATACTACGACCACCCTTCTGATCACTGCAGCGGCCGCGATCGGCCTGATGACGGCCATCAACGTTTCCCAGAAAAATGCCAAGGCCCATCAGTTCGTGGGGTATCTGCCTGACGGTTCCAGCGTCTACGCCGACGGACACGTCGTGGCCCGCAACGGGCCAGACTTGGTATCCCGGCAACTACGGCGAGAACATCGCTTGTAACGCCCAGCAGTGTTACGTGACCGGTGCGAACGGGGTCGGCTACGGTCAGAACGCGCCCCCCTACGGCAGCGGCTACCCCGGCGCCTATCCTGCGGGATATGGCAGCTATCCCGGTGGTTACAACGGCTATCCGTCGGGGTACAACAACGGATATAACGGCACCGGCTACAACAACGGATATTACGGCAACGGCTACAACAACGGCTACAACAACGGATATTACGGCAACGGCTACAACAACGGATACTACGGCAACACGCCGTCGTACCCGGTGCCGCCGGCTCCACTGCCGCGCTCCGGGAACGGCGGTCGGCATGCGCCTCCCCCGGTCATGAACCCCGATCCGGGGCCTCGGAGAACCGGACCGGGTCATCCGCCCTCGACGGCGGCGGTATCCGGCCCGATCCGAGCCCACTCCCCCAGCGGCGAGCGCGCGCAGCCGCAGCAACAGCGTGAGAAGCACCAACGGCCCCCGGCCCTTCGCTAACCAGCGATAGAGGCCAACCGAAAGAGACGCCGCAGTTCCAGCGGCGTCTCTTTCCTTTACGGTGTCATCCCGAGCGGAGCGCCAAGTGCCATCCCGAGCGGAGCGCCAAGTGTCATCCCGAGCGGAGCGCCGCAGGCGCGCAGTCGAGATTCCGTGTTGCGGGTCAAGCCCAGGCGGGGTCAAATGGCTGGCGCGTCTTGAGCACTCCGTGGACCAGCACCAACAGCTTGCGCATCGCGGCAACGATGATCT
>JBDTDR010000073.1:0-2544 GCA_039922955.1 Candidatus Tumulicola sp.
CGGCAAAGCATGGTCACGATCGATCATCGCTTTGCGCTCGACCCGTCGATACGTCCGAGCGCGCGTTCTAAAAAATCATTCTCCAGCGCCAGCTGGCCGATCTTGGCGTGCAATTCTTTGATGTCCGCTCCGCTTTGTCTGGGACCATCGCCGCCAAAAGCTTCAGCCGCCCTCGCGAGCAGTTGGGTCTTCCACTGAACGATCGAGTTTGGATGCACGTCGAAGCGCTTGGCAAGCTCAGCGACAGTCTGATCGCCCTTGATTGCGGCCAGAGCCACCTTCGCTTTTGAAGGCCGGCGTGTGATTACGGCGAGAACGGTTCAAGATGACTGCTCCTTTTCGCAGGTCTTTTCGACCCGCAGAGGGCGAAGTCATCACATATCAGGCTGTCCGACTAACCGGGGCCACCGCTAGGTTTGAACTCCCAGACTGAATAGATAGTACGGATCCGCGCCAGGGATTTGCGGCCCTCTGCCAACCACCCGGCGCGTGGCCGACGTAGACGTCCCGCTCCCAAACCCACGCTGAGCAGTAGTCGGATCGAAGGCATCGCGCCAGGTTCAGGTCCTATTGGCCGGCCGATGATCGGTGCGGAGGTCCGAGTGTACGTCCAAACGTCGATTGCTCATGTGACCCGAGAAATTCTCGCCGAGCGCGGCCTGACGCTGGCTGAGGTTTTCAACGACTGTGCTCGCGAGCTTTCGCATGAATCCTGAGGAAGAGGCGGCGGCCAGTCAAGGGCGTCCGCGTAAGCGCGGTCGCCCAAACCTCGGCGGTCCGCGGCGCGTACGCGTTACGACGACCGTTGAGCCGGCGAAGTTGGCGGTGCTGCACGAATACGCGCAACGGCACCGAAAATCGCTCGGCCAGCTCGCGGACGAGTACGTCCAGCAGCGCTTTCCAGCGGAAAAGGCTAGGCCAGGATAACGCGCACGCGAGTACCGTTGCGGGCGACCTTTCGCGCTCGAGGCACTTGCCGTTGTGTGATGGATCCTAGCCGCAGCCGCCCGGGCCCGCAAGGGCCGGCTTCCGGTCCTCGCTGCGCTGCGGTCCACGCCTCTCCGCTACGCTGCGCCCTTGCAGGCCCGATCGGCTCCGGCTCTACCGGACCCATCAACGGCAAGCGCCTCGAGCGCGAAAGGAGCAAACAATGTCCGAGTTGTTTACCATCAAAGACGGACGTACGGTCTACTGCCGCGCGGCGATGAAAGCCAACGGCGGTCAGTGGAACGCCGTGACCGAAACCTGGATGTTCCGCGACGCGGGCGATCAGGGAAACGCCGCGGCCGAACTCTACCGCGTGACACGCCCGAGTACGGCGATGTGCGAGGCCCTGCAAGCCATGGTCATCGATGGCACCGGCGCGCTGGCCTGGGACTTCGACCCGGCCGAACGGCCGCTGTTGATCGACGATCTCGACAGAGGCGAGGCCTCGAAGATGCTGGCTGCCGGGTACGCGGTTCGCCGCGTGCTGGGTGTGCATCCGCTGGAAGACGACGCGTCGCCACCAAGCGACGAGGCAGTCTTCGACGCCACGCCGTTCGAGGAGCGCCGGTCGCACCGGCGTCGACCACCCAACGCCGCTTAGCCTTCTCCCGACGACTGCAATGAGAGCCCGCTCGACGGCGGGCTCTCTGCCTTGGAGCCAAGCCATGTCCTCACTGCCACCTCAGCACGACAGCTGCTCGCCGACGACGCGTCGACTAACGACCCGCTCGCTGCACGACGACGAGATCCGGGCTATCGCCGACGCGACGTATCGCAGTGACAATCCACTGCGCTTCGAGAGCGTGCGCCAAGCGGCGTTGCTGTTCGAGCGCGCCGGCTACTACGTGAGCCGCGACCTCCAGATCAGCCCGATGCCCGCGCTATCACAATCTTTCGCCGTCGGACCGCTTCTCGTAGATGTGCTCCAGCGCAGCGTTCAGCTTGCCGGTCGCGAGATCACCCTGAAGAATCGCGAGTTCGATCTGCTGGCCATCCTTGCGCGTCGCCCGGGTCAAGTGTTTCTGCGAGCGCAGCTCCTAGATCTCTGCTGGCCGCGCGACTTCGAGGGCAGCGACCGGACCGTCGACGTGCACATCGCACGTCTGCGTCGTAAGCTCGGCGACTCATCACCGCTCATTCACACCGTGCACGGTGCTGGCTACAAGCTGGCTGCTCCACGCCCACCCGGTCTCCCTGAGAAGGGCTGAACGCGGCTCCCAGACGGGTGTGAACATGGGCTCTCGTAAGAAACCAACGAGCTTGAACGCCGGACGGCGCCGGCGTGCGCCGGCGCTCACCACCGGGACGCTATGCATCGCACGAAGGCCCGCCATCGCTTATGCTGCGTGGGACGCGCACCGCAGCCAATGCCTTATCGATGGCCCGGATTGCTATGACTGCCGGACGTGCACCGCCATGATCGCCGGAGAAATGGATGCGCTTGACCGCGATATCCCCATGGTCGACTGACAGCGTTTTTGCGCGTGCCGCCGAGTGCTGTAGACCCAGTTTCAATGTGGCCCGCCGGATGCCCGCCCTTTTCTATTGCGTCGCTGG
>JBDTDR010000074.1:0-15764 GCA_039922955.1 Candidatus Tumulicola sp.
CGCAGGCGTTAAGCCAGGCCACCATGAGCGCGCAGAGTTCCCGGGTGCGAGGCTCGAGCGACCCGCCCCGCAGCGCCGCAACGTGGCGGGCCAACGTCCGCGCCAGCTCCGGCCGCGCGTTCAACGATTCCCAGAGTTCGGCCATTTACGCCGGCTTCTGGATGCGCGCCAGCTCCAGATCGTTACGCAGGACGTCGAAGCGCGGGTCGCTGGCAATCTCGGCGCGCAAGTACGCGCCTTGACCCGTGCGGCGCAGCCACGACAGCGCGATGCCGCGCTCGCCGGCCGCCGCCAGCGCGATCGCTAAATCGCCGGGATCGACTTCCTTGGCGTGGGCGCGGGCGATCGCAAGCTCCGTACGAGCCTCGGTCAGCCGGTTCGACTTGGCGTACACCTCGGCGAGAAGCGCGGCCGCCTGCGGCCGGCAGCGCACGCACCCGGCCGCCAAACGTTGAAATGCCGCGATCGCCCGGCTCTGATCGCCGCGCGCCTCGTACGCTAAGCCAAGCGTTTCGTACACCTCGGCGCGGTGCGGCGCGAGATCGAGCGTTTCGCGAGCGTACGCGATCGCGTCATCGTAGTGCCGTTCGAGGTAGGCCGCGTTGCCAAGCCAGGCCGTCGTCGCCACCGAGAGCGGATCGAGCCGGGCGGCCTGTTGCAGCTGCGCATACGCTTCGCGGAAGCTTCCGCGCTCGAACAGCGCGACGCCGTACCATTCGTGCGCCGGCCCGCTCGCCGGATCGAGCGCAATGGCGCGACGCAGGTTGCCGATGGCAAGCGTCATTTGCTTATCGGAGCCGACGCTTTCGGACGAGAGCATCCCGAGGACGGCGTAGGCTTCACCGTAGTTCGGGTCGATCGCCAAGGCTTTGCGCGCATAGGCGCGCGCACGAGCGAAATAAACTTTCGGCGGCAGCGGTCCGTACTGGTAGTCGCCCATGATGGCATTCGCCGATGCGAGCGCCCCATAACCGCGCGCATCGAGGGGATCGGCATCGACCACGCGTGAGAAGTAGGTCAAGCTCTTGGCGATGCCGTCGGGCGTGCGCAAATTCCAATAGTAGCGACCGATCTGATACAGGCGCGCTCCGTCGGCGGATAGCGACCGAGCCGGCGCGTTGCGCGGCGACGACAGCAACGCAAACCCCAGGCCGCCGGTCATCGCCGCGACGAACACGGCGGCTACCGCGATCTCCCAAAAATGCCGGCGTCGCGGCGCGGCCTTCGCTTTTGAAGGTTCGGCGCGCGGGGCCCCGTCGCGGCGCCGCACCGCCGCCGTAAAGCGGTAGCCTCGGCGTGGAATCGTTTCGATCGCTTCGAGATTCCAACACGCGCGCAATGTCTTGCGCAACACGTACACGTTTTGCGCGAGATTGGCCTCATCCACGTAACCCTCAGGCCAAATTCGGTCGAGCAGCGCGCCCTTCGTGAGCACGTCGCCCGGATGTTCGATCATCGCCAGCAGCGTTTCAACGACTTTCGGCCCAAGGGCAACCGGTTCGCCGCGCTCGAGTAACAGCAGGCGTTCGGCGTCCAGATGGAACGGTCCGAATTCGTACACGCTCATGGTCGCGCTCCTCAAGGAAATCTTTGATGGCTTTCTGAGGACGCTTCCCGCCTCCCCGAGTAACCCTGGAGTGGTGGTGAAAGCGACGGGCTTCGTCCTATGGCTAATCGTCGGAGTGGCGTTCTCCGCTACTCCTCTATACGCCGCCGTCACCGCAAAGTTTTCGTTTCCGGTGGTTCGAACGGCCCATCCGCCGTCTCTCGACCCGCGCCTGAGCGATCCGGCCTGGGCGGCCGGCGCGGTGCCCAACGGTGAGGGTCCCTGGCAGGACGTTACCACCCGGGCCCCCGCGACCAACCCAACGACCGCCTTCTTACTGTACGACGATCGCTTCCTCTACGTGGCCTTCCACGCCGCCCAAAGTCCCGCGTCGATCGTCGCGACCCAGACGACCAACGACGTCGGCTTCGGCGTCGACGATTTCGTCGGAATCGGGATCGACACGAGCGGCGCCGGTTCGCAAGCGTACTACTTCGAAACGACGCCCCGTGGGGTCCGCTACGCGCAAGCCGTCGAGAACGTCCGGTACCGGCCGCGCTGGCAATCGGCCGCCGTGATCGGCCCGGACGGATGGACCGCGGTGCTGATCATCCCCCTCGACGTTCTTAAAGTCCACGCCGGCAAGGCGCAAACGTGGCGGGTGCAGTTCGTGCGCGAGCTGGCCGGCCAAGGCGAGCACTACGTCTGGTCGTACGATGGGCTCATGCAGGACGCACCCACCGGAGTGTGGCCCACGTTCCAAGACACCCGTTGGTGGGCGGGGGCCACCGGCATAACGCCGGGAGCGGCCACGCGAGGCCGCGCCCGGGGGCGTGCCGATATTTACGGCCTGGCCAGCATCGGCGAAGACCGCAATCTCTTCCAGCAAGCCAACGGCCAGTTTTTGCCGATGAAAGTGCGGCCGGCCGGCCTCGACGTAAGCTATCCGCTGACGCCGACGATGAGTTTCGTCGGGACGCTCGCGCCGGATTTTTCGAACGTCGAAGTCGATCAGGAAACGATCGCTCCGCAAGAGTTCCGGCGCCAGCTCGTCGAGTATCGGCCGTTCTTCGCTCAAGGCGCAAACTTCATCAACGCCGCCTCCGGCCCGCGTTCGCCGACCGCCGCGATCTCCAGCGCGCCGAACTACGTGTTCTATTCCCCCGACATCGGCCCGTTCGATCGCGGAGCGAAGGTCGAGGGGACCTTCGGTAGCCAGAGCTTGGGCGTACTTTCGTTTCGCGGTTTCGACCAAACGACCGGCAATACGTTCGACGACCAGGCGTACGGGTACGAGCACGCACTGCAAGACGGGACGTTTCTCTACTGGAGCGACGGTGTGCTCGCCCATCACAGCATCTCTGGAAACGATTCGACCATCGAGGCCGGCATGGAGGGCCGCAATCTCAAGAGCGGCTTGGTGTGGTTCGTCGATCACGCCTTTGAGACCGGCAGTTGGGTTCCGCAGGGTCATGCCGATCTCTCAGAGATGTTCGTCGACGTCCACAAGCCCAACTACGAGATCAACGCCGGCTACTTCGACGTCTCACCCAACTACGATCCGATTGACGGCTTCACCGCAAACTCCGACATCCGCGGACCACAAGGGTTCCTGAACTTTTCCGGCTCGATTTCCGGGGTCAAAAACTACGGGCTGTTCATCGGCGGCGATCGATTTCTGGACCAATCCGGCGCGGTCCATCAAGCCGACACGCAAATCTTTCTCAACGCGACGTTCAAGAACGGTTTTTCGATCAACGGCGCCGGCGCGGCCATCGGGCAGCTGCGGACGTACGATATTCCGGCCGGCCCGGGCTGCAGCGGCCCGATCGTGACGCAATCCTCGTTTACCGGGTATCCGTGTTATCTCGGCGGCACGACGCAGCCGTTCAATCTCAGTTCGATTCCAATCGGCTACGGGGACGGAACGCCAACGCCGATCGACACGAACTATTCGTGGGGACCTTTCGGAAGCAACTACATTCACCTATTCAACGTGACCACGACGCGTCCGATCGGACGGCGCATGACGCTCGGACTCGAGTACGACGGCACCTACGAGCGCCCGCTGACCGGCGACGGTCCGCTCGATTCACAATGGCTGCGCCGCATTTCGCTCGGATACAACCTCAGCAGCGAGAGCACGATTACGCTCGCGTTCCGCTCGATCAACGGCCTCGGCGGGTTCGCAACCCAAACCGGATCGAATTTCTCCGTCGCGTTTCACGACCGTTTTCGCGGCGGCAACGAGCTGTACGTCAACTACGGCACGCCGGCGGCGCCGGCGACCCTGAACCGGCTAATCGTCAAGTACATTTTTCACACCGGCGCGGACGAGGGAACGTAAAGACCCGATCTATGCGAGGTACGGTTCGGTCGGCGCGACCGGTTTGAGGATCGCGTTCATTTCCTCGAATATCCGCGGGTCGACGTCGAGGTCCGCGGCGCCGAGGTTATCGTCGAGGTGCTCGATCTTGGTGGCCCCGACGATCGCGCTGGTGATCTCCGGCTCGCGCAAACACCACGCGAGCGAAAGCTGGGCGAGCGTACAACCGGCCTTGCGCGCCAACGGTACGAGCCGCTGCACGGCATCCAGCACGGGCTGTGTGAAATAGTCCTCCATCATGTCTTTGTGCTGCCCGGCCGCGCGGGTGCCCGCCGGCGGGCGCTGCGCGTCGGCGTACTTGCCGGTGAGAATGCCCATCGCGAGCGGAGACCAGACCACGTTGCCTAACCCGTAGCGCCGGCAGGCCGGCAGCACGCGCTCTTCGACGCGGCGCCAGAGCGCGCTGTACTGCGGCTGATTGCCGATCGGCGATGCCCATCCGCGCGCCGAGCACAGCGCGGCTGCCGCCGCGATCTGGTCGGCATTCCATTCCGACACGCCCCAGTAGAGAACCTTACCCTGACGTACCACGTCGTTCATCATGCCGCAGGTCTCTTCGAGCGGGGTGGTGGTGTCGTAGCGGTGACATTGGTAGAGATCCACGTAGTCGACTTGCAGCCGCTTCAGCGATCGGTCGAGCTGATCGCGAATGTGCTTGCGCGATAGTCCCCGCTCGGTAACCGCGTCACCCACTGGGAAGTAAACCTTGGTCGCGAGTACGAGGGCTCCGCGATCGAGCTCTTTGAGGATCGGCCCGAGCGTCTCTTCGGCCGCCCCGCGCGCGTAGACGTTAGCCGTGTCGATGAAGTTTACGCCGCGTTCCCAGGCATACATGACGCACGCGCGCGTAACGTCGCGATCGACCGTACCGCCGAAGGTAAGCCACGAACCGAGGCCGATGACCGAGAGCTGAAGGCCGGAATGCCCGAGCGTTCTGTAGCGCATGGAGCTTACTCCGGCACGAGGACGCGTAAGGCCTTCGGCACGACTTGGAAGGTGGCGGGCGTACTGCCGGCGGCCTCGCCGTCGGCGACGATGTGGTGGTTCCGGCGCTGGCGAACGGTGAACTGGGTCGAACGAAGCGAGCGCAAACCCGGCACCGACTCGCGCTTCCCTTGAAGTATCACGCGAGCCACCGGAAGTGCTTCCCAAAAACTCTCGATCTCGACCGAATAGAGGTCTAGCCAGCCGTCGTCGATGGCGGCGTCGGACACCGCGAATAAACCGCCAAACCGGTGACTGTTCGCGACGGTAAGCTGAATCGTATTGAACCGCTCGACAGCGCCGTCGTAGGTAACCTCGGCGTACATGGGACGGGAGAACCTCAACGCCTGCAACGCCGACGCGGCGACCGCCAGGAATCCGTAGCGCCGCTTGAGGTCGCTGGTTTGCAGTCGTGCCGCCCGGGAGGAGATGCCGATGCTCGCCTCGTTGATGAAATACACGCCGTTGACCCGTCCCACGTCGATCGTGCGCGCGTGCCCCGCGACGATGACGCCGCACGCGGCTTTTACGTCGAGCGGAATCGTCAAGGTGCGCGCCAGTTCGTTAAAGGTGCCGGCCGGCACCACCCCAATCGGGACGTTCGACTCGATCGCACGTGCGATCAGGCGAACGATCGTGCCGTCGCCGCCGACCGCGACGATGCAGTCGCAAGGCGGCGTTGCGCCGGGCGTACCGTAGTCGCCGAACGGGACGACCTCGACGCCGCGGCTCGTAAGCTCGCGAAACGCCAGCGCGCCGATTTCGCGCCCGTGGCGCGACCGCGTATTGACGACCATCCAAGCCCGCATGCGCGGTCTTTTCGCAGCCTCGGTGCCAAACCTCCGGACGCCTGCGGGGAGTCCGCGCCGCAATCCCGTATTCCAGTTCGATGACGGAAAAAAGCTCGGCCGATCGGCTATACGACGTTCCCGTTCGCACGATCGACGGCAACGAAACGACCCTGCGCGACTTCGCCGGCGAGGTGCTGCTGATCGTAAACGTCGCGTCGGAGTGCGGACTGACGCCGCAGTACGCGGGACTGCAGAACCTGTATGAAACGAACGAGCAGCGCGGGTTCGCGGTGCTCGGGTTCCCTTGCAATCAATTCGGCGCGCAAGAGCCGGGAAGCAACGCGGAGATCTCGGCGTTCTGCTCGCTGCGCTACGGCGTCACGTTCCCGCTATTCGATAAGATCGACGTCAACGGTCCGCAGCGCCACCCGCTCTACGGCGTGCTCGTCGCCGAACGGCCGGCCGCCCAGCCGCCGAACGTGGGCGGCCTCTCCGACATCGCGTGGAACTTCGAAAAGTTTCTGGTCGACCGCCAAGGGATCGTCGTCGCCCGGTTCTCGCCCGAGGTGACGCCGGACGATCCGGCGCTGCGCGGCAAACTTCAAGCCGCACTGGGAGAGCCGCGGTAGCGCGTCGCGTTCGTCCGGCCAACCCGATGCCGGAATCGCGCTACGAAGTGCTCGCGCTCTTCGCCGGCGCGATGGTCGCAGCGTCGCTGTTCGTCGTCTCGACCGGCGCGCTGACGCCGTTTTTAGAGTCGGCATTTCACCTCGGCCAGACGCAGCTCGGCCTGGTCCTTTCGGTTCAGATGGTCGGGTCGCTGCTCGCGACGGCCGTCGCCGGAGCGCTCACCGACCGCTTCGGAGACAAAGCCGTGGTTCTTTGGAGCGGATGGTTCATGGGAATCGCGCTCATCTGCGCGGCGACCGTCTATAACTTCCATTGGGTCTTGCTGTGGCTGATGCTGTACGGAATCGGCTTTGCCGCGGTAACGCCGGCCGGCAGTCACGCCATCGTTTTCTTCTTCAAGCCAGAAGATCGCGGCTTCGCGATGGGCATCCGTCAGTGCGGGTTGCCGCTGGCAGGCGTCATCGGGTCGGTGCTCTTGCCGGCCGTCGCGCTGCACTTCGGGTACCAATGGGCGCTCTCAACCGCAGGGGTCGTTACGATCGTCACGTGCTCGATTGCATCGTTTCTTTATCGCGAACCCAAGGAGCTCGAAGGCGAGCGCGTTTCGCTTCGGCCGATGCTTTTGGAAATGTTGCAGATCGCCCGCGATTCCCGGCTCATTCTCACGACGCTCAGCTCGATCGCTTTAGTCTGCGCGCAGATGGCGATGCTGGGGTTCCTGACGCTCACGCTGGTTCACGAAGGCGGCTACGGCGTTGCGTTCGCGGTCGGAATATTCACACTCTCGCAGGTTGCCGCGGTGCTTGGGAGGTTGTTCTGGGGATGGTCGAGCGATAAGATTTTTCGAGGAAGCCGGGTCATACCGCTCGCCGTAGTCTGCGTCGTGACCGCGGCCGCGCTGCTGGCCGTCGCGCTCGTGACCCCGCAGACGCCGCTGTGGGCGGTCTGCGCGCTGGTCGCCGTGCTTGGTTTCTCCGCGGAAGGGTGGTTCGGCCTCAGCGTAATCGCGTTTGCCGAAATCGGTGGAGAAGCGCATTCGGGCAGCGCGCTGGGAGTTTCGCTGACGTGGGTGTTTTTTGCCGCGTTCGTATCGCCCACGATTTTTGGAGCGCTGGCCGAAGCGCAAGGCTATCCGTTCGCATGGCGCGCGCTCGCGCTCCTCGCGCTGATGGGTGTCGTGCCCGCGCTGCTGGCGAGCGCCGCCATTCGACGCTTTGCCGCGAGCGGTGAGACCGGCTGACGCTCGTGCGAATCAACAACGCCGTCGTTCGACGCCCCGGCAGCAACTGCGCCGACGGCATTACCACGGCGTCGCTCGGCGCACCGGTCTTCGAGGCCAGCCGTGCCCAGCACGCCGCGTATTGCGCGGCGCTACGCAACGCGGGCGTGGCCGTCACCGTTCTCGAGCCCGCAGCGAATTTCCCCGACGCCCACTTCGTTGAAGATACGGCGGTGCTCGCGGCAACGCGCGCCGTTCTCACCCGGCCCGGAGCGGACGCCCGTTTGGGGGAAGTTGCCGCGATCCGCGAACCGCTCGAACGGTTTTTCGAGTTCATCGATGAGATCGTCGCGCCCGGCAGGCTCGACGGCGGCGACGTTTGCGACGCCGACGCGCACGTCTATATCGGGCTCTCGCACCGAACGAATCTCGCGGGCGCCATGCAGCTTGGGGAAATTCTCAAGAATGCGGGCCAAACGGCGACGGTCATCGACATTCGCGACGTCCCCGGCATCCTCCATCTCAAGAGCGGCATGTCGTATCTCGGCGATGGGCGATTCGTCGCGATCGACGCGCTCGCACCGCGAATTGCCGCGCCCCCCGACCGAATCTTCCGCGTAAGGGCGCCGGAGGAGTACGGCGCGAACTGCATCCGGGTCAACAGCGCCGTGTTGCTCCCCGCCGGACACGCTCGATTGCACGAAGCACTGGCTCGTGCCGGCTACGCCGTGGTCGCGCTCGACATGTCGGAGTTCCAAAAGATGGACGGCGGCCTAAGCTGCCTTTCCCTACGCTTCTAGCGCACCTGCGCTGAGCGGACCGCTGCATGTCATCCTGAGCGAAGCGAGCGCAGCGAGCGCAGTCGAAGGACAGTGCGGAGCGCCGAAGGCGCGCATTGTGTCACCCAGAGCGGAGCGCCGAAGGCGCGCAGTCGAAGGGTGAGCGAACGCGCGAAGCGCCGCACAAATGTGCGCGACTGAGCGTTGTTGTTTAGTCGAGGAACGTCTTCATGCAGAAAACGCTTCCGCCAGCTTTTTCGAATTCCGACGTATCCACGAGCAACGGTTGAAGCTGCTCGCGGGCAAGAATGTCTTCCAGCTGAGGCGACACGTGCGAGGCGATGAAGTGGCCGCTGACGGCGACGCCGTTGCAGACGAAGCGTTCCGCATCCGCCCGCGTGACCGCGTGCAGCCGCGTCCACGTTTGCCGCATCAGTTCGAGCGATTCCGCCGCGAACGCCCCCGGATAGAGGAGGACGGCGTCGGCGTTTAACGGCGCAAAACACGTATCGAGATGGTAGAAGGTCGGATCGATCAGCGCGAGCGGGGTTACGCGGATCCCTTCGGGTTCCATCGCGCGGGCAAAGCGGTCGACGCCCGTCTTCGAAGAGCGGAATCCGTGTCCGGCCCAAACGCGCGACGAACCCGGGTGCGCGATCAGATCGCCGTGGCCTTCAAGAAACTCGCCGGCGTTCGCGTCCAGCTCGAGATCGACCACGTCGAAGCCGCGCTCGCCGAACCACGCGACGTAGTAGGGCACCTCGCGTTCGCGCGACGGGTAGCGCATGCGGCTCGGCACGATGAAGCGCGGATGGCGCGCGCCCTTTCCCACGAAGACTTGATTTGCCGCGAAGACCATGTCTTCGAGGTCTTCAACCGGGTCGATCGTCAGGGTCGTTACGCCGGCCCGAGTGAACGCATCCCGCAGCGCGGTCCATTGCCGCGCTGCCAAGTCGTGATCGACCGCTTGCGCGGACTGCATGAACGGGTTTTTAACGTCGCGCACGGTGTAGTACGTGGGCGGACACATCAATACGCTCGTCATGCGTCGAGCCGCAGTCCGCGCAATCGCAACGCGTTTGCAATGACGGATACGGAGCTGAACGACATCGCCAATGCCGCGATGACCGGGCTAAGCAGAATGCCGAGTACGGGATAGAGTACTCCCGCCGCGATCGGGATCCCAAGCGCGTTATAGAGGAACGCAAAGACCAGGTTCTGCCGGATGTTGCGCATCGTGGCGCGGCTCAGCGCGCGGGCGCGCACGATGCCGCCAAGATCGCCCTTCACGAGCGTCACGCCGGCGCTCTGGATCGCGACTTCCGTGCCCGTCCCCATCGCGATGCCGACGTCGGCGGCCGCCAGCGCGGGCGCATCGTTCACGCCGTCACCGGCCATGGCGACGATCTTCCCCTCGGCCTTAAGCTGTTCGACGATGCGATGTTTGCGTTCGGGAAGAACGTCGGCGCGCACGTCGGCAATCCCAACCCGGCGCGCTACCGCTTCGGCCGTCGTACGGTTGTCGCCGGTCAGCATCAGGACGTGAATGCCGTCGGCCTTTAAGGCCTCGATCGCCGCGCGGGTCGTGGCTTTGATCGGATCGGCGATCGCGATGACGCCGCTCGGCTTACCGTCGACTGCCAGGAACAATGCCGTAGCCCCATCGCGACGAAGCTCGTCGGCCGTTGCTTCGAGCGCATCCAGCGCGACGCCGCGGTCGGCCATCATCGTCGCGTTTCCAAGCGCAACGTCGAACGCGCCGACTCTGCCGGCAATGCCTTTGCCGGTGATCGATTGGAAGTCAGTGGCGTCGGGAATGCGTTCGCCTCGTTCTCGCGCGGCCGCGACGAGCGCCGCGGCCAGCGGGTGTTCGCTCGATCGCTCGACGGCAGCGGCCAGGGTTAAGAGCTCGCCGTCGCTTCGCCCATCGACCGCGTGCACCGCGACGACTTTCGGTTTGCCCTCGGTTAGCGTGCCGGTCTTGTCGATGACCAGCACGTTCACTTTCTCCAAGCGCTCGAGCGCCGCGGCGGATTTGATCAGGATGCCCGCGGTCGCGCCCTTGCCGACGCCCACGCCGATCGACATGGGGGTCGCCAAGCCGAGAGCACACGGGCACGCGATGATGACGACCGACACGGCCGCGATCAGCGCATACGAAAGTGACGGCGGCGGACCCAGGAACGCCCAGCAGAAGAACGCCACGAGCGCGGCACCCAGCACCGCCGGGACGAAATACCCGGAGACCGTGTCGGCCAGCTGCTGAATCGGCGCGCGGCTTCGCTGCGCTTGCGCCACCATGTCGACGATGCGCGCGAGCATCGTATCCGAGCCGACTTTCTCGGCGCGCATGACCAGCGATCCGGTGCCGTTTACCGTTCCGCCGACGAGCCGGTCGCCGGGCACTTTGCCGACCGGCATCGACTCGCCGGTCACCATGGATTCGTCCACCGCGCTCGTGCCCTCGAGCACCGTGCCGTCCACCGGTATGCCGTCGCCAGGCCGAACGCGCAGCGCGTCGCCGACCTGCACGAGATCGATCGCCACGTCCTCTTCCGCTCCGCCGGCCGCGAGACGCCGCGCCGTTTTCGGCGCGAGATTCAATAACGCGCGAATCGCGCCGCCGGTTTGTTCGCGCGCGCGAAGCTCGAGCACTTGCCCGAGCAGCACGAGCACGGTGATGACCGCCGCGGCCTCATAGTACACCGCAACGGTTCCGCCCATGCCGCGAAATCCGGTTGGAAAGATGCCGGGCGCGAGCGTCGCTACGACGCTATAGAGATACGCCGTGCCGGTTCCGAGCGCAATCAGCGTAAACATGTTGAGATGGCGGGTCACCACCGATGCCCAGCCGCGCGCAAAAAACGGCCACCCCGCCCACACGACGACCGGCGTGGACAAGATCAGCTCGATCCACACCGAAACCTGCGCGGGAACCAGTTCGTGGAGACGAAGGGCCGGAATGTGTCCGCCCATTTCGAGAACGAATACCGGGAGTGTAAGCGTCGCACCGATCCAAAAACGGCGGCTCATGTCGATAAGCTCGTGATTGGGCCCGGCGTCGGCAGCGATCGCGAGCAGCTCGAGAGCCATGCCGCAGATCGGACAGCTTCCGGGGCCTTCTACGCGGATCTGCGGATGCATCGGACAGGTGTATATCACCGGGACCTCGGAGGGCGCTTGCATCATCGGACTGGTTGGGCGCAAACCGGATCCAAGCCTACCCCGCCCGCGTCCGACGCCCTCGGGCGAAACGACCGACCCGGCGGCCGGTGGCATTATTTCCGCGAATCCGCGTCGAATTCTGCGATGCTCGTTCGACGTACCGGGTAGAAGCACTATCCACGACGCTTTAAGGGAGACTCAAAACGTGCGATTCATGGTGATTGTTCGGGCAAACAAGGAGAGCGAGGCAGGCGTTCTGCCGAGCGCCGAAATCCTGGCGGCGATGAACGAGTTTAACGAAGGGCTCGCGCGGGACGGCGTGCTGCTGGCCGCCGAGGGATTGCAGGCGAGCGCGAAGGGCGCACGCATGAAGTTCGCCGGCGGCGGGAAACCCGTCGTGACCGACGGCCCGTTCGCCGAAACGAAAGAACTGATCGCGGGCTTTTGGCTGGTTCAGGCAAAGTCCAAGGAAGAAGTGACCGAGCGCTACGGCCGCTGCCCATTCACAAGCGGCGAGGAGATCGAAATTCGGCAGGTTTTTGAAGCCGACGATTTCGGCGACGCACTCACCCCGCAAGCGCGAGAGTTCGAAGCACGCCGGCGCGCGTGACCCCTTCGGATGCGAGTCGCGCGCTCGGCGCGGTCTGGAGAATCGAGTCGCCGAGACTCATCGCCGGGCTGTCGCGGATGCTGCGTGACATCGGCCTGGCCGAGGAACTTGCGCAGGATGCCTTCGTCTCCGCCATCGAGCAGTGGCCGGAGTCGGGCATCCCGCGCAATCCTGGCGCGTGGCTAATGGCGGTCGCTAAGCGCCGCGCAATCGATCGACTCCGCCGCGAAAAGCGGCTCGAACGCAAGCACGAGCAGATCGGCCGGGAAATACAATCCGAGCGCGGCTTCGAGGATCCGTTCGCGCTCGACGAATACGCCGGCGACGATCTCCTTGGCCTGATGTTCATCGCATGCCACCCGGTACTTGCGACCGAATCGCGCGTCGCGCTGACGTTGCGCCTGCTCGGCGGTCTCACCACTCCCGAGATCGCGCGTGCGTTCCTCGTTTCGGAACCAACGGTAGCGCAACGCATCGTGCGCGCCAAGCGCTCTCTGTCGGCAGCGCGAGTACCGTTCGAGATTCCCGATCAAGCGGAGCGCCGCCAGCGTCTATCGTCGGTACTCGAAGTGGTCTACCTCATCTTTAACGAAGGCTACTCGGCGACGACGGGCGACGACGTGATGCGGCCGGGTTTATGCGAGGACGCACTTCGCCTCGGCCGCGTGCTCGCGCAACTGATCCCTGACGAGCCGGAAGTGTTGGCGCTCGTCGCGCTTATGGAAATCCAGGCCTCGCGGTCGAAGGCGCGCGTCGATCCGTCGGGAGCGCCGATTCTACTACTCGATCAAGATCGCGGGCGGTGGGACCATTTGCTCGCTCGACGCGGTCTCGCGGCACTCGAGCGCGCGGAGAAACTCGGCGGTGCGTTCGGGCCATACGCACTCCAAGCGGCGATCGCCGCCTGCCACGCACGCGCGCGTACGGCGGAGGAAACCGACTGGGCGCGCATCGCCGCGCTGTACGACGCACTCGCCGCGCTCGCTCCGTCACCCGTCGTGCAACTCAACCGGGCGGTCGCGATCGGGATGGCGTTCGGCCCCGCCGCGGGACTCGAGCTTGCCGACGCGCTAACGTCGGTCCCCTCGTTGATAGGCTATCACCGGCTGCCGAGCGTTCGCGGCGCCTTCTTGGAAAAGCTCGATCGTTTCAGCGAAGCCCGCGCCGAGTTCGAAACGGCGGCGTCGATGACGCAAAATGCGCGCGAGCGAGAGCTGCTCCTCAAGCGCGCCGCCGCCTGCCGGTTCTAAACCGCCGAACGCTCCGACGTCGCGCACGCGGCGATCCGCTTTTCTAGAAAACGCCGCTCCATCGCGTTGCGAGCGAGCGCGAGCGCGGCTTGAAAGTGCCCGTGCGCGGTCGCTTCGTTCCGGCAGCGCAGCTCGAGTTCGCCGCGGGCGGCATGATAGAAGGGGTACGCCGCGAGCCTTTCCAGGCCGGCGATGGCGTCGATCGCTTCCAGCCCTCGCCCCGCGCCACGCAGCTGCGCTACGGCAATCGCTCGATTGAGAGCGACGATCGGCGAGGGCGCGATCGTCATCAACGTGTCGTAAAGCGCTACGATCGCGCTCCAATCGGTATCTTCGAAACGTAATGCGTCGGCGTGTACGGAGGCAATGGCCGCTTCAACGTGATAGCGGCTCAGTTCGCAACCGCTCGCCGAACGCTCGAGCCATGCCCGGCCTTCGGCGATCATTTGACGGTCCCAACGCGATCGGTCCTGATCGAACAGCGCGCTGAGATCGCCGGCCGCGTCCAGGCGTGCCGGCAAGCGGGCGGCGTCGAGATACATCAATCCGCACAGCGCTCGGGTTGGCGGCGTGGCTCCAAGCGGGTGCTCGGCGAGCAGGCGCACGAGTCGAATCGACTCGAGACACAGGTCCGCGCGGACGACGGCTTGAGCCGACGCGCCGTGATACCCCTCGCTAAAGAGCAGATACAGCGCCCGCTGCACGGCCGGAAGACGAATCGCAAAATCGGCGGCGTCGGCGATATCGAAGAGTACCCCGGACTCCGCCAGAGCCTTTTTCGAACGGCTCAAGCGTTTCTCGACAGCGGCGTGCGTGGTTACGAACGCGCTCGCGATCTCGCGCACGCCGAAGCCTCCGAGCAGTTGGAGCACGAGCATTACCTGCGCCGTTTCGGCAAGCCGCGGATGACAGCACGAGAACATCATGCGCAGTTGGTCGTCCGCAATGCCGGTCGCGTCGAAGATTTCTTCGACCGCATTGCTCAAGGTCCACTCGGTTTGCAGTAGCCGCCCCAAATCGGGTGCAAACGTCCGCGCCGTGCGCTCGCGCCGCAACACGTCGAGGGCGCGATTCTTGGCCGTCTTCATGAGCCACGCGGACGGATTTTCCGGGACGCCGCGAAGCTTCCACACTTCTAAGGCTCGGCAGAAGGCGTCCTGGACGACGTCTTCTGCCAGCGCCAGATTGTGAAGCCCGAACGCGCGCGTCAGGGTGGCGACCATACGTCCGGACTCATGGCGGAAGAGATGGTCGCTCGGTTCCATTTACATGTCCATCTTCATGACCGGACGCACTTCGACGGTGCCCCCGACTTCGAGGATCGGACAGCCGTTCGCGAGTTGAGCCGCGTTGGCGAGGCTGTCGGCTTCGATCAGCGTGAACCCGCCGACCAGATCCTTGGCTTCGGCAAACGGACCATCGGTGACCGTTCGGCCCTTGCCGGTGACCACTTTGCCTTCGGCTTCGAGCGGTTGGCCGGGATCTTTCAGGTTGCCGCTGGTCGTAAGGTCTTTCATCCAAGCGAGCCATTTTTGCATGATCTGCTGGGACTCTTCGGGACTGCCGCCGCGCTGGCCGCCGCGGTAGAGGTAGAGAAATTCGCTCATGTCGAGCCTCCTTTAGGAGAGTGTTGTGCCGCCTAGACGTTCGAACGGTCGCGGGACGGACATTTTTCCGAAAGAATGTCTACCAGATCGCCAGGGGGCGGGCTGTCAGCGAGACGAGCGGCGCGCGCTGCAGCAGGGCGCGCAGCTGGAAGACCGCGCAGAATCCGCCAACCAGAATCGCGCCCACAAAGCACCAGAAGGCGATCGCGTTGAGCGCCTGCGCGGCGATCGTATAGCGTGCTGGATCGGATGTCGGGCCGGTTACAAGAACGTACACGTGCGCTTTTAGCGCGACGCCGGAGACGACCAGCGTGACGAGATTCGTAAAAAAGAGCGTGCCCGCGCGCAGGCGAGTCCAGTCGGGGCGGACCAAGTTGATGCATCCCTGCAGAATGCGCGCCACCGCGATTGCGACGAACGCATTGAGAACCGTATGCCAGACCGGGGCGAGCGCTAACGGCGCGAGGGCTTCCGGTACGCCGCCCGATGCGAAGTGCCAGAACGTGCTGCGAACGCCCGGCAGATCCATGACCCAGCTCAAGAACAGCGCATTGAAGAACATGTCCACGCCCGTGCTGAATCAGAACCCGGCGCGCTGCAATTCCGCGCTGGTGTACGCGAACGGAACGTTGGCCGGGGTCATGATGCGCGCGATATCGCGAAAGATGACGCTCGCGACGCCCTCCGGGGGTTTCTCGGCCTGGTAGGTTATCCACGCCACGATCGTCGTATCGGTCGCCGGAAAGTAGTAGTCTGCGGTGTTGTAACCGGGAAGCGCGCCGGTATAGCCGTACCAG
>JBDTDR010000075.1:0-2613 GCA_039922955.1 Candidatus Tumulicola sp.
CCAACCTGGAATGGGGACGGCAAAGCGAAAATCATCTCGCCTCCAATATCAACCGAGGCCGCGTATCACTCCTCCAGTTTCGCCCGACTGGCCGCGAAAACGGCGGCAGCGCTCTCCCACTTTTCTATCGAAAATCACCATTGAACCGCGCTTTAAGGCTTCGAATAGGTTCAGGGCGTCCATTGGCGCTATCACATTTAGCGTGCAAATACGGGATTTTGATGCTCGGTGGTTGCGCGTGGCACCGCTGTGGGACGGACTCGCCGGGCTTAGACAAGCCTAGCGGCTTCGCGAGGGCACTTGATATCGTCCTTCCCAACAACGCATCGATCCGCGCGGCCGCATCTTCTTCGAGAGCTTCGATCGCGTGGAGATAGATGCGAGGCCTTATCGCGGTCGATTCGTGACCAAGGGCGCGTGAAACTGTTTGGAGGTCAACGCCCGAAGCGAGCGCAAGCGTCCCAAACGAATGGCGCGGGTCGTTTCGTCCGCGATGTTCACGCCGGCCGGCGAGCAGATGACGATGCAGTTCGCCAGCTCGTAGGCGGCGAACGTTGCCGCGTGAAGCGTTCTGGCGTGGGCGTCGGCCTTGCCCTTGGGGCCGGCATGGGAGTTGCAATCGGGGCCGGCATGCACAACGTCGGCGCCGGGCTCGCCATCGGCATCGCGATCGGCGTCGCGCTCGGCGCGGCGTGGAGCAGGCGTTGACGCGCGTGACGCCAGAGGTATCGCGCGACCGCTGATAAGCCGCAAGACCATGAAAAAGTTCAGGGAATGCATGGCCCGGACCAGCCGGGTCCTGCGCGAGATTAGCGCGAGTTTTCGGCGACGGGCATCCACCCCGCAGGCACCAACGTCGAGGTCAGCGGCGAGCGGCGCAGCAGAATCGAGATGCTTTACGCGTCCCTGGATCTGTGCAGGCCGGAGGATGCGGAGAAACTCGTCACGGTCTTCGAGAATGTGATCTCCACCGCGAGTAGGAGCAGTTGTGGAGCGCGTCAAACATGACTCTGCTTTCGCCAAGGCGATCCTCGACGAAGGGGCTTACGCACGTTTCCAACGGCAAGCCGGCGCGACTTCGTCGGGTAAAGGAACATCGCTCGCGAGCGGCATAGCAGCAGCCATTGTGAAGAGGCGGCCGTTTTCGTTCGCGGCAGTGCTGGGCGCGAGAACTCGCTTATCGCTGCAAGCCGGAATCGCGTCGCAGCGGTTCATGGACGAACCGATCGAGAGCCCGGACGACCGCGCCGATGAACGACTCACCTCCGCCGTGGCCGGCATCTTCCAGCACATGCAGGCGGCTGTTCGTCCATTTCTTGGACAGACGCCAAGCCGTTTCCAACGGACTGCTTACGTCGAGCCGTCCGTGAATCAGTTCGCCAGGAGTGCCGCTCAATAGACCGGCGTCCCGAATCAGTTGCTCGTCCTCAAGAAAGGCGGCGTTCTTCCAATAGTGCGTGACCAGCCGCGCGAATCGCAGCCGAAACTCCGGATCTTCGAAGCGGGGATTCGGCTTGTGGCCCGGAGTGAGCGAAACATGAGCGTCTTCCCACGCGCACCATTCGCGCGCTGCACGCTCGCGGATCGCGGGATCGGAATCGAAGAGCATTGTCGCGTAGACATCGACCAAGGGGCGCCCCTTGAGCGAGTCCGGAACGGCGGCAGCGAAACGTTCCCATTCCCGCGGAAAGATGCGGCTGACGCCTTCGGTAAGCCACTGCACCTCTCGCCGGGACGTCGTGGTGACGAGCGCCAGAACAAGCGCGTCCACTCTCCGAGGATGCGCTTGGGCGTATGCGAGCGCGAGCGTCGTGCCCCAGGACACGCCGAGAACCGTGAAACTCTCGATCCCCAGATGTTCGCGTAGCTGCTCGATGTCGCGCATTAGGTGCGCGGTCGTGTTCGCGCTGAGGTCGGCGTTAGGCTCGTTCGCCAACGGCGTACTGCGACCGCATCCACGCTGGTCGAGCAGTAAGATTCGATAGACTTCCGGATCGAAGAAACGTCGGGAGCCCGGGTTACAGCCGGAACCCGGGCCACCGTGGAGATAGAGCGTCGGCTTGCCGGTCGGATTCCCGCAACACTCCCAATACATGCGATGGCCGTCGCCGACATCCAGTATACCGCTGTCGTAGGGCTCAATCAGCGGAAATTTTTCGCTCATAAACTGGTTGATTTTATCACATGACGCGGGCACGAGCGCTGTTGGCTTTTCGCAGGTTTGGGCCTGACTCTACTTTGCTAGGCCTGCCGTTGCGGTTCGACCCAACCCGAGTCCGGAATTCCGGCGAGCCGTCGCGCGGCAACCAGCAGACCCGTCTCATCGCGGTACTTCTGGAGTTTGCGTTTGGTGCGGCTCACCAGGTGCGATGGATGGGTGGCGTTGACGTACGACTCCGTCACGCTCGGCCAACGGCTCCACATCGAGATGCACGATTATACAGCAACCGTCCCCTTGCCGCAGTTTGGTTAGAGCGTTCACTCGGCGTCCACACGAACGGCGAAGGCAGCGGCGCACCCCTGCGGATCGCGCTTAAGAAAGTTCGCAGACTTCCGGGCCGCTTCTAAGACTCGACTTGCATGACAGGGCCTTCGGATCGACAGTGCCGTTCC
>JBDTDR010000076.1:0-11763 GCA_039922955.1 Candidatus Tumulicola sp.
CCCAAATCAGGACTTGCAGGAGATGCAAAAAGACCAGGGCGATCATCGCCGACGCGCCCCAGTAGTGCACCGACAAGAGGAAGTGCGTGAACGAGTTGAGGTAGATCGCCCGGGTCGACTCCCACGCGGTCGCCGCCGACGGGGCGTAGAAGAACGTCAGGAAGATTCCGGTAACGATCTGCACGATCATCGCGAACAGCGTCGCGCTGCCGAAAACGTACCAGTAGCTAGCGCCGCCCGGAACGTCTTCGGTTAAGAAGTCCTGCGTCATCGAAACGAAGCCGGTGCGCTTCTCGATCCAGTTGAGCATCGGTGATTCTTCCTTCGGCCTTACGCTTGGTACGAAACGATGATGCGGTTGGGAACGTTGACCTGATACTGAATCCAGGTGATCGCGGCCGCGCCGCTTTGTTCGCGTAACGGCAGCGGATCGAGACCACGCGGCGCCGGGCCGGCTTCGTGGGTGCCGTCGAAGTTGTACTGCGACCCGTGGCACGGGCACAGGAAGCGGTTGGCCTCAGCGCTCCAGTTAAACCGGCAGCCCAGGTGCGGGCAGATCGGGCTGAAGATCACGAAGCCGAGGTTGACGGCCGGATAGGTCGTGTCGCCGCCCGGCGCTTTATAGATGTCGGGCCGGGCCGCCTGGAACTTGGCGGCGTCGATTTTTATGCCCCAGACGTATTCGTCGGCGGCCTGCTCGGGCAGATATCCGTCCTTGTACTTCAAGCTGAAGGTGAGCTTGACGGGTTTCGAGGTGGCCGCTCCGAGCGCGTCGAGTTCGGCCTTGGTCAACGGCGACCAGCTGCCCTTGCCTTCGCTTCCGCCGGGCAGAAGCGATCCGACAATCGGCACCGCCAAGACGACCCCGATGATCCCGCTGATCGTCATGGTCGCGTTGGCCATGAACGTGCGCCGGCTGACTTCTTGCGGCGCCTCGGGCGCTTCCTCGGCACCCACTACCTTTGGTTGGACGCTTTCAGAAGCGTCGGCGGCTCCAGGCTTCGACAAACTCGCTCTCCCAGGACGGTGCGGTTAACGGCCCCTTTTCCCAGCATTGTAAATCTGCCCTCTACGATGGCGCCAGGACGAAACTCGGGCCGCGCCGAGATGCGCGATCCCGGCCTCCCGCCGGCGCCGCTGCTGTGTAGCCTCCGGCGGGTCGTGGCGTCAGTAATCGTCGGCGGGCGCGGGTGAGTCGTGAGCGGCGAAGTACCGGGAATCCACGACGGTCGGTATCGGCGAAAAGGGAATCGGCGGCTGCATGAAATCGAACATATCGTCGAATGCATCCGCGCGCGCATCCGCACCGTCTAGCGACGGCAGGCCGAACGTTTCCTCGATGAAGTGCACGCTGCTTGCGATCTCGTGCTGCCGGTGCGATACGTAGTGCGCCTTGGCATAGGGCGAGACGACGATTAAAGGGACGCGGAAACCGAGCCCTTCATACGCGCCCGTTTTCGGGTCGGGATACTGCGGCGGCGTTACGTGATCGTACCAGCCGCCCCATTCGTCCCACATGACGATGATGGCCGTACTATTCCAGTACGGACTATTGCCGATGGCATTCACGATCGACGCCACCCAGTCCGGGCCGTGCGAACCCGAGTTGGGTCCGGCATGATCGGACTTCGATCCCGTCGGTATCACCCACGATACCTGCGCCAGCGAATTCCCGGTAATGTCGTCGAATATCTTCGTATCCGGCGCCTTCACGTTTTTCCAATCCGCCCCATGGCGGACGGCCTCGATCGCGTCGAACGCCGAAAGGCCCGATGTTGCCGGCCACGCGGTGTAATAAGACCATGAAACGTGCGCGGCGTCGAGCAAATCGGCGAGCGTCGTATAGGTGAAACATGGGCGGGGCCCGGCCGTTTCGTGGCCCGTCGCCTTTGAGAATACCGGCGGCGAGGCTTGCCCGTAGGCCAACAGGTCGACGGTGACGGAGGGAGGTGCGTCGCAGCCCCACGGTTGTCCGTCGGGAACCTCGGACGCGTGACCTGACTGCGCGGCGATCAAATACTGGTGCGAGGGAAAGCTCGGGCCGTTATTCGTTGCGAACGTGTCGTCGCCGAGGGCGTACTCCGAAGCCATCGTCCAATACGGCTGGATCTGCGATCGATCGACGTAAGAATAGGCCATCCGCTCGATCTGGCCGTCAGAATAGATGATCCAGCAGGCCGGATGGTTTATTGCGTCCGCGCAACCCGAGCCGGTCTTGAACGAGTGAATCTGACCGTTGAAACCGTCGATCTTGGCACGATCGTAATCTTCCAAAAACTGTGGATGATCGTGCCGAAGATCCCACGCCCATTTAAGCGGCAATTTTTGCAGCGTATATCTTTTACCGCCCTTGCCGGCTCCGCTGGTGACGGTGTTGGCATTCGGAAAACCATGGAACAGATTGTCAAAGCTGCGGTTCTCCTGCATGATCACGATGACGTGCCGGATCGGACTCGAGCCGGCGCGAAAACGCGGGGCCCGCGACGGTGCGCGCAGACCCTCCGGCGCCGCGGAAGTTTGCGGCAAGGGAGGACTGCAGGCGGCGGCGAGCAGCGCGATGAGCAAAACGGCGAGTCTCTTCATATCTGGGCTCGATCCTTTGAGCTGCGGGCCGGCCTACATCTTGTAGCTATGCAGGCCGGAGATGAAAATGTTTACGCCGAGGTAGCAAAAGATGATCGAGACGAACCCGATCACGCTCACCCAGTTCGTGCGAAGACCGCGCCACGCGTGGCGCGTATGGAGATGCATGTACGCGAGGTAAATGATCCAGGAAAAGAGCGCCGCCGTCTCCTTGGGGTCCCACTGCCAGTACGCCCCCCACGCCTCTTTCGCCCACATCGCGCCGGTAATGATGCCGATCGAGATCAGCGGCAGCCCGATGGCGACGGCCCGATAGACGATGACGTCGAGTTGAGCGAGGCTTGGGAGCGCCCCGAACCACGCCGCAACGGGATTGCCGGCCGCCGCCGCGGTGGCCATCGCGGGCGTGTCGCGCTGCAGCGAGCCGGCGTCGGCGATGGCGTACTGTGCCGCCGGAATTTCAGCGCCGGTATTGGTTGCGAGCTTGGCCGCGGGGGCGCCGCCTTCAAAAATGCGTTCGGCGTAGTATTTCAATAGGTATATGCACGAGAAGACGAATGCGACCAGGAACGCCGCGTACGAAGAAACGACGATCGGAACGTGGATCTTAGCCCAATACGATTGCAGCGATGGAACGGCCGGCATCGTCCCCTCGTTCCAGGTCACGCCGTAAGCGAGGAAGATTGCCGCCAGCGCGAGCACGAATCCGCCCGCAAACCAAAGTTTGTAACGAAAAGCAAAACCGATGTAGATCGCCACGGCCATCGCGGCGAACAGCGAAAGCGATCCGTAGAGGTTGAGCAGCGGCCAGATGCCGGTCATCTCGAAACGCGCGATGAGCTGGGCGAACTGGGCGGCGCACCCCAGGATCGCGAGCGGCACGCCGAACAGTCGCAGCCATTCGTGCCGCGAAAAGAAGTACGCCAGCAGCGCGAGCGCCGCCAGGACGTACGAACCCAGCGCGGTCACCATCAAGACTTCGTCGAGCGACATCTTCATTCTGTTACCAATCCCCGGGCGGGTTCCCCGGCGGTGGCGCCGCTCGAGGCTCCCGGCTCCTTCGTCAACGCTACCACCAGTCGACCGAACTCGTTCTCGAAAACGTCGTAACCTTTGACCGTCGTCGCCGCGAGGCCTACCCGCGAGTTCCGCGGCCCGGCCTCGTCGACCCGCGCGTACAAACGCGCCGGCAAAAAGTAAAACGAAACGATCAGCCCCGCCAACAGAACGAACGCGCCGATGCCCACCAGCGGGACCCCGGGGTCGTAGCGGTACTGAATGCCGCTGTAGAGCACGTAGCGGTTCGGCGTCACCTGCCACCCGTCGCCGAGATCGACCCAGGTATGCAACGGTACGAGGGCGTCGCCGAGCGAGTTGCCGGCCTGGGTGACGCTCACGACGACGCCGGGATTGTTGACGCGCGGGTCGGGCGCCGGCATTCCGGATTGCCGGTCGACCGTCGGAACGAAGCGTCCGTAGAGCACGCTGCGCTGGGTGCCCGGAATCTCGAACGACTCGCCTTCGAGGAGCGTGCGATCGGACAGCGCGGCAACCCGCCGGCCGCGGTGTGTAACGAGAAACTTCATGCCGAAACCGTAGCTCGCCTGGTAGTACAGCGTGCCGTCGACGTCGATGGGATGGTTCACGCGCACGGTTTCGTGCTTTGGGATGCCGTCGTTTCCGGTGACCATCACGTGCGAAACGTAGTCGATCGGCTGGTAAACCATGCCGCTTTTGGTCATAATCGGCGCAATCTTGTAGGCGAAGCCGTCGAGCCGCAGGACCGCGTGCGTTTGCGGGATCTCCACCGCACCACCGGTCAGCACGGCCGTTTCGCCGGAGAATCCGCGCGCCCAGTATAGCGTCGTTCCAGCGGCGACGATGACGAAGCCGAGGTGCGCGACGAGCACGCCGCGACGGGCCCAGTTATGTTTGTCGGCGAACGTCCACTCGATCCCGCCGAAAGTGCGTTCGCGCACTTGCCAGCCGCGTGCCGTCAGGAAAGCGGTCAGTCTTTCGCGCGCCGCGGCTGCGTCGCCGGTCATGTCAAAACTCGCGTGCAGCGGAATCTTGTCGACCTTCACCGGATGCAGCGGGGGCAGCCGCGCCGGAATGACGCGCTTGAACGTGCAGACCGCGAGCGAGAGCAAAATCAAGCCGATAATGCCGACGTACCACGGGGAGTGGTAAATGTTGTCGAAGTTCAACCGCAGAATCGCTCGAGCAATCGGCGCCGCGTAGCTCGCAAAGTAAGCGCTGGGATCCTTGCCCTGATCGACGAGCACGCCGATCAGCGTCAGGATCCCCCACACGACGAATAGCGAGACGGCAAACAAGACGTTGCCGAAGGTGCGAACGAAATCTTCGTACAACGCCAGCGCGCCGAGCTTCTCTAAGCGCGTCATCCCGCGCGGCGCCACGTTCGCTCGAGCAACACGATCACCCAAATCGAAAGCTCGTAAAGCACGTACATCGGTAACGCGAGCAGCGCCATCGTCAGCGGATTGCCGTCGGGCGCCGCGATTCCCCCGGCCACGAAGAAACCGAAGATCGCCTGACGGCGATAACGCATCAAGATCGGCGCGTTCACGACGCCGAGCCGAGCGAGCCCGACCAAGACGATCGGCGTTTGGAAAATAATCGCGAACAGTGCCAGGAGGATGATCACAAAGCTCAGTGTCGCCGCGATCCCAAAGGTCGGCGTCGCGACGGCATCGGTGATATGGAGCAATGCCGAAATCACGCGCGGGATCACGACGAAGTGCGCGAAGGCGAGGCCCGTCAGCGCGAGCAGCAGCGACGGCACGATGAAGGCGTAGACCATGCGGCGCGTACGCGGACGGATCGCCGGCACGACGAACATCCACAACTGATGCATTAAGACCGGCATGCCGAAGACGATCCCGCCGACGAGCGAAAGCTTGAACTCGGTGAAGATCACGTCGGCGGGTCCGAACGCGTGGAGCGCGATACCGTGGAAATACTCGTTCATCATCCACTTGATGATGAATTGGGACGGCCAAAACAACAGCACCGCGATGGCGCCGACGGTTGCGATGGCAATCAGAAGACGGCTACGGAGCTCCCGCAGGTGCTCCGTAAACGGCATCTCTTTCTGGTCCCACGGCGTCTCGTCGTCGGGCCGCGCCGCGGGCTGCTCGAGCAGCAAACTCCTAGTGTCTACGAACTCAGCGTGCCTTTGCCCGGCGTCGGCGGTGGCACCGAGTCGCCGGTCATCGAGCCGGCTTCGACGTTATCCATGAGGTCGGTGTGTTGCTCGGCAACGCGCTGGCGCGCCTCTTCGCGGGCGCGGTTCGCGGCTTCGTCGGCTTCGATCTGCCCCATCACAAACTCTTTCTTGGCCTGGCCCGCGCTGCGCGCGAGCTTCGGCAGTTTATCGGCGCCGAAGAGCAGCGCGCCCACCACCAAGATGCCGATGATGATCGGCGCGTCGATGAACGCTAAAAGTGCTTGTATCGCCATGACCGTCTCCTTACTGTCAACCCTATTCTCCGAGCAGGGCGTCGGCGAGCTTCGCCAACTCTTCCTTCGCCGGACCCGGTGCAATCGGCTCTAAGGCGGCTTTGGCCCGCTCGACGAAGGCAGCGATCTCCGCGCGCGTCGCCGCCAGGCCGCCTTGGCGCTCGATGCCTTCGACGATCGCCGGTATCGCCTCGTTAGCGCTCCCGTCGTAGAAGCGCCGCACCTCGTCGCGAAAACTACCGTCACCCGCCGCCAGCGCCTCGATAAGCGGAATCGTCACCTTGCGTTCGGTTAGGTCGTTGCCCACCGGCTTACCGAGCGACCGTTCGTCGGCGACGATGTCGAGCAGATCGTCTTTCATTTGAAACGCGATGCCGAAAGCGTCGCCGAAGGCACGGAGCCCGGCGATCTCGCCCCGGCCGGCGGCCCCCATGATCGCTCCGCATTCGGCGGAAGCGGCGAAGAGCGACGCGGTCTTCTTGCGCGCGATCTCCACGTAGGACTCCAGCGACAAATCCAGATTGCCGAGCGCCTGCAGCTGCAGCACCTCGCCATCGCAGATGCCGGCAAGCGTAGCGGAGAGTATGTGCGGAATCGGTGGACGGTAGTTGGCGGTGACGTTCTTGAAAATCCAGGCAAACAGGTAGTCGCCGGCCAGTACGCTGACGCGATTGCCGTAATCGACCGCCGTTGCGTTGACGCCGCGCCGCGTGCGGGCGTTGTCGACGACGTCGTCGTGGATCAGGGTGGCGACGTGAATCAGTTCCATGTAGGCGGCTAAATGAAGGTGATCGACCGCTTTGCCCCCGCACGCCGCCGCCGCGAGCAACGTAATCCGCGGGCGCAAGCGCTTTCCGCCCGCCGCCAGCATGCGCTTCACCGCTTCGGTGATGGTCGGATTGTCGGTCGAAAACGTAGACCGGAAGAACGTCTCGACCAGCGCGTGAAGGTCGGCTTCGCCGGCCGCGCCGTCGTAGGCGCCGTGGGCGAGTGCGTCGCTCACGCCTTGGTCCCGTAGTGCACGGCGATCGCTCCCCCCACGAGCGGCACGTACGCGGCATCGGCGAACCCGGCCCGTTCGAATCGGTCGCGAAGTTCCCGTGCGTTGGGATGATGCGTGAGCGAGTTGGGGAGATAGGCGTACGCCTCCCGCGAACCGCCGACGATCCCTCCGACCACCGGGACGATGCCGTAGAAATAGAGATCGAACATTCGCTTCCAGAGCTTGTTCGGTGCCTTGCTGACGTCGAGATTCACGAAACGTGCGCCTGGTTTGAGCACGCGCAGGATCTCGCGCAGCACGCGATCGACGTCGACCACGTTGCGTAGGCTAAATCCCATGGTCGCCCCGTCGAAGGCGCCGTCACCAAACGGAAGCGACATCACGTCACCCTCGACAAACCGCGTGCTGCCGCGCGCCTCGCGGCCGGCGCGGGCGCGCGCGCGCTCGAGCATCGGCGCGCAAAAATCCACGCCGGCTACGTCGAGCGTGGGATCCGTGCGCAACAAGTGAAAAACGACGTCGCCGGTGCCGCAGCAGAGGTCGATGACGCGTCCGCCGCGCGGGGGCGCCAGCAGGGCGATCGCGCGGCGGCGCCAGCGTTCGTCCAGCCCAGCGGTGAGAACGCGATTGGCCGTATCGTAGCGCGGAGCGATGCGCGCAAACATCTCGCGCACGAACGCTCCCTTGTCCCCGCCGTTCGGCCGGCCGCGCATCGGAGTCGAAGTCATCGGTGTCGGCTGCTTTCCGGCGCCTGGGCGGCTCTCCTGGCACCCTCCTAGCCGCCGCGACGTTTGTCGGGATTGCAGGCCCGATGGTTGCGCTCAGTTCGACCGCCGACGTCTTGGGGGCGCTTTCGACCGCCGGGAAAATCGACGTTCTCGCGTACACGCTGCGTCGAGGCCCGGTCTTCGACGGACTCGAGGCGGCCGCGCGTCGCGGCGCGCACGTGCGCGTGCGTCTCGAAGGCCTGCCGTACGGCGACCCGAGCGGATCCTTCGCCCGCGAAAACCGCGAGATCGTGGAAGCGCTCGCGCGCGCTGGGGTCCGCGCGGAACTGGCGCGGACCGGTCCCGGCGGCGCCGATAAGGCGCCCGTGCACGCCAAGGCGATCGTTGCCGACGCGCGCGTTTTCCTCGACGACCGCAACTGGGGCCCCGAGGATCTGGTCGTGTGCGACCGTGACCCCGCCGACGTCGCAGCGGTGCGCGGCGCGATGGACGGCGGCGTGCGCGCGGGCGGCAGTCCGTCGTTTGCACTAGAAAAGCGCGCTGCGCTCGCGCGTGAAGCCGAACTGCTGAGCTCGGCCTCACCCGACGCCGACGTCGTCGTCGAGAGCGAGTCGTTCGGGTCCGGCAATCCGGTCTACGGCGCGTTGGACGCGCTGGGAAAGAGCGGCGTCAATCCGAGATTGCTCGTGTCGTCGCGCGATGCAAATGTACGGGAAAGAAGAGCGCTGGCGCGCTTGGCTCGCGACGGCGTTCGCGTGCGAATCACCCGGGATACCGAAAAATTTGCGGTCGTCGACGCGCGAGCCTGGGTCGGCTCGGCCAACGCATCGCCCGCATTCGCCCACCCCGACATGATCGACTGGGGTCTGTGCACGCAAGACCCCGCCATCGTAGCGGCCGCACGCGACCGCGCCGAGACGCGCTGGAACGCGGCAAAACCGTTTCGGCCCTAGGAGTTTGTCGGAGTTGGGCACATTTACGCCTTTGGGCCGCCTTTTGTCCGAATACTTCGTTGCTCATCGGTCACGAAGCTACGGCTTCGCTCCCTCTTCGCGCCTCGTCTCCGAACAAAATTCGGCACCAAATCCGTAAATGGCCCAACTCCGACAAACTCCTAGAGCCGAAACAGGCGCTCGGCGTTGAGGTTGGTTGCCGTGACGATCTCGTCGACGGTCGCGGACAGCACCTCGGCGAGCTTGGCTGCGACGTACGGCAGGAACGCGGGTTCGTTGCGTTTGCCCCGCACGGGCACCGGCGCCAGATACGGGCAGTCCGTTTCGATGACGATCGAGCCGATGCCGACCCTACGCACGGCTTCACGCAGACCGTGCGCGTTGCCAAACGTCACGACGCCGCCGATTCCAAGCGCGAGGCCGAAGCCGTCGGTGAGTGCGCGTGCCTGTTCGGCATTGCCGGTAAAGCAGTGGACGACGCCCCGCATTCCGGGTTGGAATTCCTCGCGCAGGATTGCAACGAAGTCGTCGTAGGCGTCGCGCTGATGAAAGATCACCGGCAACGCGCGTTCGCGCGCAAACCGAAGCTGCGCGCGCAGAACCGTCGCCTGCGCGTCGCGGGGGCTGTGGCTGTAGTAATAATCGAGCCCCGTTTCACCGATGGCGACGACCGGCGCGTCTTCTAGAAGCGGGGCAAAAGCCGCGCCGATGTCGCCGGGCGCGTCCTTGGCTTCGTGCGGGTGGATGCCGATCGAGGCATGGATCCCGTAACGTTTGGCGACGGCGATCGCGCGCGCGCTGTCGCTAAGATCGCACCCGACCGCGAGCATGCGGGTAACGCCCGCAGCGCGCGCGCGCGCGACCGTCGCGTCGCGGTCCTCGTCATACCGCGCGTCGTGCAGATGGCCGTGGGTATCGATCACGGCGGCTGCGCCGGCGCCGGTTCGATTCGCGGGAAGAGCGCCTCGCCCGGCGAGATCGCCGAGCCCGGCTCGAGGCCGCCCCAACGTGCGAGCGCGACCGACCAGTCGTCGGTTATGCGCCCGTTTGCGCCTAAACGCCGCCACATTTCCTCCATGCGCGCGGGCATGACGGGATGCAAGAGCATCGCGAGCCAGCGGAGCCCCTCGCACAAATCGTAGAGCAGCGCATCGAGTTCGTCGCGGCGCCCTTCTTTGAACAACACCCACGGTTTGCGCTCGTCGACCGCGCGATTCAGCGCGGCGACCAGCTCCCACGCGGCCTCGAGCGCCTCGCGAAAGTGCAAATCTAGGACGTGCTCGCGTACCGTTGCCGGAAGCCGGGCAAATCGCACCCCGTATTCGCTGTCGCGAGCCGGCGGGTGCGGCACGCGCCCGTCGCGATACTTCTGCACCATCGAGGCGGTGCGGTGCAAGAGATTGCCGAGATCGTTTCCCAGATCGCTGTTGTGCCGCTGCGCGATCTTTTCTTCGGAGTACGAGAAATCGCTGCCGAAGGGCGCTTCGCGCAGCAGGAAATAGCGCAGCGAATCGGCCCCGAATCGCCGCACCAGCGCGAACGGGTCGACCGCATTGCCTAAACTCTTGCCCATTTTTTTGCCGTCGACCGTGATCCAGCCGTGTGCAAAAACCAGCTCGGGTGCGGCCTCGCCGATCGACCATAGCATTGCCGGCCAGATGAGCGTGTGAAAGCGCGCGATCTCCTTGCCGATCAGCTGCACCGAGGCCGGCCAGAACGTTGCGAACGCAGCCGGGTCGGTCGACCATCCGATCGCCGAGATATAGTTGAGCAACGCATCGAACCACACGTAGATGACGCCGCCGCCGCCGGGAATCGGGATGCCCCACTCCAAGTTGGTGCGCGTGATCGATAAGTCTTCGAGCCCCTCCTCGAGGAGCGCCATCATTTCGTTGTAGACGCTCTTGGGACGCACCCAATGCGGATGCGCTCGGAAGTGTTCGATCAATCGGTCGCGATACTTGGAAAGCCGAAAGAACCAGTCATCCTCAGAGATGCGCCCGACTTCGCGCCCGCAGGTCGGGCAGCGGCCGTCGACGAGCTTCGTTTCCGGCCAAAACGTCTCGTCGTAAACGCAATACCACCCTTCGTACTTACCGAGATACACGTCGCCGTTCTCGCGCATCCGCTCGAAGACGGCCTGCACGACCCGTTCGTGGCGCGGCTGCGTCGTGCGAATGAAGTCGTCGTACGCGACGTCGTACGCGGCGAAGAGCGCTTTCCAGCGCGGCACCAGGTCGTCGCACCACGCTTTCGGCGCTTTTCCGGCTTCGGCCGCCGCGTTGGCCACCTTTTGTCCGTGTTCGTCGGTGCCCGTGAGAAAATGCGCGGGGCCGGCCGTTCGCGCGGTGCGTGCCAGCACGTCGGCGACAACCGTCGTATAGGCATGTCCGATGTGCGGATTGCCGCTGATGTAGTAGATCGGCGTCGTCACGTAGTAGGCGCGGGTCATCGCTTAGGCCCTTTCGGCGAAGGTCGCGCCTCCCTTGCCGGCCGCCTTGCGCGCGCTCGCGCGCGCATACAGGTCGCTGCGTTCACCCAAGCCCTCGCGCGTCAGACGCTTCGCGATTTCGCCGATGCGGCACCGTTCGGCCAAGAGCGCATCGATGGCCGCATCGATCGCGTCGTCGGCCGGCCGAGACGTCGCGACGGCCGGCGCGCAATATGGCGCGATGGCGAAGGCGATCTCGCCCCGTACCGGCTCGGCGAGCTGCGCGGCAACGGCCGCCGGCCCTCCCAGCGCTTGCTGCTCGTGCATCTTCGTATACTCGCGCACGAGAAAAACCTCGGCGTCGGCCGCCAGTTCGGCCAAACCGGCGAGGGTCGAGCGAATGCGTTGGGGCGATTCGTACCAGAGCGAGGTCGCGCCCTCGCGCAGCGCGCGGGCGAATGCTTCGCGGCGGGCGCCGGCGGCGCGGGGTGGAAACCCTTCGAACGAGAAGCGGCGCAGCGGGAACCCCGACAAAACCGCGAGGCCAAAGGCCGCGCTCGGGCCCGGCAGCACCTCGACGGC
>JBDTDR010000077.1:0-2966 GCA_039922955.1 Candidatus Tumulicola sp.
TTAGGGTTCGACACGGGGCGCGGTCAACCCGCGCCCCACGCCGCCTACGCCGGTGCGCGTTTGCCGATGAGGTTCCAAACCACGGCAGCGACGACGGCGCCGAGGATCGGCGCCACGAAGAACAGCCACAGCTCGCCTAGATAGGGCGCGCCGGCGTACAACGCGGGTCCGAGGCTGCGGGCCGGGTTGATGGACGCGTTCGTGACTGGGATAGCGACGAAGTTCGCCACCGCGAGCGCGAAGCCGATCGCGATGCCCGCGAAACCGGCGGGCGCAGCCGCAGACGTCGCGCCGAGAATCGTGAACATCAGCACGAATGTCGCGATGGCTTCGACGATGAGGGCGCCCACCATCGTGGCGCCGATCGCCGACTCCGTGTCGAAGCCGTTCGCGACCGCCGCTGCCATGCTGGGATCGTATTTCCCGGCGAGCACGAGAACGAGGACCAGCGTTCCCCAGCCGCACGTGCCGCCGAGCAGTTGCGCGAGGATATACCAGGGCGAATCGGCCCATGAGAACCGCTTCGCGACGCACAGACCGATCGTCACCGCCGGGTTGATATGGCAGCCGGAAATGGGTCCAATGGCGTAGACGAGCGCCGCGAGCGTCAATCCGAAGGCCAGCGCGATGCCGGCGTGACCGATGACTTTGCCGTCATATAGCGCCGTGCCAATGCCCACGAACATCAGGACGAACGTGCCGACGAACTCAGCGATATAGCGATTCATGGCACCCCCAAGGCGGGTTCAAAGAACCCGCTACTACGGAAAAGAAAAAGGCCGAGCGTTGTGCCCGGCCCGTTTGCGTCATCCCACGCGGTTTCCTATGTCAGACGTTCTTCTCGATGGGGACGCCGATCAGGTTGCCGTACTCGGTCCACGAGCCGTCGTAGTTGACGACGTCGTCGAAGCCGAGCAGATGCTTGAGCACGAACCACGTGTGCGACGAGCGCTCGCCGATGCGGCAGTATGCGATCGTCGGTCGCGACGGGTCGAGCCCCTTGGCTTCGTAGAGCTTGCGCAGTTCGTCGCGGGATTTGAACGTGCCGTCCTCGTTGACCGCTTGAGCCCAGGGCACGTTGATCGCGCCGGGGATGTGGCCAGCGCGCTGCGCGGTCTCGGGCATGCCCGGCGGCGCGATGATCTCGCCCGTGAATTCGGGCGCCGAGCGGACGTCGACGAGATTGCGCGAGCGGTCGCGCGCCGTCTCCAGGACGAGGTCGCGCGTGGCGCGTAGGTCCGCGTTGACCCGCGCGACTTTGTACGAGGTGGATGGATATTTCGGCACGTCGGTGGTCAGCGGGCGATTCTCGGCGAGCCATTTCTTGCGTCCGCCATCGACCAGCACGACCTTCTCGTGCCCGTAGTACCGCAACAGCCACAACGCGAACGCTGCGAACCAGTTGTTGTTGTCGCCGTAGAGCACCACGGTCGTGTCGTTGGCGATGCCCGCCTCTGAAAGAAGTTTTTCGAACTCTTCCTTCGTCGGGATGTCGCGGCGGACGCGATCGTTGAGCTGCGTCTGCCAATTGAAGCCGACCGCTTCCGGCAGATGCCCTTTTTCGTATTCGGCCGTGTCGACGTCGACCTCGACGAAACGCAAGCCTTGATCGTTCAGATGGGCTTGCGCCCAATCGGTGCTGACAAGGTTTTCAGTGGATGCGAGCGCGCTAGCCATGGGATCTTCCTCACTTCGATGATGAGCCGGCAGGGCGGCCGCGTCGGCGCCCCGTACTACCGGCGGCTATGGACGAAACTGGACGATTGGATCTGCGGCATCTGGGCCGCGTCAACGATAAGGAGATGCCGATCGAAGCGGCGGGTATGGAGATGGCTAAGCCAGGGCTCCCCGATCTTCGTCGGCGCAAGTACACTGTGCCCATCCCCGGTTCAGAGTTGACGGTCCCTTTGGATCCGCCGCAAACTGAACGCTAGGGTCTTTCGCGTGTTTCATGGTCGTTTTGATAGTAGCAGGTAGGGGCAATAGAGACGATTCCGCCTCGCGGTTTGCCTGCGCCGCTGCTGTTCCCGTGTCGCCGAACACGTTCGTGAGGGAAAACCAGGGGCCGCGAACGCGCCTTCAGTAAGTCGCACACATGCGCAACGCCATCTATCGCGCTCTTGCCGGCACGTTTTTTGCCGTGCTCCTCAGCGCGTGCGGCGGCGCGGGTTCTGTGCCAGGGGGCTCTCACCCATCGCCGGGTGGTTCACCACCGCCTCCGATTCGCGACGATTGGACGATGTACGGGCACGACGCTCGCCACTCGTCGGCTTCGGTCGCCAGCATCCCCGGCTCGCTGAAGGTCGCCTGGCGTTATAATCCCGTACCCTTAAGCGGCAACACGTTCGGCGGCGTGTTCAGCGCAATCGCTACCATCAGCGGCGTCTACGCGCACTGGGATCAATACGGGACGACTGTGTTCGCCGGCGGGCCATCGGTCGACGGCTTGTCCACATCAGGTGCGCATATGTGGACGTTCGTGGAACATCGAGACTACGATGAGGGCCATTGGCTCAGCCTCTTCAACAACGACGTCGTCTTTGAAGATGATGGAGAGGGGCTACTCGATTCAAGCGCGGGCACGCTCGTAAAGACGATAGTCAGCGGCTTCGATGTGTGGGGTGAGACGATACCCGACGCGTCAGGCTTGTACGGCGCGAACACGTTTCTCGCCGACGGACCCGATCTGTTCGTCTACTCGCTTGATTCGAGCTATGCGACGCGTTGGAAAGCGCTGCAGCAGAAGAGCATCAAGTACTCGATGGACTCGGCCGGTGGGCTCTTGCTCTCGAACGGTGTGGTGTTCTACGCGGCAAGTTATGGTGATCCAGCGCCATTCGCCTCGGGTATTTATGCGCTCGACGCTTCAACCGGCCACCAGAACACCTTCGTGGCGACAACGCCGTCGTCGGAGATGAGCGCCGACGCGACTAATATCTACTTGTTCGAGCAGTCGACTCTCGTGG
>JBDTDR010000078.1:0-7935 GCA_039922955.1 Candidatus Tumulicola sp.
TCCGCGTACGCGCGGTTGACCGTGTTGGCGTTGACTCCCAGGCTGGCGGCGGCGTCGCGCACGCTCGGAAGCTGATCTCCGGCCCGCAGATGCCGCCGCGCGACCGCGCCCAGCACCTGCTCGGCAAGCTGGGCGTAGACCGGCACCGGCGACTCGTCGTCGACGAACAGTTGTCGTGCATCCATGTGTATGTCATAGTGTCCTAGTACACTAGGACGCTTGAAGTATACCTCCGGCCTTTCGTTGCGTCAAGCCGGTCCGCCGGGTTCCTGTTAGACGGGCGCTTCCTTTGAATAGCGCATGAGGTCGGCGTGAAATACGCGAACGATCCGATCGAAGCGCATCCCTAGACGATTGACGAGCGCGATCGAAGCGGCGTTGTCGCGGTGGACAAAAGCGATCACGCGCGGTAGCTTTAGGGCGTCGAACGCGTATGCCAGCACCGCCGAGGCGGCCTCGTAGCCGTAGCCCTTCCCACGTTCGGGGCGCGCAAAGATGTACGCGATCTCTACATCCTCGGAATCGGCGACCGGAAAAAGACCGCATTCACCGACGATCGCGCCGGTTTCTTTCAGCACGACCGGCCAGATGCCGATTCCGGTACGCGCGTACCGTTCGCTCATGCGCGCGACCAGCGTTCGCGTCTCGTCGGGGGTAAAGCCGCGCTGATAACCGCTGCCGATATACCGCACCGTTTCGGCATCTCCAAAGATCGGCACCATCGCCTCTTCGTCTCCGGCCCTCCACGGGCGCAGCCGTAGCCGATCCGTCTCAACGATCGTGACGCCGCTGCCGTCGCCGGTCACGGCGCTTGGGCGGCCGGTGAAATCGCGCCGGCGGCGCGCAGCATTTGCATAACCCGGTCGACCGGCAGGCCGTACACCGTCGCGCCGCGTCGGCCGGTTACCGTCTTGGATTCGAACAGCGCGTCGTAGATCGAGGCCTGCGTCGCTTCCGCCGTGGCCGTGTAAAGTCCGTCGAGCGCGTCGTCGTCCTCGAGAATCGCATGGCTGGGCGGAGAGACCGTGTAATCAGCGGTGCGCTCGAACACTTGCGAGGTCGAGAAGGCGACGATCAGATCGCCGCTGCCGACGTGCGAGGTGAGACCGACGCGGCCCATCCCCATTGCGGCTCGAAGGGCCAGAGCGCGCAGCTGCCGGCTGTCGAGCGGCGCGTCGGTGGCCACGACGATGATGATGCTGCCGCTGCCGAGACGCCCTTTGAGCGCGACGTCCTTGGGTATCACGGGGTGCAGTTCGTTTTTCAACCGTTCCCCGATCGGCACGCCGACGATCGATAACAGACGGCGGCCGCTTCCGGTGTTGTCGTTGACCAGAACGCCGATGCGATACCCGCCTAATTCTTTGGGAAGCACTCGCGACGCCGAGCCGATTCCCGCCTTGAAGCCGAAGGCGTTCATTCCGGTACCGGCGCCGACGCTGCCGCGTTCGAACTGCCCCGGTACGGCCGCGTCCAAGAGCCGGACGACGTCGGCGGCGGTCACGGCTCGTGCTTGAATGTCGTCGAGCAGCCCGTCGTCGCATTCGGCAACGACCGGCAGCGGAACGTCATCACCTCGCCCGACCGCGGGGTGATGCGCGATGACCCAACTGACCACCCCATCGGCGGCGCGTCCAACGTCGAGGGTGTCGGTCAGCACGACCGGCTCTTCGAGATAGCCCGATTCTTCGATCCAGTGGGTGCCGGTCATCTCGCCGTTGCCGTTGAACGCCAAGAACGCGGCCGCGACTTTGTGGTCCCAGGGATCCGCATTCGGAAGCACGGCGGTCGCGCCGGTTCGGATGTCTTGACCCTCGATCTTGGTGACGTGGGCGACGCGCACGCCGGGGACGTCGGTGATTCCGTCGAGCGGGCCGGGCGGGAACAGGCCGAAGCGAAATGGCAACGCGGCGCCTACCGGCGCCATGGCGGCGAATGTAGCAGTGAGTAACGCCGCGCATAGAAGGCTGGCTCTGAGCATGCCTCTTTGCTTTGGACCCGCTGCCAAACGCGCCTGCAGGCTCGCATGCGCGCCGTGAGAAACCCTCTATCGGGCCGACGCTTTGCTCCGGCGGAGAGGATCGAACCATTCTTACCGTTCCCGAGAAACTCAAGGTCGCCAAGCTCTGGGAGAACCTCTCGATACCCGAGCTGGTCGAACACGCCATCGCGCGCGGCGAGGCCGTGCTCGGCCCCGCCGGCCAAGTGATCGTCGACACCCGCCCGCAAACCGGCCGCTCGCCGAAGGACAAGTTTTTCGTCAAGGAACCGACGAGCGCGGAGTACATCGACTGGGGCGACACCAACCAGCCGATCGATGCCGGCACGTTCGACATGTTATGGGAACGGGTCACCGCGTATCTGTGCGAACGCGAAGCCTACGCGCTCGACTGCTACGTCGGAGCGGATAAAAATTATCGCGTGCCGGTCCGCGTGTACAGTGAGTTCGCCTGGCACAACCTGTTCGCACACCATCTCTTCATCACGCCGGAGACGCCGGATCCCGATTTCGTGCCCGAGTTCACCGTCGTCGACGTCGCGCTGTTCCAAGCCGATCCGGCGCGCGACGGCACGCGCTCGGCAACGTTCGTGCTGGTGAACCTTGCGAAGCGCATAATCCTGATCGGCGGAACGAAATATGCCGGGGAAATCAAGAAGTCCGTCTTCACCGTCATGAACTACCTGTTGCCACTGCGCGAGACGCTGCCGATGCACTGCTCGGCCAACGTCGGCAAGGGCGGCGACGTGGCGATCTTCTTCGGTCTTTCGGGAACGGGCAAGACGACGCTCTCCTCGGACTCCCATCGCCCGCTGATCGGCGACGACGAACACGGCTGGTCGGCCGACGGCGTGTTCAACTTTGAGGGCGGCTGTTACGCGAAGGTCATTCGTCTATCTCCGGCTGCGGAGCCCGAAATTTGGGCTGCGACCAACTGCTTTTCGACCGTGCTCGAAAACGTTGATTACGACCCGGCGACGCGCGCGCTCGACGTGGATTCCGAGGCGAAGACCGAGAACACTCGGGCCGCCTACCCGCTGGAGTTCATTCCGAACGTCGTGCCCGGAAGCCAAGCGGGACATCCGAACACGATCATCATGCTGACCGCGGACGCGTTCGGCGTGCTGCCGCCGATCGCCAAACTCTCCCGCGAACAGGCGATGTACCACTTCCTCTCCGGATACACGGCCAAAGTCGCGGGAACCGAACGCGGCGTCACCCAGCCGCAAGCGACCTTTTCAACCTGTTTTGGCGCGCCCTTCATGGTTCATCATCCCACTACCTACGCGCGGCTGCTCGGCAAGAAGATCGACTCCCACGAGGTCGAGTGCTGGCTGGTAAACACGGGCTGGACGGGCGGCGCGTACGGAACCGGCCGCCGGATGTCGATCGCGCACACCCGTGCGATGGTCAACGCCGCAATCGAAGGCGGGATCGCGCCGGAGTTCGAGACCGAGCCGTTCTTCGGCCTACGGATTCCCAAGCACGTGCCGGGCGTACCGGACGGAGTCCTCGACCCGCGCCGCGCATGGGCCGACGCGGCGGCGTACGACGCACAGGCTAAAAAGCTCGCCACGCTTTTTTATGAAAACTTCAAGCGCTTCGAAGCTCACGCGTCCGATGCCATAAAAGCGATCGCGATCAAACCGTAAGCGGACTTCGCGACCGTGCCGACTTTTTCCGGTTACGACCGCATCGACTGCCGCGCTCGCTCGCCGCGGTCGAGCCGTTCTACGACGCGCTCATGCCCCAGCTCGGACTCTCCGTTTTTCATCGGCTTTATCGAGAAAAACGACCACGTCGCCGGCGCGACGCGGATTGCGTTTCGGGTCGAGCCCGCGCGAATGTTCGAATTGCTGCTGCCTCGCATCGGTGCGCATAAGGTCGAACGGTCCGAAGATATCGCGACCTATCCCGCGATATTCTTCGAGGACGCCTGCGGCACGAAACTCGAGATCGTCGCTCGCCCGCCCGCCGCCCCAGCAGCCGCGCGGCCATCCTAATGCTCCCTTCAGGCACCGGCCGTCCGGGACCGATAACATAAAGCTATGAAAATCGCCACCCTGGCCGCGCTCCTTGCGGCCCTTTCTCTACCGATTGCAACTTCGGCACAGGTCATCCAGCAGCCGGTCGTTCAAATGCAGGGACAACGCGCGTCCGGCGCCTTCCAATATAGCCGCTGGATGAAGCGGCTTTCCGGGATCAACCTTTCCGGCCAGCAGCAGCAGCAGGTCCAAAACCTGCTCGGGCAGTTTGCCCAAGCGCATCCGGCCGGCAGCCCGCGCGATCCGCAAGGCGCGCACGCGCTGCGCGATCAGATCTTCGCGGTTCTCTCCCCCCAGCAACAGGTGCAACTTCAGCAAAACATGCGGACGCTGCATGCCCAGCAGGTCCAGCGTCGCTTAATGCGCCAGCAGCAAATGCGGCAACAACAGCCGCCGCAGCAAATGCAGCCGCCTCAGCAAATGCAGCCGCAGCAAGTACAGCCGCCGCAAGTGCAGCCCGTCACGCCGCCCGCAACGCGCTGACGGCCCTCCATCTCCAAGCGCCACCTATAGCCAAACTGCGCCGTCGTTAGATGGCGCACTTTTCAATTTTGAACTCGCAGCGCGGAACACGCCGGAGGGAAACGCGCGACCTTCCTAAAAAAGGCTTGCGTCGGGAGGCTCCGAGTCGAGGATGACCGCACGAGCGGGCACACTGTTTTTGGGCTGGGTCTTCGCCACGTTCTTGGCGTGCGCGACCGGCGTTCCGGCCGCCGGATGTTCCGGCCCCGACAAGCCGTTCGTGCCGGGAGAACGGCCCGGCGCGCCGTCCGGCATCACGGTGCCTGCCGGCTTCAGCATTCTCACGATCGCGCAGGTGCCTCGCGCGCGCGAGCTGGCCGCGCTCCCTAACGGCGACCTTCTGGTTGGAACGTCGAGCCGCGACGTCTACCTCGTCCCGAACGCCGAACGTGCCGCGCCCGGCGCCGCGCTAGTTTTTGCCAGGATTCCGGACGATAACGCCGCCGGCGTCGCGTTTTCGCGTCGTCGCTGCGAAATATACATCGCAGGCGAGCACGCGATCTACGCGGCGCCGTATTCAAGCGCCCAACGCGTCGCAAAGGACCTTCGGCGGATCGCGACCGTCCGCACCGGCGCGGTGGCGCCGCACACCGACGGGGACGTCCATTCGACGACCTCGGTAGCCGTTTCCGACGCGACCGATACGCTGTATGCCGGCGTCGGGTCGTCGTGTAACGCGTGCGTCGAAGTCGATCCGACGCGCGCCGCGATTCTCCAAATGAACCCGGCCGGCGGCAACGTCATGAAGCGCGCCACCCGCATTCGAAACTCGATCGCCCTCGCGATCGATCCCGCGAGCGGCGCGCTGTGGGTGGGCGATGCGGGTCAGGACAATCTTCCCTTTGGCCACCCGTACGAATTTCTCGACGACGTTTCTTCGCATCGAGGTGTGGCCGATTACGGCTGGCCGGACTGTGAAGAAAACCGCTTTCCGTATACCACCGGGGCGAACTGCACGAACGCCGTCGCACCGCTGGTGGAACTTCCCGCGTACTCGACGATCGTCGGCGCGGTTTTCTACCCGCGCCGGCAAACCGGTGCGTTTGCGTTTCCCGCGGCCTACCGGGGCGCGCTCTTCGCGACGGCCCACGGATCCTGGCACTCCACGCCCAACGGAACCGCCTACGCCGCGATCCCCGCGGTCGTTAGCGTCGCCATGAGAGCCGGCCGGCCGGCAATCCCGGTCGACTGGCACGATCCGCACGCTCAGTGGCGCACCTTCGTCGGAGGATTTCAACGCGGCCCACGCGAGCGCGCCGGCCGGCCGACCGGCATTGCCGTGGGAGCGCAGGGAAGCCTCTTCGTTGCCGACGACGCCGCGGGCGTTATTTACCGAATCCGCCCGAGCGGCGCCGGAAGTTTAAGAATTAAGAACCCCGGGCGGCGCGCTTAACCAAGGCCGTCGAGGAAGGACTGGGCCTTCACGGCTCCGGCCGGGTTGTTGTCGATGCGATAGTGGCGCAGCGCGTCGGTAGCCGAAGCCTTGGCCGCGGCGCGGTTTCCCAAACTCAGTTCGATCTGGGCGCGCAAGAGATGGCCGTCGCCGTCGTCGGGGTGCACGGCGATGTATCGATCGACGTCCTTGAGCCCGTCGGCGTACGCGGCCGTGTTTTCACGAGCCATCGCGCGCCAGTAGTACGCGCCGAAGTCGGTCGGATCGCGCTCGATCACCTGCGAGAAATCGCCAACTGCCGCCGTCCAGTCCTTCTCGCCGATCTCGGCGCGCCCGCGATAGAAGTACGGCGAGCTCATGCGATCGTTGAGGGCGATCGCCGCGCTGCAGTCCTTGATGGCCGCGTCGTATTGGCCGTTCGCGACGTAAACGTGGCAACGCGTCGAGAGGCCGTAGGGTTCGTTCGGACTCAGCGCGACCGCGCTTTGCGCATCTTGGGTAGCGGCGGCGAGGTCGCTGAGATCGATCTCAACCAGCGCGCGTTGACGCAGCGCATAAGCCATTTTCGGGTTGAGCTCGAGCGCCTTATTGCAATCGTCGAACGCGTCGTGATTCTGATCGATCTCCCATCGCGATTGGCAGCGCGATGCGTAGGCGTAGGCATAGTCGGGATTGACCGCGATCGCGGCCGAATAATCGGCGATCGCCGCGCGTTCGTCGTTGAGCGACTCGTGGACGTCTCCGCGATCCACCAGCGCTCGGGCATCCGTAGGATGTCCGGCCAGATAGCGATCGAGCAGTTCGAGGGCCGCCTTGTTCTGCCCGGATTCGCTCAGCTTCTCGGCCTGCAAGACGTCGACGCTCACCGTCTCCTCGGCGGCGGCGCCGGTGCCGGTGGTGGCCGCCGTAGCCGCCACGATGCCGCAGCAGGAAACAAGCGCAACCAGGAGCGCGCTTGCGGCGCGCTGCGACACGGTACGAATCATGGAAAGCGGTCCTCCGTTGTTGCTCGGCGGCGAAACGTAAAAGCCCGTCGCTGTTGACGACGGGCTTTTCTTTCAGTCATAATCTGGCGCCGACCTACTTTCGAGGGACCCTGCGGTCCGACTATCATCGGCGCTGGCGGGCTTAACTGCCGTGTTCGGGATGGGAACGGGTGGGTCCCCGCCGCCATGGGCGCCAGAAACTTGATCCCCGCCGCGATGGCGAGCCGGAGCTCCAGCCGATCGCGTCGGGAAAATTTCGGGGGTTTGACCCCAAAAGCTGTACAGAGAAGAACCTTCACGTGCCGCGACGAGCGGTGCGTAGATTTTGTTTTTAATCAAAATTTCCGAGCGATTAGTACCGGTCAGCTCCACACCTTGCGATGCTTCTACCTCCGGCCTATCAACGTGGTGGTCTACCACGACTCTTCACCCTTACGGGATTGAGATCTCATCTTGGAGTCAGTTTCACGCTTATATGCTTTCAGCGTTTATCTGATCCGAACTTAGCTACCCGGCTATGCTCCTGGCGGAACAACCGGTTCACCAGAGGTTCGTTCGACCCGGTCCTCTCGTACTAGGGTCCAAGCTCCTCAAATCTCCTACGCCCACAGCGGATAGGGACCGAACTGTCTCACGACGTTCTGAACCCAGATCGCGTACCGCTTTAATGGGCGAACAGCCCAACCCTTGGGACCTACTACAGCCCCAGGATGCGACGATCCGACATCGCGCGTATTTCCATCGTTACCGATGGCGCAGACTATATCTTCACCCTGCCCGATCTGACTCGGGCGAGGGGCCGGCGTGTGATAGCAGCTATAGATTTGCTCTTGCGAGCAGAAACCACTATCTCATCACTTCTTATTAGAAGCGAATCAGTCGTTACGGGGTCAGAGCGATCGCTCGCCAGAGGACTTCCCACGGTATTGTCCTCGTCCTCAGTCCTAGGACGATTGGAGTTCACCGTTATAAGCCGGAACTTTTGTTGCT
>JBDTDR010000079.1:0-26540 GCA_039922955.1 Candidatus Tumulicola sp.
GACGACCCTCGAGTTCGCCGGCGGCATTACGGCCATCGTTGGGCCGAACGGTTCGGGAAAATCGAATCTGGTCGACGCGTTTCGATGGGTGCTCGGCGAGACGTCGAGCAAGAGCTTGCGCGGCGGCAAACTCGAAGACGTGATTTTCGCGGGCACCGACAACCGCAAACCGCTGGGCCTCGCCGAGGTGTCGATTCTCTTCGACAACGCGGACGGCCGGCTGCCGATCGAGTTCGGCGAAGTCGAGATCACGCGCCGCGCGTATCGTGCCGGCGAGAGCGAGTACTTCATCAATCGCACGCAGGTGCGGCTGCGCGACATTTCGGATTTGCTTATGGGTACGGGTTTAGGCCCGGGTTCCTATGCGATCGTGTCGCAGGGCCAAATCGATGCGATCCTTACGAGTAAGCCCGCCGATCGCCGCGCCCTCTTTGAGGAAACCGCGGGCATCAACAAATTTCTGGCACGTAAGAACGAATCGATGCGCCGGCTGGAACAAACCGAGCAGAACGCGATTCGAATCAGCGACCTCATTTCGGAGCTGGAGTATCGGGTTCCCGAACTCGAAACGCAGGTGCGCCGCGCGAAGCGTTATCGCAAAGTTAGCGCGCGAGTTCGCGACCTCGAGATCCTCGGATACATTCGGGCCAGCGCTTCGCGCCGAGCCGAGCGCCAGGCGCTTCGCGCCGACCTTGAACGCGACGATGAAACGCGCGGCCTAGCGGCGGCCAAAGCGGCCGCCTTGGGCGCCGGGCTTTCGGACGTACGCACGCGCGTCTATCGCCACGAACTGCATCTCGAGGAGCTACGCTCGCAAGCACAAAGCAAGCGCGCCGAGCTGGCACGCATCGAAGCCGACTATGCTGCCGCGCTAGCGCGGCGCGAAGCGCTCGAGCGACAATCCACCCAAACCTCCGAAGACGCCGCGCGCGTGCAGCAGGAGCGCGAAACGCTGGCGGTGACGATCGCCGGATTGGACGAGCGGCTGACGCCGCTCGCGCGCGACATCGAACTCGCACGCGATCGGGAACTCGCCGCTCAGACCGGGTTGTCACAAACGCGCGCGCAGCTGGATGCGATTTTTACCGAACTGCGGGAAGTCGAGTCCGGTGCGGCCGAGCACGCCGCCAAGAAAGCCGAGCGGCGCGTGCAGGCCGAAAATTCGCGCGCGCAGGCCGAGCGTTTCGACCGCGAACTTCAAGCGGCGCGCGAACGGGCATCGCAGCTGGAAATCGCCGCCGGAGGCGCCGCGCACCGCTACGGCAAGCGCGAGCGCGAAATGGGCGTCCTGGAAGAACGCCGGCTCGATTCGCGCGGACGGGTCGAAGACGCCGAGCGCGAAGTGACCCTCGCCCAAGAGGAGCTTTCGGCAGCGCTGTCCGTCCATCGCGATCGAACCGCCGAGGTCACCGGCGCCGAATCGCGTTTGCACACTATCGAAGAGTTGGAGAACTCCCTCGAGGGTCACGTTCCGGGCACGCGGTCGATCGTCGAGGCCTGGCAGCGCGGCGAGCTGCGCGGCATCGAAGGCATCATTTCCAACCTCATAACGACCGACGAACGCTACGCGCGCGCCATGGACGTGGCTTTCGGCGCGCGCCTTTCGAACGTGGTGACGCGCACGTCCGAAGACGCCGAGCGCGCGATCGAGTTCCTCAATCGCAAGGAAGCGGGGCGCGCGACGTTTCTGCCGCTCGACACGCTGGGGAATCGCGAAGGGCGTCATCTCCCCGACGACCTGGCGGCCGTTCCGGGCGTCATCGGATACGCGCACTCGCTGGTTCGCACGGAGCCGCAGTATCGCAGCCTGGTAAACTTTCTGGTCGGGAACGTGCTGATCGTCGACGCGCTGCAGACCGGTATCGGCTTAGTCCGCGAGCGCAGTCTGCGCGACACGGTCGTCACGCTCACCGGCGAGCAGATCACCGGCGGCGGCGCGATCACCGGCGGCCGTTTCCAGCGCGAGCGTTCGATTCTTTCGCGGCGGGTTCAAGCCCAGAGCCTGCGCGAAGCGTTGGTGGATCTGCGCGCCAAACTCCACGCGAGCGAGAGCGCTTTGCATGCGGCGCACGCGCGTACCGATCTCGCGATCGGGAATCGCGATCGGGAGCGCGAAGGCTTGGCCCGCGTCGAACTTGCGCTGGCCGAGGTGCGCGCCGAAATGGCGGCGCTGAGCGGCGACGTGGAACGCATGCGAGGCGACCTGGCTGCGGCGCAAGCCCTGGTGGCCGAGCTTACCGAGAACGCGCGCAGATCGCGCGAGCTGGAGCGTGGGTTCGAGCAGGCCGAACCAAACGCGCTGCAGAGCGATGCCGATCGCGCGCGCCTGGAGACGGATTTGGCGCGAGCGCGCGAGGAGATCGCCCGCGCAGAGGCGGGCCAGATCGAGGCCGGCGCGCGAGCGTCCGACCTGCGGGAGCGGGCGGCCGCGCTGACGGCCGAACGCGATGCGGCCAAGGCGCGCTTGGGCATGCTCGATCAAGACAGCGCGCGCGCGCAACTGGCGCGCGAAGAGATGCTGGCCCACATCGTTTCGCTGGTCGAACAAACGCGTACCTCGCACGCCCACGTTGAAGGGCTGCGCCACGGCGTGGCCGAGCTGGACGTGCAGCTCGACGTCGCGCGGCGCGAACGCGAAAAGCTAACCGACCGCCAGACGCAGCTGGAGTCCGACCTACGATTGGCGGAAAACGGCGAACGCGACGCGATCGCAAGCGGCGAACGTCAGCGCATGCGGTTGGCGGAGATCGAGGCCGAGCTGGGAATGCTCGTCTCGCAGTTCGCGCAGAACCCGGCGACCGACGACGAATGTCGCGACGTCGAAGCGCGGTACGAGGGCGAGCCCGACGGCGCCGTTGACGATTTGCCGCGGCTGCGCGAAGAACTCGGCCGCTTGTCGGCTAACGTGAACCTCAACGCCGACGCGGAACGCCAGGAAGTGATGGAGCGCGAAGCGTTTTTGCGCGCGCAGCTCGACGACCTCGCGCGGGCTCGCGAAACGCTGCTCGAGTCGATCCGCGAGATCGAGCAGCAGACCCAAGTTCGATTCAACGAGATGTTCGAAAAAGTGGCGCGAGCGTTCGGCGAAATGTACCCGAGGCTGTTTCCCGGCGGCCATGCCAAGATGTGGCAAACCAACCCCGACGATCTTTCGGAAACCGGGATCGAGATCGCGGTGCAGCCGCCCGGGAAGAAGCAGATGCCGCTGGCGGCGCTCTCGGGCGGCGAGCGCGCGATGACCGCCGCGGCGCTGATTTTTGCGCTGATCGCGGTGAAGCCCTCGCCGTTCTACCTGCTCGACGAAGTCGATGCCGCACTGGACGATGCCAACGTGGAGCGCTTCTCCGAAATGGTGAAAACCTTTGCGGCGGATTCGCAGATGATCATCGTCACCCATAACAAGAAGACGATGGAGATGGCGGATCGTTTGTACGGCGTGACGATGGGCGAGGCCGGCATCAGCTCGATCGTTTCGGCCGAGCTGTCGCCGCCCGAACCGGAGCTCGCGCTTGCCTGAAGCGGACCGAGCGGCCGCACTCTTCTCGCTCTCGGACAAGACCGGCGCCGCCGAACTCGCCGGCGCCCTGCACGCGCGCGGCACCGTCATTTACGCGACCGGCGGCACCCGGGCGTTCTTAGCGGAGCGCGGCGTGCCGGCCCGCGACGTCGGCGACATAACCGGTTTTCCGGCGCTGTTCGGCGGCCGGGTCAAGACCTTGCACCCCAAGGTGTTCGGCGGAATTCTCTACGACCGTGACGATGCCGAACATCGCTCGCAAGCCGAAACGTACGCGATTCCCGTCATTCACACGGTGGCGGTGAACCTGTATCCTTTCGAGGCGACGGTCGCACGCCAAGGCACGACGCTCGTCGAGGCGATCGAGCAGATCGATATCGGCGGCGTTTCATTGCTGCGCGCGGCGGCAAAGAATTTCGGGCACGTCGCGGTGCTGACCCACTCGTCGCAGTATGCCGAGTATCTGTCGGCGCTCGAAACGGGTGACGTGCCCTTGGGGCTGCGCCGCAAGTTCGCGGTGGCGGCGTTCGAGCGCACCGCCGAATACGACGTCGCGATCGCGCACTATCTTGCGACCGCCGGCGAGGTTTTGCCGAGCGCCCTGCCGGGCGCGCTGACGCTCACGCTGCCGCTGGCAAAGCGGCTGCGATACGGAACGAATCCCCAGGAGCGAGCGGCTTTTTACCTCGACCGCGCCGACCACTTGCCGGAGCAGCTGCACGGCAAGGCGCTGAGCTACAACAACCTGCTCGATCTCGACGCGACCCTGCGATTGCTTTCCCGCGCACCGTTGGGCGCGGAGTTCGGCAGCGAGCGCGAGCGCTTCGTGCGCGCGGCGGTCGTGAAGCACACGGTTCCGTGCGGCGTGGCTCAGCGCTCGCGCGTGGCCATCGCGGTGCACGACGCGCTGGCCGCCGATCCGGTCTCGGCATACGGGGGAATCGTTGCAACCGACGCGGCGATCGACCTTGAAGCGGCGCAATCGCTGGCAAAGTTCTTCCTGGAGATCGTGGCGGCGCCGGGATTCGACGACGACGCGCTCGCGGTGCTCTGCAAGAAGAAAAACTTACGCGTCATGCGCTTCGTGACGTCGTTGCCCGACGAGCTAGCGCGCGAGCTTCGCGTGCGCAGCGCACTCGGGGGCGTGCTGGCCGAAGACAACGATCCCGAGGCCCCGCCCGAAGAGTGGCGCGTCGTCAGCCGGCGCCAACCGACGGCGCAGGAGTGGCACGACCTGGCGTTTGCGTGGGACGTCGTGCGGCACGTGAAGTCCAACGGGATCGTCGTGGTCAAAGGCGGCACCACGCGCGGCATCTGCGCGGGGCAAACCAATCGCGTCAGCGCGGTGAACATCGCGACGTACCGCGCCGGCGTCACCGGCGCCGCCTGTGCCAGCGACGGTTTTTTTCCGTTTGCCGACGGCCTCGAAGCCGCCGCCGAAGGCGGCTGCGCCGCCATCATCGCCCCCGGCGGATCGGTCCGCGACCAGGAAGTCATCGCCGCCGCCGACCATCTCGGCGTCGCCTTGGTCTTTTCCACGTACCGGTACTTCCTGCACTAACCCGTGCGACTCGGGGCGGCGGATCGAAGCGCGCGAAACGCGATCGCGCCGCCCTGGACGTCGAGCAGCGCGTGCAGAATCATCGGCCAAACGAGCGATCCGGTGGCGATGTAGATCGCGCCGAAGAGCACTCCGGCGACTCCCGTTTTGACGATTCCGCGTGCGCCTTGGTAGGCGTGCCCCAAGCCGAAAATCGCGGCTCCCGCGACGACGGCGCCCGTCAGGGTAAGATACTGCGAGGTCACGGCCAAGAAGTAACCGCGAAAAAGCAGCTCCTCGCAAATGCCGGCGGTGACCGAAAGAGCCAAGAACCAACGGTATTCGGACGGCGTGCGCGGCAGTATCGCGACGGCGCGTCCCAGAGCCGCGGGAACGCGCGCGAGCTTCTCGGGAGACATCCGTGCAACGACGCGCCACTGTCCGTTCATGTAGGCGAGCATCAGCACGCAAAGCACGGCTCCGGCGATCGAGCGGGGATCGCCGGGAACGTGCAGCCCCAGCGCCATGAAGGGACGACCGAGACGCCACCACAGGAAGAGCATCGTCAGCGCGATCAGCCACCATGACAGCATCGTGCGGGCGTAGGCCCTGATTCGCTCGGGCAGAAAGCCGCGCCCGATCCGGATGCCGGCGTAATAGGAGTAGGCGGGCGCAACGACGGCCAACGCGACCAGCAGGATCGCATCGGCGAGCGTTAGATGGTAGGCGGCCACCCGGCGGTCTTCTGCGCTGCGGTTACCGGCGCTTGCCGAGAACCCGGACGTCGAGAACTCCTACGCTAGCGGTAGATGAACGGGTCGGTCGGCGGGGCGATGCGTTGGACGTGTTGCGGAACGAGGCGCCGTTCGCCCGCGATCGTGGTAACGACGCCGTCCACGCGCAGCCAGGTGCCGGGCGGAAATGCGGGCGCTTGGGTGAGGCGTATGACGACGGGGGCCGCGTCGGCGCGACAGCACGTGATCGCGTAGCGCACCAGCGCGGCGGCGTTCGCGCTGCGCGCTACCGTTCCCGTGAACGTGAGCCGTTCGCCGGGAAAGAGTTCGGTCAGCGTTGTCTCGGTTGCGTGATAGGCGGGCGGCGGAGCCGCGACCAGGGCGCCGGCCAGCATGAACGCGGGGGCGAAACGCGCGCCCGCATTTTGCCGATCGCGGTGAAGGAACGCGAGGACGATTGCGGCGGCGCCGCACGCCAACAGCGGGCCGGCGATGAGCGGATGAACCAGCGCTCCGCCGTGCCGACACCCGACGATTCCGAGCGCGAGCGCGAGCAGCACGTAGGCGAGGAGGTCGTGATCTTGCGCGCGATGCGCGCGTCGCAAAGCCAGTGCGCGCAAATCGACGATACCCGCCACGCAAAGAAACGATGCGGCGGCGAGCGGCGCGCGCGCGTGCAAGGCCCCGGCCACCGCGACCGCGCCCAGTCCGCATGGGGCCGCCGCAAAGCCAAGCAACGCGCCGGCGAGGACGTGGGCAGCGGGCGTCATCGAAGCAACGTCGACGACGCTCGCGAGCTGCATCGCGACGCCCGCCATAAGCGCCGCCGGAAGCAGCGCCGCCAGCTCGCCAAGCGGCTGCGGAGCGCCGTGCGTCCCACCGCCGCATCGTCCCGAGTGCGGTCGCGTCGATCGCGCGAGCAGATATGCGACGGCGATCGCCGCGGCCACGCGGCCCATCGCAACGGCAGGTCCGAAGATCATCCACGTGGCGGCGGCCGCCGGCAGCGAACGGGCGGATGGTCCCGGGGCGCAGCCGCAGCCGAGATAGGCCATCGCCGGCCGCCCGCGCACGATTCGCGAAATCAGGACGCCGGCGAGCAGAAACGGCGTTGCTTCGAAGAGCGCGCTAGCCGAGGTTGCCAGAACGGAACGAAGCGCATCCGGAGATGCGAGCATCGCCGTTCCGGCGATTGCCGCGACCAGGAGCGTGACGCGCACGCGCACCAATCCCGCGCCCGCGCGAAACTGCTAGCGGCCGCACGTCGGGGAACCCTGGCCGCGCTCCCGAAAGGGGCCGCTATGGCGCGGATGGCGGCGAGCGGCAAAGCTTTTGAGACGGTGGTTTGGATCGTCGTGGCGGTGGCCGCGTGCTACCTGCTCGCCGGAGCGTACTTCGGCTACCGGGTCGGTCGTGCGATGCACGAAGCGAAAGCGACGAATCCCGTGATCGCGATGGTCGCCAACGCGATCGGTCGCAACAACTCCGAGCAGTACGCAATTGCGAAGCTGCGGATTCCGGAGTACATCATCAGAGCCCCCACCTTTTGGGTGGCGCTGAGGATGAACGAGTAGGGCCGGCATGAATATGGGCGCCCCGCGAACAAGCAGGCTCGAACCAATGCCGACGAATTTTACCGCACCGCGCGGGACGCAAGACTTCATGCCTCCAGAATCGGGACGTTGGAGCGCGCTCGAAGCGCGAATCCGCGCGCTAGCCGAGCGCTTTGGCTACGGCGAGATTCGCACGCCGCTATTCGAGTCGACCGAACTCTTCGTTCGCGGGGTCGGCGATGCGACCGACATCGTCGAAAAAGAGATGTATACGTTTACCGATCGCGGCGAACGCAGCGTGACGCTACGCCCGGAATGGACCGCGCCGGTCGTGCGGGCCGCGCTCGAGAGCCACGCGTTTGCGCGCGGGCCGCTGCGCCTGTATTACATCGGCCCGATCTTCCGATACGAACGACCGCAAAAGGGCCGCTATCGCCAGTCGCATCAGTTCGGCGTCGAGTGCTTCGGCTTCGCCGGACCCGAGGCGGACGTCGAAGTGATTGGCCTAGCCTGGCAGCTGACGCGCGACTACGGGATCACCGACGCGGTGCTACATATCAACTCGATCGGCGACGACGTTTGCCGGCCACGCTACCGCCAAGCGCTGCTCGATCACTTCCGGCCGAATCTCGCGACGTTGAGCGAGGATTCTCGACGGCGTTTGGAGCGCAATCCACTGAGGTTGCTCGACAGTAAGGACCCCGCCGACCGCCCGTTCGTGGAAACCGCTCCGACCTTCGAGTCGGTGCTCTGCGAAGCGTGCCGCGAGCACTTCGAGACGCTCAAAGCATACTTGGATCGCGCGGGGATTCCGTTCGTCGTCAATTCGCAGATCGTGCGCGGATTGGATTACTACAATCGTACGGTGTTCGAAATCACGTCGACCGCGCTCGGCGCGCAAAGCACCGTGTGCGGCGGCGGCCGGTACGACGGTTTGGTGCGGTCGCTCGGCGGCCCCGACGTGCCCGGCGTCGGGTTCGCGCTCGGGTTGGAACGGTTTCTCATGATGCTCGATGCGCTGGCCGATGCCGGCGAGCCGCCCCGCCGCGGGATTCAGGCCATCGCCCTGGGCACCCAAGCCCGCAGCGCCCTGGTCCCGATTCTCGCCGAACTCCGGCGCAGGCTCGACGATCCGACGTACGCCGACTATCAAGAGCGCAAGCTGCTGGCACACCTCAAGATCGCCGATCGAAATCGCGCGCGCTATGCCCTGATCCTCGGCAGCGAGGAGATCGCGGCGGGCGAGCTGTTGCTGCGCGACCTCGAGAGCCGCAGCGACCGTCGCCTTCCCCTCGGCTCCGGAAGAGACGTTGTCGCGGCTTTCGTAGAAGCGACTTCGTGATGGATGAAGCGCGCGACCCCGAGATGCAGGCCCTCAACGCTCTGCTCGCGCTGATGCACGAGCACGATCTCGATCGCCTCAAGGTCAAGCTCGGCGAAGCTACCTATGAAATCGTTCGTCGCGAGGCCGGAAACGGCGCCGCATCCTTTGCCCCGGTGGCCGCAACGGCACCCGCGCCGGCGATGGAGGCTTCCTCCGAATCGACGCCCGTTGCCGGTCCGCACGTCAAACGGGTGATCGCGCCGCTGACCGGCGTCTTCTACCGTTCGTCGTCGCCCGATGCCGAGGATTTCGTCAACCCCGGCGATCGCGTCGAGGAAGGCGACGTCGTGTGCATTCTCGAGGCGATGAAGCTCTTCAACGAAATTCAAAGTGATTACGCGGGCACGATCGCGCGCATCATCCCCGAGAACGGCGAGCTGGTCTCGCAAGGTGCGGAACTCTTCTGGATCGAGCCGTGAATCACGGCGCCGTCGCGGGGCGAAGATGACCGACGTGATGGGGAAGCGCGGGTTCGACGAGTTGTTGGCGGATCGCCGCGGTCTGCTCGACGCGCCGCACTACCGCGAACAGGTCGAGGCCATCGCCGGGGCGATCGTGACCGCGTTGCGCGCGCAGAAAAAGGTGCTCTGGTGCGGCAACGGCGGGAGCGCGGCCGAGGCGCAGCACATGGCCGCCGAACTTTCCGGCCGCTTCCTGCGCGAACGCCCCGGACTGCACAGCGAAGCCCTCTCGGTGAATTCGTCGACCCTGACGTGCATCGGGAACGACTACGGCTACGACCGCATCTTTTCACGCCAGGTCGAAGCCTTCGCGCATCCGGGCGACGTCGTGATCGGCATGACGACGAGCGGCACCTCGCCCAACGTCGTGTTCGCGCTGGAAGCCGCGAAGAAGTGCGGCGCGGTGGCCGTGGCTTTCACCGGCAACGGCGGCGGTAAGGTCGCGGAGATCGCCGATTACGTGCTGATCGGCCCCGACGGTTACGCGGCAATCGTTCAAGAAGTGCATCAGGTCATGGCGCACATCGTGTGCGATCTGGTCGAACAGCGGCTGATTTTCGAGGACGGCATCGCCTAATGCCGGCGCTGATGCCGCTCGACGCCCGGGCCGTGTTCGAGCGGACGCGCGGGCGCAAGATTCTGGTGGTCGGCGATGTGATGATCGACGAATGGATTTGGGGCACGGTGACCCGGATCTCGCCCGAAGCGCCGGTCCCGGTCGTCGCCGTCAGCGACCACTCGTTCACGCTCGGCGGGGCGGGCAACGTCGCCAACAATCTTCGCGCGCTCGGCGCCGACGTATCGTTGGCTGGAACGGTCGGTAACGATGCCTTCGCGCAGCAAGTCCGCGACATGCTGCGCGGCGAGCAGGTCGACGACGGCGGCGTTTTCACGCTGGCCGACCGGCCGACGACCCGCAAGACGCGGGTCGTCGCGCATAACCAGCAGGTCGTGCGGGCCGATTGGGAATCGGTTGCCGCCCCGCCGGACGCCGCACGCGAGCGCGTCGCGGCGTTCGTCCGCGATCGCGCGGCGCACAGCGATGCCGTCATTTTCAGCGACTACGGCAAAGGTTTGCTGTCGCGCGGGATCGTGGAGGCCGCCCGCGCGTGTCCGCTCGTGTTAGCCGACCCGAAACCGCAGAACATCGAACTGTTCGCCGGGGTGACGTGCGTCGCACCGAATGCCTCGGAAACCTCGGCCGTGACCGGCGTCCGGATCGCCGACCCCAGCACGCTCGAAGCCGCGGGCACGCGCCTGCTGGAACGCCTAGGATGCCGCTACGCGGTGATTACGCGCGGCGAGCACGGCATGGCGCTCTTCGGAAGCGCCGGCGAACGTTTACAAATTCCATCGGTAGCGCGCACCGTCTACGACGTAAGCGGTGCGGGCGACACCGTTATCGCGATGCTGGCGCTGGCGTTGGCGGCCGGCGCGCCGGCCGAACAGGCGATGCAGCTCGCGAACTTCGCCGCCGGCGCCGTCGTCGAAAAGCTCGGCACGGCGACCGCCTCGGCCGAAGAAATTCTGGCGCTGGTAGAACGCGGCCATGCCTGAGTTTTTCGGGCGACTCTTGGGTGCGGACGAAGCGGCCGCATGGCGCGAAGCGCTGCGCGCCGACGGAAAGACGGTCGTCTTCACCAACGGCTGCTTCGACGTGCTGCACGCCGGGCACGTCGAGTATCTGGCGTGGGCGCGCGCGCAGGGCGATGCGCTCGTGGTGGGATTAAATGACGACGAGTCGGTGCGCGGCCTCAAAGGCGATGGCCGCCCGATCGTCCCGTTCGCACAGCGCGCCGAAGTGCTGCTCGGATTGCGCAGCGTGGACGTCGTCGTCGGCTTCGGGCAACCGACGCCGGAAGTGCTGCTCGAGCGCATTCGTCCCGACGTCCACGTCAAGAGCGACCAGTACCGCGCCGACGAGCTGCCCGAACGGACCGTCGTTTTGGCGCACGGCGGGCGGATAGCGCTCGCCCCGCACGTTGCCGGGCGGAGCACGACCGATACGATCGCCCGCATTATCGATGCGTATAGCCGTCACGGCTAACGGTCCGGGCGAGGTTGCGGGCTGGCTACGGCCGCTCCTACGATCGCTGTACGAGCGCGCGCCCGCGACCGACGCGCACGTCTTTCTCGTGCCCGACGACTACGCGACCGGCTTTGAGGCGGAGACCGTGCGGCGGTTCTTTCCCCAAGCCAAGGTCTACGATCCGAAAACGTACCTGAAGTTCGCCCTCGGCGCAACGGTGTCAGGCGTGCCCGAACGTGTCGACGTCGTGCAATACATTGGCGGCGACTTGCTGCACGCGGCGCGACTGCACGCGCGCTTGAAGGGCAAGGCGGCGACCTTCAAGTTTTCGCGCAAGGGTTATCGCAAGCTCTTCGACCGCGCGTTTGCGGTCGATCGAAAGAACGTCGCGCAACTCGAAGCCTGGGGGACGCCGCCCGAGCGCATCCTGCGGGTCGGCAACCTCGCCATCGACGGTGCGCTGCTCGAAGCGCAGGCGCCGCTCGAGCCCGGCACGCCGGAGGACGGCATTCTGGTTATGCCCGGGTCGCGGTCATACGAGGTCGAGAACCTCATTCCGTTTTATTTCACGGCGGCGCTGCGCATGCTGCAGGAACGTCCGGAGTTGCCGATCGCGTTCGGACTCTCTCCGTTTACCGCGTTAGCCCAAGTACGCGACGCGATCGAACTCGGAGGCGACCCGCGCGTTTTTGCGCGGCGCGGGCGTTTGGTTACGGAGCGCGAACGCCCGTATCTCGAATCGCTCGACGGGAGCGTTCGCGTGCCCGTCCTCTTCAACGCGCTGGCCGCAGCCAAACGCGCGCGAATAATCTTGACGATTCCCGGCACGAAGACGATCGAGTTGGCGGCGCTAGGCAAACCGGCGATCACGATCACGCCGCTCAACGCGCCCGAGCTGATCACCTTCAACGGGCCGCTCACGTATCTCCATCGGATTCCCCTGGTCGGCGTGCGGCTGAAGCGAGCGGTAGCGGTTGGCGTTTCGCGCCGCTTCGAATATCACACGCAGCCGAATATCGATGCCGGAGCGATGGTCGTTTGCGAAGTGCACGGCACCGTCACGCCCGGACGGATCGCCCGCGTCGCGCTCGATCGCTACGACGACGCCGCGTGGATCGCTTCGGCCGGCGAACGGCTGGCCGGCCTCTACCGCGACCATATCGGGGCGGCCGACCGAATGGCTGAATCGTTGCTCGCCCTGGCCGGGTAGTGGGGAGCGTCGTGCGTATTTCCGTCGTGATCGCAACCAAGGACCGCGCCAACGCGCTCGAGCGAGCGCTCGCGTCGCTGGAACTGCAAGCCGGCGCGCCGCCGTTTGAAACGATCGTGGTCGACAACGGGTCGACCGACGATACTCGAGAGGTCGCCGAGCGACGGCGGGCGGGCGCGAACTTCCCGATCGACTACGTCTATGAACCCGAGCCGAACCGGGGGAAGGCGCGCAATCGCGGAATCGCGGCGGCGCGGGGCGAGCTCGTCGCTTTCTGCGACGACGACGTGCAGGCACCGCCCGGATGGCTGGCCGCGCATGCGGCCGCGCACGCCGGCCCGAACGCCGGCGCCGTCGTCGTCAACGGTCCGATTCTCAACGTCGGGTCGTATGAAGAGATGCCGCAGGCGACGTTGGTGAATTACTCGCGCGCGTTTCTGTGCACGTGCAACGCTTCGGTGCCGCGCGGCGCGCTCGCGGCGGTCGGCGGTTTCGACGAAGCGTTCGATCTCTACGGATGGGAAGACACCGAGCTCGGGGTCCGGCTTCGGGAAGCCGGGGCGGGTTGGAAGTTTGCCTGGGATGCGGCCATTTGGCATGTCAAGCCGCCCGACGAGAACACGCTCGAAGTAGAAACGCGCAAGGCGGTCGAAAAAGCGCGCATGGCGCGCCGTTTCATCGCCAAGCATCCGTCTAAACGGGCGCGAATGGCGACCGGCGCGCACGGGCTCAACGCGGTGCGCGCAAAGTACTTACTGCCCGATTCGCTGCTCGCGCTCTATGCCGGCGTCGCGTCCGGCGATCGCGCTCCCGCGTGGATCCGCGCGCTGGCACGCGCGCAGTTTCTCGACGGAATGTACACGCGCGAGCTGCTGCAGGCGCTCGCGCCGGCTCCGAAGGCGCCGCGCCCGTGAGCCGGGCACTCCTGTACTGCGCGGGCGGCGGCATCGGCGACTCGCTCGTTGCGTCGGTGGTCGGCCGCGCGTTGCGGCAGCGGTTCGAAACCGTCGATGCGCTAACGTTGCCGGGCCACCGCGCGACGCTCGAGCGAGTGCCGGACCTCGACGACGTTCTGGTCGACGACGGCGGCGACGAGCGCGCGCTGGCGCGATCGCTGGCCGCGCGCGGGTACGACGCCTGCATCGTCACGTGGGCGTCGCCGCGGACCGCGCGCATCCCGCAGATCGCGAAGATCCCGGTGCGCGTCGGTCAAGCCCGGCGGCTGTATTCGTACCGGTTTACCCATCGAGTGGTGGTGCGCAGCGAGAACGGCGACGTCACGTCACACTGGTCGGACATTCTCCTCGACTACGCTCGCGCGATCGGCTGCGATACCGGCGACCCGGCCTACCGGTTCGTGCCGACGCCCGAGGACGAACGCGAGGCGGAGTCGGTCGCACGCGTCGTGGGCATCCCGCCGGCCGGTTCCCAAGAGGGCTCGATTATTCTCAACCCGTGCAACGCGATCGCGTCCAAGCGCGGTAGTTGGCCCACGCACGGGTGGGCCGCGGTCGCACGCGCGCTGCACGAGCGGTTGGGTATGCAGATTTTGATCAGCGGCGGACCCGGCGACGTGTCGATCGCCGAGACGATCCTTCGCCAAGCCGGCGACGGCGTCGCCTCGATCGCCGGAAAGCTTGGAATCGGTGCCTTCGGGGCGCTGGCGCGGCGGACGCGCTCGTTCGTCGGCATCACGACCGGGTCCATGCACGTCGCCGCGGCGGTCGGGTGCCCGACCGTCGGCATCTTCCCATTTCAAAGCGATTTTCCGGAGCGGTGGGCGCCCCTCGGGCCGCGGACCGCGGTCGTGCGGCCGTCGTACGCGTGTCACCCCGGCGACACCAAGGAGCGGTGCGCCGATTACGCCTGCGTCGCTCACCTCGACGTTGCGCGGATTCTCGCGGCCACGGATTCGTTGCAGTGATGCGCGCCACGATTCAGCTGTGTACCTACAACCGCGCCGAGCTCCTGGAGCGCGTGCTCGATGCGTGCTTCGAGCAAACGGCGCCCGAGGATGCGTACGAAGTCGTGCTGGTCAACGACGGCTCGACCGACGGCACGCCCGCGACGATCGAGCGCGCCCGCGCCCGCGCGCGGTGCGCGTTTACCGTCGTCACCCAACCCAACTCCGGCCTCGCCAAAGGGCGCAACGCCGGGATCGCACGGGCCGCCGGCGAGCGAATCATTTTTATCGACGACGACGTGCTGGTATTGCCGAACTTCGTCGCGGAACATCTGCGCGCGCACGCGGCCCATCCGCAAGCAATCGTGCGCGGCGGCGCGATCGACGTCGAGAGCTTCGACGACCTCCCGCCGCCCGTCTGGAGCATCAAGGATTACAGCGGCAACTACTTTTGGACGACCAACGTCTCGTTACCGCTGGCCACGATCCGGGCGATCGGCGGATTCGACGGCGCGTTTTCCGAGTACGGCTGGGAAGACATCGACGTCGGCCTGCGGCTGCGCGCGCGCGGCGTGAAGGCGATCTTCAATCCCAAGGCGCTAGCCTACCATTTTAAGCCGCGCCCGCGCAGCGGGAGCGTCGAGAAGATGGTGCGGCAGGCGCAGGCCCAGGCGCGGACCGCCGTCCGACTTGCGAAACTGCACCCCACCTGGCGCGCGTATCTCGCGACCGGCCTCAACCCGGTGCAACGGCGATTTCACGCGCTCACGCGCAGCCTACGGTTTGCCGACCGGTTCCGCCGCCGGCTCGGCGACGTGTCGCCGGACCGCCCGCTCGCCGATCGCGAACTGCGCGCCGCCCGCGGGCTCGCGAACGAAGCCTACTTCGAGGAGTTGGAGCGCGCGATCGCAGGCCCCGCATGACGCGCAGGGTCTTGCTGTCGCGCACCGATCGCATCGGCGATCTCATTTTGTCGACCCCGGCGATCGCTACCGTGCGCGCGTCATTTCCCGACGCCCACATCACCATGGTCGTGAGTCCGTACAACCGCGTGGTGATGGAGCGAAACGCGAACGTCGACGAGCTGATCGTGCTGCCGCGTGAAGTCCGGCCCAGGGCGTTCGGCCGGATGCATCCGGGCTACGATCTCGCGATCGCGCTCGCACCGCGCGCCGTCGATTTGCAGCTGGTGGGCGCGACGCGCGCCGGTTTGCGGGTCGGCTACACCTACGAACGCCGCTGGTTCGCCCGCGTCACCGCCGGACTCTACGTCGACCGGCTGATGATTTCCGAGGCCGATCCGGCGCTTTGCGAACGCGATCCGAACCGAGTCGTCCGTCACGAAGTCGTGCAGTTGCTGGACCTGGTCGCGCTGGCCGGCGCGGGGCGGCGCGTCGATCGCCTCGACTTAAACGTGGCCGACGAGGATCGGATCGTCGCGCGCACGCTTCCGGCCGACCCCATCGTGATGCACCTCGGCCGGCGCTGGTTCCAGGACGGAAGCACCCTGGCGACCACGCTCGCGATCGTCGGGCGGCTGGCGAAATTGGGGCCGGTGGTGATCACGTGCGCGCGGGAATGTGAGGACATGGCCCCCGCGTTCGAGGCGACGGGGGACGTCGCGCGGCTGCTGCGGCGATTGCCCTTCCACCAGTGGGCGGCCGTCTTCGAACGCGCAAGCATCGTCGTGACGGTCGATACCGGTGCGACACATGTCGCAAGCGCGGTGCGGAGGCCCACGGTCGTCGCTTTCGAACACCGGTACTTCCGGCTGAACTCGCAGGAGTGGGCGCCCTATGGCGTGCCGCACGTGCTCGTTCGCAAGCCGGCTTCCGAGGATTCCGCGTCGCTCGCGCAATTCCGCGACGAAATCGTACGCGGCGTCGCGAGTTTACTACATGCCTGACATTTCCGTCGTCATTCCGACGTACAACCGGCTCGATACGTTGGCGCACGTGATCCCGACATTGCTCGCGCAGGACGTGCCGCACGAGCGTTTCGAGTTGCTCGTTTGCGACTCGAACTCGACCGATGGCACCGCCGAGTTTCTCGCCGCCGCCTCGGCGGAACACCCCAACGTCCGTCATCTCCCGGGTCCTTACAGCGGCCGCGCCGCCGCGCGCAACGCCGGAATCCGGGCGGCTCGCAGCGACATCATCCTATTCAACGACTCAGACATTCTGGCGTCGCCGGATTTGCTTTCCCGGCACCTCGACCGTCATCGCGAACGCCGCGGAATTGCGGTGGTCGGCTGGGAAGTCCAGGTCAAAAACCTCGAAGATTACGCGCGCAAGCGGGATCGGCCCGACGATCGCGGTCACCTTCACCCGGCGGCCCGCCAGCGGCTCTCGTGGCTCTATTTCCTCACCGGCAACGCGTCGGTCCGGCGCGACGATCTGCTGCGCGCCGGCTGCTTCGACGAAAGCTTCACGGGCTACGGCCACGAGGATCTGGAACTCGGATACCGCTTGGAAAAAGCCGGCCTCGAAATCGTCTACGAACCACGCGCCGTGAACTATCACTGCCAAGACGTCGCGCACGACGATCAGAAGGAAAAGATGAAGCTGGCCGGGCGCTCGACGGTGAGATTTTATCGCAAGCATCCGGACTTTGCGGTGAAGCTCAACCTCGGCATGACCCCGGTTTCGCTCGGGCTGCATGCGATGCTGACCCGCGCGCCGTATTTGCTCGGATACTTCGACCGGCGGGCCGGCAGTTCGAAGTTCGCGCGCGATTTGATTCAACAGTACTACTACGTTTCGGGCATCAAAGAGGCTTTAAGGACACCAAAAGAAGGCGATGGATAGCAGCATAAAAACGTCCTGCGGGGCGTTGCGCGCACCGGACGAAGGCCGCACGGTCGTCCTGAACGGCTGGATCAATCGCCGGCGCGATCACGGCGGGCTGGTCTTCGTCGATCTGCGCGATCACGAGGGGGTCACGCAAATCGTCTTCGATCCCGCGCACCCGAGTTTCCGGGATGCCGAGCGGTTGCGGCACGAAGACGTGCTGAGCGTGCGCGGCAGGGTGCGCCGCCGTCCGGCCGGCACCGAAAACCCGCGGCTTCCGACCGGCGACGTTGAGGTGGGCGTCGAAGATCTGGAGATCCTCAACCGCTCTCAGGTGCCGCCCTTCGCCGTCAACGCCGACGACGCCGTCGACGAAAACCTGCGCCTCGAATACCGGTATCTCGATTTGCGGCGCCCGCGCATGCAGTCGAACCTGCGCGCGCGCCATCGCATCATCAAAGCGATGCGCGATTTCTTCGACGCGCGCGGATTCGTGGACATCGAAACGCCGATGCTCATCAAATCGACGCCGGAAGGCGCGCGCGACTACCTGGTTCCCAGCCGGGTGCATCCGGGGACGTTCTACGCGCTGCCGCAGTCGCCGCAGATGCTCAAACAGATCCTGATGGTGGCGGGCTTCGGCCGCTACACGCAGATCGCGCGCTGCATGCGCGACGAGGACCAGCGAGCCGACCGCCAGCCCGAGTTCACGCAGATCGACGTCGAGATGTCGTTCTGCACGCAAGACGAGGTGCTCGAGACGATGGAATCGTGCATCGGATACGTCTGGAAGACGGTGCTCGGAATCGACCTTCCGCCCTTCCCACGTCTGAGCCACGAGGAAGCGATCGCCAAATACGGCGTCGACAAACCCGACTTGCGCTTCGGACTCGAACTCGCCGACGTCGGCCAAGCTTTTGCCGGCACCGAGTTTGTCGTCTTCAAGGCGGCGCTCGAGAGCGGGGGCGCGGTGGTCGCGCTGCGCTACCCGGGGGGCGCGTCGCTGTCGCGCCGCGATTTCGACGGGCTGACGGAAACCGCCAAGCAGTTCGGCGCCAAAGGCATGGTGTGGCTCGCGCTCGGGAGCGACGGGGTGAAGTCGTCGGCCGCCAAGTTTTTGAGCGACGCAAACGTCGCTGCCGTGCGGGCGGCCGCCGGTGCCGAGACCGGCGATGCGGTGCTGCTCTTTGCCGATGCGCGCGAACTCGCGTACGCCGTTGCCGGCAGGATGCGCAACGCGATCGGCGATCGTTGCGGGCTGCGCGATCCGCAGCAGCACGCGTTTTGCTGGGTGACCGGTTTCCCGTATCTCGCCATCGACGAAACGACCGGCAAGCCGGCGCCGGCGCATCATCCGTTCACCGCCCCGGCGGAGGGGCAGTGGGAGCTGATCGATACCGACCCGAGCAAGATGCGCGCGCAGCACTACGACCTGGTGCTCAATGGGTACGAACTCGGATCGGGATCGATCCGCATTCACAAAGCCGATCAGCAGCGCAAGATTTTCGAGATGCTGGGGTTGACGCCGGAGCAGGTCGAGGAACGTTTCGGGTTTTTCGTGCGGTCGCTCGAGTACGGCGCGCCGCCTCACGGCGGGATGGCGTTAGGCATCGACCGGATCGTGATGCTGGCGTGCGGCGAGGAGAACATTCGCGAGGTGATTGCGTTTCCGAAAAACCAAGTTGCTCGGGACCTCATGATGGACGCGCCGTCTTCCGTCCCCGATAATCTCTTACGCGATCTGCACCTTCGCAGCACCGTTCCGGACCCGAACCCATCGTGACGGCGGACCCATGCGGGCGTACGCGCTCGTTGCGCTAGCGCTGCTGCTCGCGCTTGCGGGCTGCGCCGGCAGGCGGCACGCCGCGGATGCGGCCGCGTCGCCGAACCTCACGTCGCCGCTGCACGCGTGCGAGACGCGCGAGCTGACGCTCGATGGGACCGACGTCGTCGTCGGCGGCAATGCCGACGCCACGCTCGCCTCGGTCCACATCGTTACGGCGCCGAACCCGGCCGCGCTCAGCAAAGCGCTGCGCGAAATTCGCCGCGCGTTCGGAGCCGTACGCACCGACCCGCTCATCGTCGCGCACGAGTCGAAGTGGGGCTGGACCACCTGGGCCGACCGCTGCGGCCATCCCGTCGCGCCGCGGCCGTCGCGAGTGCCGCCATCCCCTTAGTTGCAATCGAGGATCGGTCGCGCGCTTGTGAAGATCGCATCAACATGGGAACGTCTGCTGGTTGGGCGCGCGCGAAATTGAACCTTCGCGCGCCTGTCGGCTCTTTCGTTGACCGCACTATTTGCCGTGTGCGATGATGGGCTGCCATGGCCGCCGTCTCCGCCGTAGAAGCGATCCCTCAGACGCGACTCGATCGCCGAGGGATCTCTCTCCTGGCCGTCGCGCATGTTTTCAACGACGCCAATCAAAGCGTTCTGCCGGCGCTCATCCCCTGGCTGATTGTCCATCGCGGGCTCTCGTTGACGGCGGCGGCGACGCTCGTCCTCGCGATGAACTTGTCGTCGTCGGTCGTGCAGCCGCTGTTCGGGCACCTTTCCGACCACCGGTCGCTGGCGTGGGTGATTCCCATCGCGCTGCTGCTGGCCACCTTCGGCACGGCGATGATCGGCTTCTCACCGTCCATGCCGTTCATGCTGCTGGGTGCGCTGATCTCGGGCATCGGCATCGCCGCGTTTCACCCCGAAGCCTCGCGCTTTGCGAACTATTTCGGCGGGTCGCAGCGCGCGACCGCGATGAGCTGGTTTACCACCGGCGGGTACCTTGGGTTCGCCATCGGTCCGATCGTGGTCACGCCGCTGCTGCTCGTTTTCGGATTGCACGGGACCGCGTTTCTCATGGTTCCGGGCGCGATATTAGCGGTGCTGCTGGTGCGCGACTTGCCACGCTTCGAGCGCGCGCGTTCGCTCGCGCACCGCGTCGGGCGCCGGCGGCCGGGCGTTGACGACTGGCGCGGCTTTACGATCATGACGGCCGTCGTCGCGCTTCGTTCCGCGGTCTTTTTCGGGGCGGTGACGTTCATGCCGGTCTATGCTATCGCGGTGACGCACGTCGACAAGGCGATGGGGTCGGTCGCACTGGCCGCGATGCTGCTCGGCGGCGCCTTCGGCACGCTCTGGGGCGGACGACTCGCCGACCGCATCGACCGCCGCCGCGTCATTTCGGTGTCGCTGCTATTTACCACGGTGTTCGGCGCCGGCATCGTCGTGGCGGGCATCTACGCGCCGCAGTTTTGGACTCTCGTCCCGATCGCCGTCGCGTTCGGAATCGCGATCGGACTCTCGGCCGGCGTGATCGTGGTCATCGGCCAGGAATATCTCCCGCAGCGCATCGGCATCGCCGCCGGCGTCACGCTCGGGTTGTCGGCTACGATTGGCGGCTTTGCCGCGCCGCTGTTCGGCGTCATCGGGGATCGCTACGGCCTGCTTCCCGTCTTTGCCGCGGCTACGGCGTTCGCGGTGCTCTCGTTGGGCGTCTCATTCTTCATGCCCAAACCCGTTCGAATCGCCGCAGCACCGGCTTCCTAGTCAAGTCCCGGGAAACCAAGTCTATCCAACGCCGCGTACGCGGCGATCCCCACGGCGGTTGAGAGGTTGAGGCTGCGCGCGCTGCGCGGGCGCATCGGGATGCGCAGCGTACGCTCGGGAAAGCGCGCCAGCAGCTCGTCGGGTAGCCCTTTGGTTTCTTTGCCGAAAACCAGGAGGTCGCCGGCGGCGAAGGCGGCGCCGGTATAGACCCGTTGTGCCCGCGTCGAGAAGAACCAGCGCCGCTGCGATGCGGTGGCGGTGAGGAAGTCTTCGAGCGAAGGGTGCACCACCACGTTGAGGTGCTGCCAGTAATCGAGGCCGGCGCGTTTGAGTTCGCGGTCGTCGATGCGAAAGCCGAGCGGTTCGATGAGATGCAGCGCGCAGCCGGTTGCGGCGCACAGCCGCGCGACGTTGCCGGCGTTCGGAGGGATCTCCGGCTCGACGAGCGCGATGTGCAGCGGTACCTCGCGCAGGGCATCGAGCGTCGTGATCCGGTCGCGCGGTTGGATGCCCACGTCCGTCGGTCCGACTAGGAGCGCGCGGACGCGAGCACGCTTGCGTAATCGATGCCGTTGGGCGCCACCACGTACGCGACGCCGTCGTTGCGCTGCCAGATGGTCTCGATTGCGCCGCGCGGATAGACAACGCGCACGCCGGGCGCCGCCGGGTCGTTGATCGCGCAGTCGCCATCGGCGGTAAAGCCGCAGAGTACGGCGAGGTGCCCATCGGAATGTTCCAGCGGCGCGCCCGGCAGCTCGCCTTCACGCCACGAGTACGAAATAGCGACCGGCACGTTGCGTTCGATCAACCGCTGCGCGTGATCGAGATTTTGCAGGTGCGCGACTACGCCGCGAAGGCCCAAGCTGCCGCTGTAGGCGACGTTGAACGCCCAGTTTCCCGTGCCGTTGTAGGCCCGGTCGAAGACGGCCCGCGCCGTGACGTCGATCGGAATGTCGATGCCGTGATAGGCGTGGATCATCGCGAGGCTGGCCGGGCTGCACCAGCCGCGCTCCTGGTCGGAAACGTACTGCGAACGCGCGGGAACGTCCAGGATCAGCGCGCCGCGCCCGTACGGGAGCGACGGGCGCGGGCGCAGCGACGATGAAAACGCGACCAGGTTAAAGAGGACGTCCCGCGCGTGGACTTCTATCCCATCGAACGGCTGCTCGGCGCGAATCACGTCGACCTCGACGTGAACGCCTTCGTGGTCGGGGCTAAACGATTTCGAACCGTCCGGATGCCATTCCGCGTAGTCGATGAATTCGGTTGCCGGCACGTGGGCGCGCAGCAGGCGAAAGGCGATGCGTCCGGCCGGCGTAAAGGTGTTCCAGCTCAGCACGCCGCCGCGCGCCGGCTCGAAAAACAGGCGCGCCGATTCGCGCGCGTCGAGGGTCTGCGCAAAGCCGGACGCCGGAAGGCCGTTTCCTAGATGCTCCATTGCCATGCGTTCCAGGTATCGCCGATGAAAGCGGCGGGCACGTAGTTCTTCACGTCGGTGTTCATCGCGGTGTAGCCCTCTTCCCAGGTGAAAAACACGGCGGGCACCAGTTGCCGGATGCGCTCCTCTTCACGCCGGTAGAGCGCCGTGCGTTTGGATCGATCGAAAGTGCTTTCGGCGGCCGCACTGGTCGCGTTGACGATCGGATCGTCGAGCCACGACGTGTTCGCCCCGTTGGGCGGTATGAAGGAGCCGTTCCAGTTGCCGGCGTTGTCGGGGTCGGGACCATTGGTGTCGATCGACCATTCCAAATCGTATTTGCCGGTGTAGAGCGGGCCGTTCTGCGCGAACATGAGATTGCCCGGATAGTTGCGGATCTGCACGTCGATGCCAATCGGTTTGAGCATCGATTGGATCAGGACTTCGGATTGTTCGTTTTCCTGGTGACCGATGGTGGCGGAAATCGTGAGGCGCAGGGCGACGTTCCCGTTGTGCAGCACGCCGTCGCGTTGGTGGACCCAACCAGCCCGTGTGAGGAGAATGCCGGCATCGTGCGGGTCGTAGCGGTAGGCCGGCAGCGCCGGCGCGGCCCACGACTCCGGAAAGATATCGGACACTGCCAGCCGGTTGAGGCCGTGATAGACGGTATCGTTGATGCGCTTCCAATCGACGGCTTCGGAAATCGCTCGGCGCACGCGCATGTCGCGCAGCAGCGGACGGCTCATGTTGATGCCCAGGTGGCGCCAGTTCGCGGTGAGCTGCTTCTTGACGACGATGCCGGCGACGCTGCCGAGTTGCGGCACGGCGTTGGCGTTGACGGCCGGATAGACGTCGATTTCGTGCGTCTGTAGCTGGTTGAACAGCGTGTTGACGTCGGGAATAATCTTCCAGTCGATTTCCTTGAGTTTCGGCGGCCCGCGAAAGTAGCGCGGGTTCGGCACGAACTCGAGCGCCGTCCCACGATTCCAGGCTTTGAGCAGATACGGGCCGCTGGATAACGGTTGGCTGTTGAAATCTGCCGAGTTGAGATTCGGAAGCGCCGCCAGCAGGTGCGCCGGCATCGGCGGGTAGCCCGCGCCCCCCATCGCGAGAATTCCTAACACCGTGACGGACGGGCGCTTGAGGTGTATTACGATCGTGTGCGGATCGGGCGCCGCCGCCGACGCGATCGTGTCCCAGCCATACCGCGTCTTCACGTTGTTGTGCGGGTTGGTGGCGGCACGATACGTGAAGATCCAGTCGGCCGCGGTCAGCGGCACGCCGTCCGACCACACGACGCCTTTGCGCAAGTGAACCACGATCGTCTTGCCGTCTCGGCTGATGCCGCCATTGCGCACCGACGGGACGGCGGTCGCGAGGTCGGGCACGTAGTTGCCGTCGCGATCGTAGCGCAGCACGAACGAAAACAGCAAGCCGGAGATTTCGTCGCTGGCCGCACTGTGCGCGTACATCAGGTTCAGGCTGTCGGGTTCTTCGGCCTCGCCGATCCGTAAAACGCCCGGCAAGGTCCAGGGATTGCGTTGGCCGCCGGTCGCCGTCGAGGTTCTCTTCGCACACCCGGCGGTTGCAACCAGCGTCACCAGAGCGCACGCGATGAGACCCCGGAGCACGCGCGTCACCGGGCCGCTCGGGCGAGCGGCGTCCGTTTGACGACCCGCGGGGCGAGATCGCGGTAGAAACGATCCGCGCCAAAGCGCACCACGTCGTCGACGGGCAGCTGCGTTTCGCGCCGCGCACGATCGATTTCTTTGCGCGCTTGCGCTTCGGACAGTCCGCGCGTGTTCAGCGCGACGCCGATTACGTTGGCCGGCTTGACCGTTGCGAGGAGAGCCTCGTGGATAACGATCAGGTCGCGATAGCCGAGTGCCGGCGTTCCGTAGTCCTCGATTTCCGCGCGGCTGGGATCGCACACCAGCACCAGCCCATCGGCGGCGCTTCCGTACATCAGCGCCAGCGTCACCGGCGCATAGGCCGGATGGTTGATGGCGCCTTGCCCCTCGACCACGATGAGATCGCTGCCATCGCGCGCGGCCTGCACGACGAGCTGCTCGGCGGCTCCGGCCGCGAAATCGGCAATCACGCGGTCGACCGATATGCCCCAGCCGGCGATCATGATGCCGGTTTGTCCCGTCGGGACGAAGCGCGCGTTCGTTCCGGCTTCGTGAGCGGCGCGCACGAGTTCGAGCGCGACGGTCATCTTGCCGACCGCGCAGTCGTTGCCGACCATCAGCAGAATCGGCGCCTGTACGGCGTAGGCATCGCCGGAGAAAAGCGGAACGTCCGGCGCCGCGCGCACGTCCCAGATGCTCGTGCCCGACCGACGTGCCGCCGCGTGAAACTCGGCATCGTCACCGAGCAGGTCGTGCAGCCCGCTGACGATCTCGAGCTTCGCCTCGATCGCATCCAGCACGGCCCGGCGCCAGTCGGGCGGCAACGCGCCGCCGCGCGGCGCCGTTCCGATCAACAGCGCGGTCGGCGCGAAGCGCAGGGCTTCGGTGACGCTGCCGACGATCGGCGCATCGCTCTGCAGGTGCGGCAGGACGTCGCGCACCCGCTTGCCGGCACAGGCGGGATCGACGACCGCGACGACCTCGTCCTCGCCATACCGAATCACGCCGTGCGCGGTTTTCGCATCGATGGCAAAGCGCTCCGGTGCGAGGATGACGTAACGCCGCCGCGTCACGCCGAAACGGCTTCGTGGACGCCGAGCCCGGGAGCGTTCGGCAGGATCAGTTTTCCGCGATCGTAGGTGACGCCCGCAAACGGATCGCGTGCGGTGAGGAACGGTCCGTCGATGTCGGCCCAATCGGCCAGCGGGGAAATGTGCGCCGCAGCGGTCGCGCAAATCGCGCTCTCGACCATGCAGCCGAGCATGACCTTCAAACCCAGCGCGCGGGCGGTGCGGATCATCGCCACAGCACCGCGAATGCCGCCGGTCTTGGCGAGCTTGACGTTGACGCCGTCCACGCACCCGTACAGACGCGGCAGATCGCCGGCGACGCGCGAGTCTTCGTCGGTGACGATCGGAATCGAAACGCGCTCGCGGACCGCCCGCAGGTGTTCGGGATGGCCGGCCGGCACGGGCTGCTCGCAAAACTCGATCTCGAAACGTTCGAGTTCGCGCAGAATCCGGACGGCGCTTTCGACATCCCAACCCTCGTTGGCATCGATCCGAATCGTTCCGCCGTAGCGTTCGCGAATCAGCGCGATCGTTTCGACCTGTTCGTTGGGGGTGCCGGTTCCGAGTTTCACTTTGAGAATCGGATGATCGCCGACCTCGGCAACCTTGCGCAGCGTCGTCTCCGGGTCGGCGATGCCGATCGTAAACGACGTTACCGGCGTGAGCGACGGATCGAGTCCGAGCAGATCGTAGAGCGGCTTGCCCAGGTCTTTGCCGATGAGGTCGTGGAGCGCGAGGTCGAGGCCGCTGCGGGCTGCCGCCGGAATGCCGTCGTGCAACAGGGCTTCGAGACGGTACGGGTTTTGACTGGCGAGCGCGTGCCCGGCGAAATACGCGGCAACGCTTTCGACCGACTCGCCGTAGCGTTCGATCGGCGCGGCCTCGCCGAGGCCCTCGAGTTCGCCCGCGCGCACGCGCACAACCGCCGTGCGCGCGACCGTTTCTTCGCCGCGCGCGATCTTAAACGGATGGACGAGCGGAAGTTCCAATCGAGTGACGCGGACCGTGATGCCGGGCATCCGAAGCGCATTCCACCCCGTTGGGTCCGTTCCTCGGCGTGGTAACGCTTGCGACGCCGGGCCGAATGTTGCTATGCAACCAGCGCTTCAAGATTTGGGGCGGCGACGCGATAGCACGAACCCGCGTGATCACGGCGCACGCTTTCGCCGAGCGTGTGGGCGGCATGGCGCTCCGATCCGGTAATGACGCGCCGCTCTTCGGCCGTGTCGTATGGCCGGCTCGTCCGCGCGGCAAGCTGTCGTTCGCGGGTCGGCGATTCGACCGCGTGATCGACTTCGTGACCCAATCCCAGCGCGGGCGATTGATGCCCGCCACCGGTCGTGCGCAGCGCGGAATGCGGATCCCAGGCGATCGTGTCGGTGTTTGGGTCGAAATGATCGTCGTTGCGATCGTTGACGGTCAGGCGGTACCGGCGTCCGAACGCGTGCTCCAGACGCGCGAAGAGCGAGCGTTCCACGCCGTCGTGCGCTAGATACGCCTTCGCCTCACGGTATTCGCGATCGGCGCCGCGCGGCACGCACAGCGAACCGTGACGGACGTAAGCGGAACGTAGCGGCGCAATCGGCGTGCAATCCATGATGCACGACCATCACGCGTTCGCCGGCGGTTGCCTAGCACTAGGAGCCTGTAGGGTTATGGCATATTTCCGTCTCCGTGCCGCCTTTTGCCCGAATACTTCGTTGCTCATCAGTCACGAAGCTACGGCTTCGCTCCCTCTTCGCGCCTCGTCTCCGAACAAAA
>JBDTDR010000080.1:0-4010 GCA_039922955.1 Candidatus Tumulicola sp.
TTTTGTTCGGAGACGAGGCGCGAAGAGGGAGCGAAGCCGTAGCTTCGTGACTGATGAGCAACGAAGTATTCGGGCAAAAGGCGGCACGGAGACGGAAATATGCCATAACCCTACAGGCTCCTAGTGCCTGACGATTGGGGTTTGAAGCAAACCGTTGAGCACGAACTGGACTGCTAATGCGGCGAGGATGATGCCCAAGAGCCGACTCGCGACGTGGATGCCGGTGTTGCTGATCAAACGCAGCAAGAAGGTCGAACCTCGCATGCATAACCACGTCGCGAATAGCGCCGCCCCGTAGGCGCACGCGACGATCGCGAGATCGAGCCGATCGCCATGTGAAAGGTTCACAAGCAGCAGCACGGTTGCAATCGTTCCGGGACCGGCAATCATCGGCACCGCTAATGGAAAAACCGCCGGGTTTTCGCCCTCGGCCGCTTCGCGTTCTTCGGCTTCGGTGCGTTTTGCGCCGGTGGGACGCGCGAACAGCATGTCGATGGCGATGAGAAACAACAGAATTCCGCCCGCGATCATGAACGCGGGAAGGGTGATGCCGAGATAGTCGAGCAGCAACCGTCCGACCAAACCCATGAACAGCATAATCCCGCCGGCCACTAGGACGGCCTGATCGATGATTTGATTGCGCCGCTGCGAAGACACCCGGGCCGTCGCGCCGAGCGTCATTGGAATCATTCCGATCGGATCGATGATCGTGATTGCGGTCGCGAAGGCCGTGGCGACGAAGCGGACATCCATCCGCTCCATCATAACAGTGCGGTCAATGCCAACCTCTCTGCGGCGGCGCTAAAGGTTCGGCGCGATCCCGACGTCGATCCGCGTTTCGAACGTACGATCCCACGGGAGCTCGATCCGCATCGCGGCAATGTGATAGCCCGGGTCGAGCGCGTTCAGAATCGTCTGCGCTCGACTCCACAGCAACGCACGGTTGCGCTCGGCTACAACGGCTGCCCTGTCGGACGCCAGCAACGTGTGATCCGTAACCCCTTGCGCGTCCAGCAGCGAATTGAGCTCCGCACGCACGTCGTCGTGGAATGCGTAGTCATCTAAGAATCGCACGAAAGTAAACGTTCGTTGCGCGAGCGCGTCGTAGGTGCCGGTGCGCCGCCCGGCTCCCGCTGCAATCGCTTGGGCAAGCGCCGTGCCGACGGTGTTGGCGTTGGTGTTCCAGGCCGCGTACGCGTCCAGCCGGGCTGCCAGGCCCGATCGCAGTAGCCGTTGTGCAAAGGACCTCTGCGCTTGATAGGATTCGAGAAACGAGAGATCCGCCAGCGCCACGGAGCGCCCCGCCGAGATGTCGCTCGTCATCGCCGCAACGAATCCGTCGTCTTGCGCGGCATCGGTTTTTGGGACGCGAACGTACAGAACGATGTCGGGGCGATCGTCGTCGCGCACGCCGCCGCAAAGCCCGATCAAGCCGCCAATTGCTTCCGAGATCGGTGCGAATTCGAGCGGATCGGAAAACGCAGCTCCGTCGGAAGTCGAATAGCGCACGCCGACGCGCGGCGTCCAGCGCGCCGCGCGCGCGACGGCACCGGCGACGAGCGCCATGCCGAGTTCATCGGCGCCGGGTTGAATCGTAACGCGTTGGACGAGCCCCGGCTGGCCCGCGTCCGACCGCAGCAACTGCACTTCTTTCACGTGCAAACCCACCCGGCCCGCGTCGTCCTGCCCCAACGCCAGGCGGTCGATCGTCCCATCCGCCGTCAGCCGCAGCAGCGTACGATCGATTGCCAAGTCGCGGGCGCGCGTCGCAAGATACGCCTCGAGCGTCGCGGGTGTTATTTCTTCGCGAAGGTGTTGGGCCGTAGCCGCTTGGCTGGTCAGCGGCGGGTCGTGAAGGTTCGCGTACTGCTGCAAATACATCCACGCCGGAGCGGCCGCGAAGAATGAACTCGACGCCGGAACACCGGTCGGCGCGAGACGCATAACCGTGCCGAAAACGCCGATCCAGGCGTCGCGACGGGCGGCGCGCACGGCCCGCAGCTCCATAAGCCGAGAGTAGGCATCCGCGTACGACGCACCGGGCGCGCGCGACGCGACCAGTCCGCCGTACGCGAGCATGTCGGTCGAGACGACGAATGCGGTATTCCGGCGATCCGCCGCTTCGCGGTTCAGCCAGCGGACGATAGCGTCCGAATTGCCGCCTACGAGATAGCGCCCGAGATCGCTTCGCGGCGGAATTTTAACGCGAACGCCGGCGATGCGTCCGAGCATGACCGGCAACTGCGCGGTTACCGGCCGATCGTCGAGCGGAACGAAAGCGATAGCCGCCAGCAGAAAGGCGAACGCGTGCATCCTCACAACAACGAACGCAACGAACCACGTTGCCGGGCGAGCAAAGTCTGCGCCGCCTCCGCATCGACGCCGCGGCGTTCCATCACGATCGCTACCTTGACGCGGCCGCCGGCTCGGGCGAGCAGATCGCGCGCGTGGGCTTCGTCGACGCCGGCTACGGCGCACACCAGCCGCAACGCGCGGTCGCGCAGTTTGCGGTTGGAGGCAACGACGTCCACCATCAAGTTGCCGTGAACTTTGCCCAGGCGCACCATCAGGGCTGTCGAGATCGTGTTGAGGGCGATCTTCTGCGCGGTGCCGGCTTTGAGCCGAGTGGATCCCGTCAGCACCTCGGGTCCGGTCGGCAAGACGATCGCAAGCTCGGCGGCGCGCGCGAGCGGCGAAGCCTCCACGTTGACCAGCGCGACGGTATATGCGCCCAGGCCGCGCGCGCGCTCGATGGCGCCGACCACGAAGGCTGCGCCGCCGCTGGCCGAAATGCCGACGACGGCGTCCGCGCTGCCGACGTACCGGCGCATGGCCTCCTCACCAGCTTCGCGATCGTCCTCGGCGCCTTCGACGGCGGCCACGAGCGCGTCGGGGCCGCCCGCGAGGTGCGCGCGCACCAGTCCGGCCGGCGTTCCGAACGTCGGCGGCATTTCGGCGGCGTCGAGCGTTCCCAAACGGCCGCTGCTGCCGGCGCCGACGTAGTGCAGGCGTCCGCCGCGTTCCATCCGAGCCGCGATCGTGTCGGCGACTTCGGCCAGCCGCGCGGCCTGGGTCAGCACGGCATCGGCCGCGGCACGCTGATCGCCGACGAGCAGCGCGACCAGCTCCGGCGTGCCCAACAAATCGAGCCCGGCGGTCAGCGGGTTGCACGTTTCAGTCGACGGAAGATCGCCGTTCAAGAGAGCAAAGCGCGAGCGTCGGCCAGCGCTCCAATATGCGGCGCACCGCCGCCCTTGATCACACGCGCGTATGGCAGCTCGCCCGCGATCCGCGTTTCGACCAAATAGGTCAGGAGGCTGTTTTCACGCAAAAGACCGCCCGAGAACGCGACCGGAAGGTCGGTCGCACCGGCACCGGCCATGCGGAAAACCGCGCGAACCATTTCGAACAGTTCCAGCGCGGCACTTTGGACGATCTTGTTCGCGCTGCGCTCGCCGGCGTTCGCAAAGTCCAGCACGACCGGAGCGACGCCCGCGACGGTCGCGACCGGCGCCCCGCCCGCGTGCACGTAGGCAATGACGTCGTGGACGCCGGCCGCGCTGGTGCGGATCGCCAGCGCGTCGAGCAACGGGTCGCGCGGAGTGCGTCCCTCGAACGACCGCAACAGCAGTTTGAGGGCGGCCGAACCGATCGCGTAGGCGGACCCTTCGTCGCCGAACGCGTACCCGGCGCCGCCCGCCCGAAACTGCGCGCCCTCGATTTCGCCATACGCGATCGATCCCGTCCCGACCACGAGCACGATGCCGTCGCCGGCCGGAATGGCGCCGCGCAGCGCGATGTGGGCATCGTCGGTGACCGCTACGCGCGCATCCGGGAATCGCTCGCGCAGCGCGTCGGCCAATGCTCCGGCGGTTTCCGGACGCCCGGCACCGGCGGCGCCGACCGCAATCGCGGACGGCGTCTCTCCATCGAGCACGCTCGTCACGCTACGCGCAATCGAATCCGCCGCGCGCGCGACGCCGAGGACTTGGGGATTGGCCGCCTCGCCG
>JBDTDR010000081.1:0-6240 GCA_039922955.1 Candidatus Tumulicola sp.
GGCGCCGGATCGTCCTGCCGGTCCGCCTCCGAGCGGGTACGATCGCAACGGAATCGTCGACGGATCGCTCGCGCCGATCAGCCGCGAGTACGCCACGTCGCTGGGCTGCCACGGTCCCGCGTACGCTTTTGCAAACCGCGCGAGATGTTGGTCCAGCGTTTCGAATTCCAATCGCAGCCGGGTCCAGCGATGGCCCTCCCACGACATGACCGGAGCGCCGGGCGCCAGGTCGCTCGGTGAGGCAAACCGTTCGATAAGCGCGCGCGCCGCGGCCACCCCTCGCCGGCGCAACCCGCTTACCATGGCAGCGTCCATGTTGAGATTCAAGCCTCCTTCCTCGGGCGCCAGGGCGACCGTGGCGATGCGATCCCGAAACCCCGGAAGAACGGTTTGCATGTTGTCATTCCAGTTTTGCAGCGCACCGAACATCGCGGTAAAAAACGTCGGGACGCCGGAGATGCCGGTATAACGCAGCAGACGGCCGGCCGCGGTCGTGCCCATCATCATGACGCCGTCGGCGGGAGTACGCGGACCGATGGGTCCGAGATTCAGCGCTAACGTCGGCCACCGCGGCAGCGGCGAATCGAACATCTGAATCGGGAAGTTGCTCGTCAGGCCACCGTCTGAAAACCACACGGCTTGAGGTTGCTGCGGCCGAGCGTCGGTATAGTCGATCGCGTGGAGGGGTACCGCGCTCAAGAGCATTGGAAACGCGAGGCTCATGCGGGTAGCGACGATCACCGGAAGGTCGCCGATGGGCGGCAAGGGCACGAGGCCCTCCAAGGCGACCGCATCGGTGCGCGCGCAATCGCACAGCCACTGCACGACGTGCGCGGGAAAGAAGCTTGCGAGTTCGTCGCGCTTGAAGTAAAAACGGCTGGTCGTGGTGGGGAACTGGTACGGACGCCCTTCGGTCAGGCACGTCGTAACCATTTGCAGGTTCACCGCACGGGCGTCGCCCGCGGGAGGGGTTGCGACGGCGCAGGGGCCCGGAACGCTCTCCGGATTCCACAGCATTCCGAACGTGAGCGGGATCTTTCCCGGTTCGAGGCCGGCGGTTTCTTCCAGCTCCTTCGTCAGCCAGGTGCCCAATGCGAATTCATCGCCCGGATTTGAATCGTCGATTCCGGTGACGAGCCCGTAGAAATTCTTTGGGAGTTTGCGAAGTGCGTCCCAGAGAAAACCGACTACCGCTCCGGCGAGCGCGCCGATCGCCGCGACCAGGAGCGCAACCAGCCAATGGATGATTCGCATCGCCGGGGCGGCGGCAGAAACGGCCACGTACGCGTAGAGGACCGCCGGGAGAATGCCGATCGCCGCGTGCAGCGGATAGGCGCGAATCAAACACAAAACCTTGACCCATCGCGGCGTATCGGGCGCGCAGAGATCGATGGTGATGCCGAACAAGGCTTTGGTAGCGCGGTTCGGGGCGAACAGTTTGAAGAGCCGGCCGTTCGCTCCCAAGACGTCGGGAACGGCGCGCACGCGCTCGAACCCCGCTTCCGCGCCGGCACCTTGCGGCACGCGCAACCGGCAGTACTGAGCTGCCGCGGCCAGTGCCGCCGCGATCGCGCCGGCGGACGTTCCGCCAATGCTTTTAAAGTCGAACTCGCGGGAGATTTCATAAATGGCCTCGGGATAAACGATTCCGCTCGTGACCCCGCCCTTCATGACCAGGTCGCAGAACCGCCGCGGCTGCGGCGACGCAATTACGCGCGTGCTTTCCATGGGCTATTTCTCGGCGAGCAGCGCGTTAACGGTCGCGCGGACGGCGGCGTCTTGAGAGTCACCGACGATGATCTTTTTCAATCTTCCTCGCCGGTCGAAGAACAGTTGGGTCGGCCAGGCCGTCACGCCGTACGCGTTCCAGAGCGCGAAGCCGTTATCCACGGCGACGGGCCACGTAATTCCCTGGCGCGCGAGGCTTTGCACGACGTACCCGCGTCCTTTTTCGGCCGGCGTTTCGGGCGCGTGAATGCCGATCACGGCGAGCCCGCGCGAGCGATCGTTGGCGTAGAGCGATCGCAGCGTCGGCACGACGTTTTGGCAGTTGTAGCAATCAACGGTGAACACGTCGAGCACGACCACTTTCCCGCTCACCGCCGAAGCCGTCGCCGGGCCGTTAATCCAGTCGGCGGCGCCGAGAACCGGTCCCAGAGCGGGGCCGGCGTTCGAGGGCGCGCCCCGGACGAGCGTTGGCCGGCCTAGGAGGGCTGCCAGGCCCACAAAGACTACGGCGCATAGGGTCGCGAACGTCCAGCGTTTCATGATGTCGATTGTACGCCATCGGCGGCAAAATGGATGACGCGCGATTTCGAGTCGTCGTCGGGGTCGACCCGGCGCAGGTTTTCGAGCGTCCGCTCGAGGTGCTGCGAGCGCATACCCGCGCGGCCGCCGAGGCGGCGCTGACCCGGGCGCAAGAAGCGCTGTCGTCGGGCGCGTGGATTGCCGGCTTCCTGTCGTATGAGCTAGGCGCCGCGCTGGCCGGATGCAAGCCGGAAGAGTCACGCCTCGACGAGTTTGGGACGCGGCCCGCGCTGCCGCTCCTGTGCCTGGGCGTCTTCGAGAAGCCGCACGACGAGCAGCTGCCGGCAGATTCCGCGGCCGGCCGCCTCTCGCCGCTATTGGGGAGCGTAACGCGGGAAGGCTACGACGCGGCGATTGCGACAATCCAGCGCGAGATTCGCGACGGAAACGTTTATCAGGTGAACTATACGGTCCCGTTTGCGCTGCACGCCGGCGGCGACCTAGCGGCGTTGTACGCGTTTTACGCGCGCCGGTCGCATGCGCGGTACCAAGCGTACGTCGAAGACGCGGAGCGCGCGATCCTGTCGTGGTCGCCCGAGGTATTCCTCGCGTTTGAAGGCTCGCGGATCGTCACCAAACCGATGAAGGGAACGGCCCCGCCCGATCGACCGTTCGACCTGAAGAGTGACAAGAACCGCGCGGAGCATCTGATGATCGTCGATCTGCTGCGCAACGACCTGCATCGGATCTGCGATGACGTTGACGCGGAGCGTTTGTTTACCGTCGAGCGGTTTCCGACGTTCGCGACGATGACCTCGACGATCGCCGGTACGCTCCGGCCGGGCTCGTCGCTGCTCGACGTTTTTCGTGCGACGTTTCCATGCGGGAGCGTAACCGGAGCGCCGAAGCGGGCGGCGATGTCGTTTATCGCTCGCCACGAAGTCCGCCCCCGCGGCGTGTATTGCGGATCCGTGGGGTTTCTTTCGCCGGACCGCCGGGGGTGGTGGAACGTTGCCATTCGCACGGCGCAACTGGATTGCACGTCGGGCCTGGGAACGTACGATGCCGGCGGCGGCATCGTCGCCGATTCGAGTGCGAACGACGAATGGGCCGAGGTGCGGCTGAAGTCCCGGTTCTTGCGCGACGCCCGGAACGACGCGTTTGCGGTGCTCGAAACGCTTGGCGCCGATGCCGACGACGCGACGGCGGCAGCGCATCTCGCGCGGCTGGAACGCAGCGCGGCGGCGTTTGGAATTGCGTTCGACTTCGCGAGCGTGTCGTTAGCGCTTCGAGCCGCACGGCTTGACGCGGGCGGCTTGATACGGGTGCGCCTGGGCCTCGACGGCAGCTTTTCCATCAAGACCGAGCCGCGCGCCGACGTTCCGCCGGCGATCCTGCGAGTGTGTTTTGACGCGGGCCGGGTGTGGAGCCGGGATCCGTTCCTGCGGCACAAGACGTCGTGGCGGCCGGCGCACGACGCGGCGGCGAAGCGGGCGGATGCGCTAGCGTGTTTTGACGGGTTGCTTCAGAACGAACGCGGTGAGTTGACCGAAGGCGCGCGCACGAACCTTTTCGTCGAATCGGAGGGGACCTTGTGGACGCCGCCGCTCGCGGCCGGCCTGTTGCCGGGGATTCTGCGCAATCGCATCGTATCCGACGGGCAAGCGCACGAACGGGTGATAACGCCGGAGCACGTACGCGCAGCCGACGCGGTGTACGTCGGAAACTCGGCTCGCGGATTGTTGCGGGTCGAACTCTTCGAAGAAGCGAGACGATGAGCGATTCGACCGTCTATCCCTACGTTCTCGAGCCGAAGCTGTCGCCGGCGATCTGGGGCGGCGACGAGCTGGTGACGGAGTTCGGCAAGCGCGGCGACCCGAGCGCGAAGCTCGGCGAGTCGTGGGAATGCTGGGACGCCAACGCGGTTACAAACGGGCCGCTGACCGGCGCGACGATCGCGGATTTACGCGCGAAACTTGGCGCGAAACTGCTGGGCGACCTGGATCCGGCGCGCATTTTTCCGGTGCTGACAAAGATCATCACGGCGCACGATTGGCTCTCCGTGCAGGTGCACCCCGACGATGCCTACGCGCAGCGGGTCGAGCACCAAGCCAACGGAAAGACCGAAAGCTGGTACGTATTCTCGGCCGAGCCGGATGCCCAGCTCGTGCTCGGATGGACGCGCGATACCTCGCGCGCCGAGTACGAACGGCGGGTTGCCGACGGAACGCTCGGCGAGATCTTACGAAAGATTCCGGTTAAGGCCGGGGAGACGATCTACATTCCGGCCGGGATGGTGCATGCGATCGGGTCGGGCGTCGTGCTGTTCGAAACGCAGCAAGCCAGCGATTTAACGTACCGTATGTTCGATTGGAACCGCGTCGGGGTGGACGGCCGCCCGCGCGAACTCCACATTCAAAAGGCGGCCGACGTTTTGAATTACCGCGCGGGAACGACCGGCGCGCTGCTGCAGATTCCATACCATTTCGAAGGCCTCGACCGCATCGCGCTGATCGCCGACCGGCGCTTCGTCGTCGAACGGATCGTCGCGGGCGCCGAGCCGGCGTCGATCGGTACCAACGGGCGTCCGCTGATCGTCATGTCGCTCGACGCACCGCTGGAAGTGACCTGCGGCGGCGTGACGGTGACGCTGACGCCCTATCAAACGGCGTTGATCCCGGCTGCGGGCGAGTGGTGCACCGTCCGCGCCGCCGCTCCCGATCTCGGCACGCCGCCGGAAGCGCCGTTTATGTTCGTTACTCCGCCCGAAGATCGCGAGACGCTGGCCGTGCGGCTACTGGCCGCGGGCGTCGAACCGGCGCAGATCGATCGCTTCGTGGCGCAGTTTTAGTGCGGGCAGCAGCGGGCGTCGCAACGTTTGCCGCAGCAGCGGCCGTGCTGACCTTGACCGCGCAAGCGCCGGCGCCAGTTACACCCGCGCACGCGCCGGCGTTCGCGAACCCGGCGACGCAGCTCGGGCGTCGCATCGAGACCGCCCTTTCCGCGCGAACGCTCGCGGGCGCACACGTCGGCGTGCTGGCGGTGGAGGCGAACGGCGGTGCGGTGCTCTACGCGCGCAACGCAGACGACGATTTCGTTCCCGCCTCGACGCTCAAACTGGTCGTGGGTTCGGCGGCGCTGGCGCGGTTAGGTACGTCGTTTACGTTTACGACCGGCGTCGCAGCCGCGGGCAGCATCCAGTCCGGAACGCTGCAGGGCGATCTGTGCCTGCGCGGCGGCGGCGATGCGCAGCTCTCGATTGCCGATCTCGATGCGGCCGCGGGGGCCGTCGCGGCCGCCGGCGTGCAGCACGTTTCGGGGGTACTGATCGCCGACGCATCGCGCTACGACGCGCCGCACTATCCGCTCGGTTGGGCCATCGACGACATTCCGTACGAATATGCAGCCGTGCCGGGAGCGCTGTCGCTGGGCCTCAACGTCGCGCACGTGCGGGTGCTTCCGGGCGACGCTCCCGGCGCGCCCGGAATCCTGCAGGCGCAGCCGCAAACCGGCGCGTTCGCGATCGAAAATGCGACCCTCACGGGCGCGCGCGACAGCGCCGACACAACCGACCTGGCGCGGCCCTGGGACCGGCCGCGGGTGATTCGCGTGACGGGAAACTATCCGTTCGGGGCACCGCTTTCCGACGATCTGGAGCCGGCGGTTCCGGATCCCGCCGAATACGTTGCCGATCTCTTCATCCGGGCGCTGGCCGCCCGCGGGGTAACCGTCGCCGGCGGCGTTCGTTTCGGCGCGACGCCCGCCGGGGCGGCGGTGCTCTGGACGCATCGTTCGAAACCGCTGAGGCTGCTGCTGCGCGATTTTTGGCCGCCCAGCACCAATCTGATCGGCGAACAGCTGTTGGAAGAGCTGGGAAGCGAAGCGACCTTTCGGGAGCTTCCGGGCGAGGCGCGCGCCGGCGACGCACGCGAGCGCGGGATCGTCACCGAAATGAGCTGGCTGCGTTCGATCGGCGTGAACCCGAGCACCCTG
>JBDTDR010000082.1:0-4753 GCA_039922955.1 Candidatus Tumulicola sp.
AAAAAAAATCGCCCGCGCTCCGGGTTCCCGGCGCATCGCAACGCGCAACGACGTCCAGGCGCCGCGCACCGTTGCGACCGTCTCAAGGGTCGTGACGAATACCGCGCGGCTTCGGAGGTGCATCGCCGCGGCATCGCGCGAGTCGGCCTCGATCGAACCTCGGACGCGCTTACCGTCCGGGCTCCGTCCGGCGTAGTAGAACACCACGTCCTATGCGACCGTGCGGCAGCCATCGCCGACGCCGAGCCGGCGTGCTTCGTCCGCGTCGATTTCACGATCGCGCAAGAGTTCGGCAACGTGCTGCTCCAGCGTTTGCATGCCGAAGCGCCTTCCGGTCGCCATGGCATTCTTGAGTTGGTGCGCCTTGGAGTCGCGAATCATATTGCGCACCGCATCGGTGCCGAAGAGTAACTCGACGGCCGCGCAACGTCCCGTACCGCGCGCGCGCCGTACCAGATGCTGACACGCCACCGCTACCAACACCTGCGCGAGCTGCGCCCGAATTTGACTCTGCAGCACGCCCGAAAAGGCGTCGACGATCCGCTCGACCGTTTGGGATGCGTCGCCCGTATGCAGCGTCGTCAACACGAGATGACCGGTTTCGGCGGCGGTAAGGGCTCCCGCCATGCTTTCGGCATCGCGCATCTCTCCGACCACGATGACGTCGGGATCGGCGCGGAGAACGCCCCGTAAGGCCGCTTGAAGGTCGGGAGTGTCGCGGCCGATCTCGCGTTGCGTTACGATCGAGCGCCGGCTCGCGTGATGGTACTCGATCGGATCCTCGATCGTCACGATGCGGCGCGCGGAATCGGCATTGATGCGATCGACGATTGCGGCCATCGTCGTAGACTTTCCGCTGCCCGTCGGCCCGGCGAGGATGACCATGCCCCGCTCGCGCTGCGGCAAAGACCCGATCGCTTCGGGCAATCGGAGGGATTCTAGCGAGGGGATCTTCCGATCGAGAAGCCGGACCGCAATGGTTAAGCCGCGCTCGCCGACGTAGATGTGCGCGCGCATCGTTCCAAGCTCGGACTCGGTCCACGCGGTGGTAAGGTCGCCCTGCGTCGCCAGCCGCGACATCTCCGTATCGGCGAGCAGCGCCGCGGCGATCTCGCGCAGGTCGCCCGCCGTGAGCGGCGGCTCCGGCATTCGCTCGAGCGCGCCGTCGATGCGCAGGACCGGCGGCGTGTCCGCGCCGAGGTGCACGTCGGACGCGTTGCGCGCCCGCCCGGCCACGATCGCGTCGCGGAACCGAATCGCAGCGGGCGACCCCACGGTCACGCGACCTCGGCGCCCAAAACGCGCGACACCTCGTCGACGCTGCATTCGCCCGCGAGAATCAGCCGCCCGGCGCCGGAAGCGAGCGGTTCGTACCCGGCGCTTCCGGCCGCCGCTCGCACGACGGCAGGCGAAGCCGCGGTTTCGACGGCATGTCGCAAATCCGAGGACATCACGGCGATTTCAAACAGCCCGGTCCGGCCCCGATAGCCGCTTCCGCCACAGCGATCGCACCCTTCGGCTTGCGCGATCGCGGCATCCGGCTCGACGCCGAAGCGCTGCGCCGGCGCCCCAGCACGAGCGAAACGCTTGCAGCGCGGGCAAAGGCGGCGTACGAGCCGTTGCGACACGATACCCGTGACCGAGGCCCCCACCCCGCGAACCGACACGCCGAGCTCCACCAAACGCTCGACGGCACACAACGCGTCGTTGCTGTGCAGCGTCGTGAGAACGAGCTGCCCGCATAGCGCGGCGGACGTCGCTAGCGTAGCCGTTTCGGGATCCCGCATTTCGCCGATCATGATCGCGTTGGGATCCTGACGCAAAAACGAGCGCAGCCCGGCCGCGAACGTAAGGCCGGCCCGAACGTTGACCTGAACTTGCGCGACGCCGGGCAGCCGGATTTCGACCGGATCCTCGATGCTGCAAAGATGTTGACCGGATACGTTCCGCTCCGCGATCGATGCATACAGCGTGGTCGTCTTGCCGCTTCCCGTCGGTCCGCAAACCACGACGAATCCAGCCGGAGCGTGGATCAACTCGCGATACCGAAACGCCATTGCCGGCGACATGCCGAGCGTCTCCAAGCTTGGGATCGTGGCCTGCGTGTCCAGTAACCGCACCGCCAGCTTTTCGCCGCCGATCGTCGGGATGGACGCGACGCGCGCGTCGATCGAGCGTTCCTTTCGCTCGACGGTGTAGCGGCCGTCCTGGGGTAGGCGGCGGTCGGCGATATCCATGCCGGCCAGCAGTTTGATGCGCGACAGAACGCGCGGCAGCAGGTGCGCCGAGACGCGGCGCGATTCGCAAAGGATCCCATCGATCCGCTCGCGGACGCGACCGCCGTCGGTCAGGGGCTCGATGTGAATGTCTGAGGCTCGAGCGCGAATTGCCGAGTCGAAAATCTCGTCCACCGCGCGAATTGCCGGCTCGTCGTCGATGGCTGTCGCATCGATCGCGCCGTATGAAAGTTGGCCTTCGAGTTCCAGCGGAACTCGAAGCTTCTCCGAAAGAGTCACACCCCGACCTCTTCGTTTTACAGAAGATCCTTCGGAACGCCGAACAGCTCCGGCGCGCCGTAGGCAACGGTTATATCACAACTCATCGCGACGTGAAATACGTTCCTAATAGAAATTGCGTTAATGTCCACGGCGCCTCGAAAGGGGGCACTAGCGATGCGCTGCGCATAAGAGGGTTTATCGCCCTCGCCCGGCTAAGGCGCAGCCTCGATGCCTCGTTGCGGAAGACTCGCGCTGATCGCGATGGCGCTCGTGCTCGCGGCGGCGACTGCCAGAACGGCGCAGGCGCCCGGCACGGCGGCGTTTCGCGCCGATCGATCGCCGGTCTGGGATCAGTTTCGCCACGGGGGCGGGCTCAACGACGTCGTCGTGAATCCGAACCTGCCCGATCGCTTGTCCTGGCGCTTCAGCCAACCGCGCAAAGGCACGTCCACCTCGCCGGTGGTCGCGGGGAACCGCGTGCTCATCGCGGCCAACGACCACACGTTATACGCCGTCGACGCGGCGAACGGCAGGCTAGCGTGGCAGTGGCACGGCGACAACGAAATCATGTCGGCGCCCGTCTATCGCGACGGCATCGCTGTCGTCGGCACGGGCAACGCGGACTCGCCGGTGTGGGACCCGCCCGAATATAACATCGTCGGCATGGGCGCGAGCGATCTGAACGGGATCGACCTGCGAACCGGCGCAAAACTTTGGTCGTTTGCGCTGACGGGCAGCGGAATGCCGATGCCGGCACTGGTGGGCAACCAGTTGCTGCACGTCGACGGCAGTGGGGTCTTCCTCGCGCTCGACATTCGCACCGGGGCGTATCGGTGGCGCCGGCTGGTTTACTCCAACGCGTCGATGACCAACGTTCTGGTGGGCACCGGCGGGTTGGCCTACTTCGGCGGCCGCTTCCCCAATGCGATCTACGCGTTTCGCGCGATCGACGGGCGGCCCGTATGGACGCACGCCTTTCCCCAACGCAACGGCGCGTTCGACGATTGTCCGCTAGCCACCGACGGTCGCCGGATTTTCGGAATGTATGCTAGCCCCCTCGATCCCAACCCGCAGCGCTCCATCATCGCCGGCATCGGGGCGCGTCAACACGTCTATGCCCTCGACGCAACGACCGGGCGCCTACGCTGGGACTCGACGCTGGCGGTAACCGGCGCCGAGCCGCCCTACAACGAATCCGCCATTCCGATGTATTCCAACGGTACCGTGTATGACGGAAGTCCGCTCGCGCCGTACGTTACGGCTCTGGATGCGCGCAGCGGCCGCATAAAATGGTCGCTCCGCGTGACGGGGCCGGTCAAGGGCGGTCTCAGCCTGCGCGACGGCGTGCTGTACTTCGGCGATTTGGGCGGCCGGCTCTGGGCGGTCGATGCGGCCAGCGGACACGCGCTCGGAAGCGTGCAAACCGACCTGAAGTTCAACGTCGGATCCCCGATCGTTCTCAACGGCTCGCTGGTCATCGGCTCGGCGCAGGGCCCCGTGATCGCCGTCCCGCTCGATGCGATCCGCGCGTCGCACGGGGTCCCCGCAATTACGGCGGCGACGACGCTGCCCGCTGCCATAATGTTCGCGGCGGCGGCGGCGCTCCTCGTCGCCTTCACGACGCTATGGCTGCTCGCCCGACGACGCACGACGCGTTACGCGCGATGATCCGCGGACGGCGGCTCGTCCCGGTCGTTCTTCTCGCGCTTCTCGGCATCGCCGCGGCGCGCGACGCGGTTCGGCTCGGCGACGCCCTCCCGTGGCGCACGATGTACGATTTTCAGGACTTCTACTGCGCGGGATACACGATCGACCGCCGGGAGAATCCGTACAGCTACGGTCCCATGCGCGCCTGCGAGCACCGCGTAAATACCACAGCGCTGTTTCGCGGCAATCCCGCGCTGGCGATTCCCGCCCCGCAGCCTCCGTACGACTTTCCGCCGTTCATGCTGCTCGCCAAGCTCGACGTTGCCGACGCGCGGACGATCTACGTCATCGCGACCCTCGCCGCTATCGCGATCGCGGCGCTTGCGCTCGCGAGCACCGGCATTGCGTTAGACGTAGCACTCATCGCACTCGCGTTGCCGGTTGGCTACCTCGAAATTAACGCCGGGCAAATCGTCCCGTTCGCGCTGCTCTTTCTTACGTTGTCCGGCGCGGCGCTGGCGGCGCGTCGTGACGCGCTCGCCGGCGTCTTCGCCGCACTGACCCTAACCGAACCGCACCTCGGGCTTTTCGTCGCGCTGGCGGCGCTG
>JBDTDR010000083.1:0-3998 GCA_039922955.1 Candidatus Tumulicola sp.
TATACCAGTCGCCGGCAGTGAACACGTTGCACCCTTGGTAGGATGCCACGCCGCTTGGCGGCGATGTCGGCGTCGACGTCGGCGGCGACGTCGGCCCCGGCGTGCTGCCCGGTGGCGCACTTGAGCCGGGTGGACCCGGCATGAGCGCGACGGCACCCGGAGAACCGGCGCCTCCTGCGCAACCCGCGATGCACACCGCCGCGGCAAAGAGAAAAGCCGCAATCATCCCAAAAGCCTTCATGACTCGTCCCCCATCGCCATGCAAGGCCCTAACAGGGCCAACTTGTGAGTGTTACCCACATTTTGCCGGATTAAGCATTAAGACCTAGTTATGGGTCTTTCTTCCGTGCAGCGGAAGTCTAAGGTCCTGGGACCCGCCGGATCGCGGCGTTTGGACTTTATGGTCCGGTCGCACCACGTGTGAGCATGTCGAAGTCGCTCATATGCAGATTGTTGAGCAACGCATCGACCTGCCCGCCATTCCAGGGGAACGACCCATCGGTGCTTGCGCCGAAGAGCAGCCCGAACGAACCAGCCTGATCGTAATAGAACATGCCGTAGCTCTTGAGTGCTGCACAGATGCGGTCGCCTTGGAAGGTACCGGGGCACACATAGCTGACCTTAAGCCTGAAGCGGTCTCCGTAGCCCATGCACGGCTCGGCCGAACAGCCGCCGACCAGCGTATACGAATCGGCTGGACGATAGTAATGCAACGCTTCGATCCCTTGACCCGTCGGGAAATAGAATCCAATCGCGTGTTGGATCGGACCTGGGCCAAACGCGTCTTCGCCCACGAGCATGAGATCGGCGTAGGGCAGATCGGCCGCATCAGCACCCCACGAATGTTGTTGCTGAGCGTATTGCGCGGAGATCGGTTGGTTCAGATTCCACTCGCGTCCGCCATGCGCGGTGAGCGTCGATCCATCGAACGATGCTTGGTAGAAATCGTACTCCTGACAGGTATCGGTGTTGAGCGAAACGGCATGACCATCGTTGAGCGGTGAAATCCAAAAGCTTGACTTCCACGGCACTGAGATCATGCCAGGGAAGTAGCCACCGCTATGCAAGAAATTGAGCGGCACGGATTCAGTATTATTGGATAGGTTCACTTGGAAGTAGCGCTGACCGGGGAAATTGCCCGCCGTCAGATTCGGCAGATGACTGATCACCGCCGCGCTATTGGGATCCATGGCAGCGTTTGAAATGTCCTGATTGAAGAAATCGCCCACTGGGAACATCGTACAGCCGTGATAAACCCAGGCACCACTGGGTTGTGGTGTGGGTGTCGCAGTCGGTTGCGGCGTCGGCGTGGGGGCTGGTGTCGGGGTCGGCGTCGGGTGTGGTGTGGGCGTCGGCGTCGGGTGCGGTGTGGGCGTCGGCGTCGGGTGCGGCGTCGGCGTTGCGGTCGGTGCCGGCGTCGGCGTTGCGGTCGGTGCCGGCGTCGGCGTCGGCGCCGGGGTTGCAGTCGGCACCGGAGTGGGCGTCGCATGCGGCGTCGGCGTCGGGATCGGTGTCGGGGTGGGGTTGGGAGTCGGCGTCGCGTGCGGCGTCGGCGTCGCGACCGGCGTCGGCGTCGCGACCGGTGTCGCAGTTTGACCCGGGGTAGGTGTAGAGCCCTGCGGCGCCGCCGGCAGACCGGGTAGGATCCCGCCCGACCCACCACCGCAACCTGCGACGCAGGCGCCCGCAATCAGGACTAATCCCGCGAACCAGCCGACAGACTTCATGATCGCTCACCCAATCAACGCCCGCACTGCCGAGCAAGCGGGCTGAACAATCTTTCGGCATAAACCGCGGCGATTAAGTCTAAAGTCCTAATGGTGTGTCTAAAGTCACTCGCACAGAGCGAGCTGTCTAACCATTTGAAGCTCTTTCGGGTGGGCGATGCGACTAGCGGGCGTGGGCCTTCGGCCTCTTGTTGGTCGGGGGTCCTTGCCGTAGTGTTGACTCGAGAGCGCTAAAACTTTTGGAAAGCATTCGCCTATATGTCCCTTGTCATCGAGCGCCCGCTCGATCAGCAGCTGCGCCAAGCGAAACCGATCCGTGTCCCTTCGCAATATTCACCTGCGTGGGCCGCGTTGTTGGTGAGCCTGGATCTGCTGGTGTTCGCTGCGTCGTCGATCGTCGCCGCACTGTTCGTCTTCCACCGCGTCGATGTGTTGTGGTCGCGCGAGGCGGTGCTGGTGTCGACCGGCGCCTATATCCTCATCTGGCTGTTGGTCTTCGCGCGCGTCGGGCTGTACCGCCGCTCGTTCGCGCTGTCCGTCAAGGATGAGTTCTACTTCATCGCCGCAGCGCTGAGTTTGGGTGTCATCCCATCGCTCACGGTCTTCACGTTATGGCCTGGGGTCTCGACCTCGCGCCTTCACATCCTCGTGACGCTGGCGATCTCATTCCTCGCCGTGAGCGCCGTGCGCACCGCCGCCCGCGCCGTGCGTGGCGCCGCGATCCGCAACCGCCCGCGTCGCGTCGCGGTCGTCGGTGAAGGGACCCGCGTCGACGTCGTCACCGAAGCGCTCAATCTCGTCGAGGGTTCCCAAGTGCTCCGCCTGGAGGTGAGCGACGTCGACGACACGCTCACGCCCGTGGATCTGAGCGCCGATCCCAACCTCACCGGCATCGCCTGGTTCGAGCGCGCCAAGCTCTGGGGCGCCGAGACGCTCATTCTCACCGAAGTGCTCCCGCCCGAGATCGTGCCGCATCTGCTCGAGGCGGCTAATCGCTATCACATCAAGGTCGCGTACGCGCCGCCGCGCGTCCGCTTCCACGCGTTCGATCTGAGCCTGCAGCAGGATGGGCAACAGGCGCTCATCGTGCCTTCGCAACTGCGCGCGTGTCAGCCGCGCGCGCGCCTGCTCAAGCGGATCATCGACATCGTGCTCGCCTCCGTCGGCCTCGCGCTGTTGTGGCCGATCATGCTCGTCGGTGCGCTCGCGGTGTATCTCGACCTCGGCTCACCCATCCTCTACCGGCAGCGGCGTGTCGGACGCAACGGCGTCGCCTTTGACCTGTTCAAGTTCCGTTCGATGCCGCTCGATGCAGAGGCGAAGAGCGGCCCGGTGTGGGCGTCGCTGAGCGACGGGCGCGCCACACGGGTGGGCGCGTTTTTGCGCCGCTCCAGCATCGACGAGCTGCCGCAACTGTTCAACGTCCTGCGCGGCGAGATGTCGATCGTCGGACCGCGCCCGGAGCGGCCTGAGTTCGTGGCGTTGTTCCGCGAGCATCTGCCGCGCTACGACGAGCGCCATCTCGTCCGTCCGGGCATCACCGGCTGGGCGCAGGTCCACATGAAGCGCGTGTTGGCGCCCTCGTCGGCGGGCGAAAAACTCGCGTCCGATCTTTTCTATCTTCAACACTGGGGGGTCGTGCTGGACGCCTACATCATCTGGAAGACGGCCGCCGAGTTCCTCTTCCACCGGGTCGCGTGACGCCGATGCAAATGCTCGAAAGTTCCATCGACCTGCGGCCGTTCGTCTCCGTGCTCGTGCCGGGTTACAACGAAGAGGCCGTGGTCGAGGAGAACCTCCAGATCCTGTGCGACCACATGGCGACGCTGGAGGATCGCTACCGTTGGGAGATCGTGTTCGTCGACGACGGCAGCACCGATGGCACCAGCATGCTCGCGGATCGCTTTGCGCTCGCGCATCCCGACGTCCGGGTGTTCCACCATCCGACGAACTTCGGGCTGGGTCAAGCGCTCAAGTTCGGCTTCTCGCACTGCCGCGGCGATTACATCGTGACGCTCGACATCGACCTGAGCTATTCGCCGGACCACATCGAACGGCTGCTGGCGCGCATCCGCTCTTCCCCCGCGAAGATCGTGGTCGCGTCGCCCTACATGGAGGGCGGCCGCATCTCGAACATCCCATGGCTGCGCCGGACGCTGTCGATCTGGGCGAATCGTTTCCTGTCGTTCGCGTCTGAAAGCAAGCTGTCGACGCTGACCGGACTGACGCGGGTCTATGATGCGCGATTCGTGCGCTCGCTCAACATCCGGG
>JBDTDR010000084.1:0-5123 GCA_039922955.1 Candidatus Tumulicola sp.
ACGAACGACAGCGCGACGAAGTCGACGCCGTTTTCTAGGCCGAATGCAATCGCGCCAGCAAACCGGTGGTCACCGCGACGCAGATGCTCGAGTCCATGATCGGGTCGCCGCGCCCGACCCGAGCCGAGGCCACCGACGTCGCCAACGCTATCCTCGACGGTACCGACGCCGTGATGCTGTCGGGAGAAACCGCCATGGGGCTGTACCCGACGGAGGCGGTGCGCATGATGGCCGAGATCGCTCGCGAGGCGGAAAAGGCTTATCCGCATCCGGCGTTGCGCGACCGGCGTCTGGAAGACATGGAGCCTACCGTCGCGGCATCGATCGCGGAAGCGGCCACTCGCGCCAGCGCCGAACTCGGCATTCCTTACATCGTCACCGGAACGACGACCGGCAACACCGCGCATCACATTGCGGCGTTCCGCCCGCAGGCGCGGATCATCGCGCTCACGCCGGATCCCGTGGTAGCCCGCCGGCTCGCGCTCGTGTGGGGCACCGAATCGCTGCTGATCGACGCTTACAACTCGATCGACGTCCTTCTGTACATGACCGAGCGCGAGATGGTGCGAGCCGGCCTGGTGAGCTCCGGCGACTTAATCGCGTTTACGACCGGCATGCCGGTGGGCGCCGGCGGCACCAACGTTTTGAAAGTCCACCAAATTCCCTAGCAACCTGCTAGCTCCGGCGCTGCAGCAACGAGCGCGCGTGTTCGAGCGCGGCGGCGTGCGTCTCGCCCGAAAGCATCCGCGCGAGTTCGCCCTCACGCGCACCGTCACCGGAGATTTCTCGCACGGAGATCGTCGTCTCGTTCTTACGTTCGGCCTTTTCCAGAAGGTAATGGCGGTCCGCCCAGGTCGCGAGCTGCGCGAGATGGGTGACGCAAATCACCTGGCCGTCGCGGGCGATGCGACCGATTCGAGCGCCGACCGCCGTGCCCGTGATTCCGCCGATGCCGGTGTCGATTTCATCGAAAACCAGGGCATTCGCGGCGCCGCGCGCGCCTGCAAGCACGACGACCAGCGCTAACAGCACCCGCGAGAGCTCTCCGCCCGACGCGACGCGAACGAGCGGACGGGCCGGTTCGCCGGCGTTTGCAGCAAACAGAAACTCGATATGCTCGGCACCGTCGGCGGCGATGCTTTCGCGCAACTCGAATGCGACGTCGAATCGACCCGAACCCAGCGCGAGGTCGCCGAACTCCGCCAGCACGCGCTTGACGAGCACCGCGCCTGCCTTCTTGCGCGTCGCGGTCAGCGTCGCGGCCGTCGTTTCAAGCTCGCGTTTCGCCCCGGCGACCCGGTCGTTCAGATCTGCCACCAGCCGGTCGCGTTGGGCGTAATCGTCGGCGATCGTCCGCGCCGTGCCGGCGTAGGTCAGCACGGATTCGATGCTTCCACCGTATTTTCGCTTGAGGCGGTCCAGCACGTCGAGCCGAGCGTTGATGGCATCGAGTTCCGCGGGGCCGAGGTCGCCGGCATCGAGCGCCCCGACCACGTTTGCGGCCAGATCGTTGGCCTGGCTTTGCAACGCCGCCGCTTGCTCGGCCATCGACGCAAACCGCGTCCCGATCTCCGCGATGCTTGCCAGAGCGGCGCCGGCGTCGCCGAGGGTGCCGGTTGCGCCCGCGTCGTCGCCGGCAAGCGCTGCGTGCGCGCGGCGCAGTGCGTCGGCGATGCGTTGGGCATTGTCGAGATATCGCCGCCGCTGGTTATGACGCTCGTCCTCGCCGGCTTCCGGCCGCGCGTCTTCGATTTCGCGCAACGCGAAGGTCGCGTCGTCGTATCGCTCGCGCGCCCGCCGCTCGTCGCCCGCAAGCCGCGCGAGATCCTCCGACAATTCGACGAGGCGGGCGTGCGTGCGCGCGACCGCATCGCGTGCGCGCAGCCCAACCGGCCCGGCAAAGCGATCCAGCAGCTCCTGATGGTAGGCCGGCGAGAGCAACCGCTGCGCCTCGTGCTGCCCGACGATTTCGGCGATCGCATTGCCGATTTCGCGCACGTAGGCGGCCGTTGAGGCGCGCCCGTTAATCCGCAGGCCGGAACGCCCGGTATCGCTCATGTCGCGTGCGATGCTCGCTTCTTCTCCGGGATCGAGTTCGAAGCCGTCGGCGGTCAAGCGTTCGCGGACCGCGTCGCCGGGATCGAACGCCAGCGTAACCGTCGTCTTTGCCGCGCCGCGCCGCACCGCGTCCGCGCCCGCTCGCGCGCCCAGCACGAAGCCGAGCGCGCCGAGCAACATGGTCTTGCCCGAACCCGTCTCCCCCGTAAAGATCGTCGCGCCGCCCGCAAACTCGATTCGGGCGCGAGCGATGAGCCCGTAGTTTTCGATCTCCAAACGCCGCAGCATCCCGATCGATTCCTTAACGACGAGGACCCTTGATGGAAACGCCCCAGAGCATCTTGGCCTCCAGGCGTTCGAAGAAACGCAGCGGAGACGTGCGCGCGAAACGAACCCGTTTTGCGTGGCGGCGGACGATTACGCTGGAACCGGGAGCGATGTCGGCCAAGACGTCGCCGTCACATTCGAGGTGAGCCTGCGCGATCTCGGAATCGCAGCTGATCTCGATTCGCGAACTCGTCGGCACGATCAACGGGCGGGAGAACAGCGTATGCGGCAGCAGCGGACCGACGCCGAACGCGTCCACGCTTGGGGAGATGATCGAACCGCCCGCCGATAGGAAGTACGCCGTCGAGCCGGTCGGCGTCGAAACGCAGATCCCATCCGCCGGGATCTGTACGATCGCTTCATCATCAAATCGCAGGCCGAACGGAACGATGCGCGAAACCTCACCTTTTCGCACGACCACGTCGTTGAGCGCAAAATATCGGCGTCCCTCGTATTCGGCTTCGAGAGCGACGCGCTCTTCGACGTACAGGCCCCGCTCGACGGCCAGCGGGAGCCGGTCGATGGCCGGATCGTCCTCGTCGAGCTCGGTGAGAAATCCGAGCCGGCCGGTGTTGATTCCGAGGATCGGAACGCCGCCTTCAACCGCCAGGCGCGCGGCTCGCAGCAGCGTGCCATCCCCCCCGACCGTAATCAGCAGCGACGATTCTTCGGGCACCGCGCCGTCGTTCTCAATTTGCAGAACCTCGTGCTGCCCGCGACAGAGCGCGACCCCGAAGCCGCGCGCCCTAAAACTCGTGGCAATTCGCCCCGCAATCGCGCGCGCGTGCTCGCGCGCCACGTCGACGTAGAGCGCGACCAGTTTCTTATGGATCGCCAGCATCGTGCTCATCAAGGGCTAGGACTTCGTCGATTCGTGCGTCGTCGATGGGAGGGCCTTCGCGGCGCAACTCCAGAAGAAATTCGCGGTTGCCGGCCGGCCCGAGCAACGGCGAGGCGACGAGCGCGGTCGCGACGATCCCGAGCGACGCCAGAGCGTCGCGAACCTCGTGTAAGACCGCCCGGTGAACGGCCGGATCGCGCACCACACCGCCTCCCCCAAGACGCTCCCGCCCGGCTTCGAACTGGGGCTTCACGAGGGCGACCGTCGCGCCGCCCGGCCGAAGATACGCCCACGCTCGCGCTACGATCGTGCGGACCGAGATAAACGACGTGTCGACGACCACGATGTCGAACCCACTCGGGAACGCATCGTCGCCGAGCAGCCGAAAGTTCGTACGCTCCATGACGCACACGCGGGGATCGTTGCGCAAGCGCCAGTCCAGCTGTCCGTACCCGACGTCGACGGTCGTGACTTGCGACGCGCCGCGCTGGAGGAGACAATCGGTGAATCCGCCGGTGGACGCACCGACGTCGAGTGCGGTGCATCCGCTAACGTCGAGGCCGAATGCATCGAGCGCGCGTTCGAGCTTTTCACCGCCGCGGCTGACGAAGCGACGCGGCCTTTCGAGATCGATCGCGGCCGACGTTTTGACGCTCTGTCCGGCCTTGGTTGCGACCGCACCGTCGACGCGGACGCGGCCTTCCATGATCAGACTGCGCGCTTGCGAACGCGTTATTCCGGTTCGGGTCGCGACGGCGGCATCCAGCCGAACCGATTCGCTCACCGCGAGCGCTATCCCGAAGCCGACGGCGACTCGTCGCGCGTCGCGCGATCGATTTGCTCCTGGGCGCCTTTCAGAAGCGCCTCGCACTCGCGCGACAGCGTCTTGCCCTCCTTGAAGAGTTCGGTGGCCCGCTGCAGCTCGACGGCGCCGCCCTCGAGCTCTTTGACGATCGCATCGATGCGCGCCAGCTTCGCTTCAAAGGTTTGCGGTAGTGCGTCAGCCATGGTCGTGCACCGATTCCACGCGGGCTCCCAGCATCCCGCGTTCGAGCCGAGCCTCAATCGCGTCGCCGGTTCGAATTCCCGCAGCATCGCGTACGGCCACGCCGCCCTTGGTAACGATCGCATAGCCGCGCGACAGCGGCGCCAGCGGATCGAACCGGTCGAGACCCGCCTCGGCCCGTTCGAGACGACGCGAGACGTTCGTCAGCAACGCCGTCACGCTGCGCTCCAGCGCCGCACGCTTTTCGCCGGACGCGCGGACGTTACGCGAGATCAGGCGCGCGGCCTCCGTATCGAGCCGGCCGCTTCCCCGCGCGAGCCGCGATCGCACCTCGGCGACCATGCGTTGCGGATTCCAGCGCTCCAGTCGCGCGACGCGTTGCATCAACGACGTGCGTTTGGCGGCCACGGTTCGCAAACCCGACCGCTCGAGCTCGCCCATACTCGCGTCGCGGCGCTGCGAAGCCCGCGCGACGATCGCGTCGATCGAGCGCGCGAGACGTCCACGTTGATTGGATAAACGGGTCGCCGCCTCCGACCACGATCCCGCGATGTACTCCGCCGCGGCGGTCGGCGTCTTGAAAATCGCATCCGCCACGTCGTCGGCAAGATGGTGATCTCGGGTATGACCGATCGCCGTCGCGACGGGATGCCGCGAACGAACGATCGCGCGCACGACGACCTCGGTATCGAAGGGGGAACGCTCTTCGAGTGCGCCGCCGCCGCGCGCCAGGACCACGGCGTCGACGTCTTCGCGTGACGCACGTTCCAGCGCGTCGGCGATGGCCAGCTCCGCGCCTTTACCTTGGACGCGCGTTTCGATGAAGATCGTACTCACGTTCGGCGCGCGCTCGCGGAGCGTCGATTGGAAATCTTCCGCGCCTGCTGCACG
>JBDTDR010000085.1:0-4560 GCA_039922955.1 Candidatus Tumulicola sp.
GAACCTGGGCTCCAAGAGTTTCCTAGACTTCGTCTACCAGCGCGACTTCGGCCCGCACGTTCAACTCGACGTGGAATATGGATTTTCCCCAACCCTCTTGAACGGTCAAAAACAACACTACGTCGGCGCCGGACTCTCCTTCATGAACTAACGCACGCAAATCGGTCTGGCGCGCGGGTTGCGTCGCCCTGCGTCGTGAAGGGGGCACGGTGGAGACGATGACGCTCGACGGCGCGCTCAAGCACTACTTCGGATACGATTCGTTTCGCCCGTTACAGCGCGAGATCGTCGAAGCGTCGCTGGCCGGCGACGACGTGCTCGCGCTCCTTCCGACGGGCGGCGGTAAGTCGCTCTGCTACCAGTTGCCGCCGCTGTTGCAGCCGGGTCTCACGCTGGTGATCTCGCCGTTGATCGCCTTGATGAAGGACCAAGTCGACGGGTTGCTGGCAAACGGTGTCGAGGCGACGTTTTTGAACAGCTCGATCGACGGGACCACGGCCGCGCGCCGCATCGCCGGGCTCGATCGGGGCGAGTACCGGCTGCTCTACGCCGCCCCCGAACGGATCGTCCTTCCCGACTTTCAATCGAGCCTGGCACGATGGAACCTCCGGCACGTTGCCGTCGACGAAGCGCATTGCGTCAGCGAGTGGGGGCACGACTTTCGCCCCGAGTACCGTCAAATCGCGTCGCTGCGCGAACGCTATCCAAGCGTTCCGATTCTCGCGGTTACCGCCACTGCGACCGACCGCGTGCGCGACGATATCGAGCGATTTCTGCGACTGCGCAGCCCGCGGCGATTCATCGCCGGATTCAACCGCCCCAACCTCCGCTACGTTGTCTTCGAAAAACGCGATGCGTTCAAACAGCTGCTGGCATGGTCGACCGCGCGCGCCGCCGAGAGCGGCATCGTGTACGTCGCTAGCCGGCAGTCCGCCGAGGATTTGGCCGTACGCCTCTCCGCGGCGGGCATTTCCGCGCGACCGTATCACGCCGGGCTCCCGGCGCGGGATCGCGCGCGCAATCAAGAGCTTTTTATTCGCGACGAAATTCGCGTCATCTGCGCGACGATTGCCTTCGGCATGGGGATCGACAAACCCAACGTGCGCTACGTGGTTCACTACGACGTTCCCAAGAATCTCGAGGGCTACTACCAGGAAACCGGCCGCGCCGGCCGCGACGGGCTGCCGAGCGACTGCGCGCTCTTCTTCAGCGGCGGCGACGCCGCCAAGCAACGTCATTTCATCGCCGAAATCGACGACTCGGAGGAGCGCGAGCGCGCGCATCGCCTGCTGCGCAAGATGCTCGACTACGCCGCGGCACCAACTTGCCGTCGCGCGTTTTTGCTTCGCTACTTCGGCGACGCGGACGTTCCCGACGCCTGCGGCAACTGCGACAACTGCCTAGATCCGCCCGAGCGCGTGGACGCCACCATAACGGCCGCCAAGATGCTGTCCTGCGTCTATCGCGTTCGCGCGCACAGCGGGTATGCAACGGGCTCTCATCACGTGATCGACGTGCTCCTCGGCCACCCTACCGATACCGTCGTCGCGCGCGGACACGACCGGATCTCGACCTTCGGCGTCGGAACCGAGTACTCCAAAGCGGAGTGGCTCGCCCTGGTTTCCGAGCTCCTGCGCGTCGGCTGGCTCGAGCTTGCGCCCGAACACCGCACGCTGCATCTCACGCAAGAAGGCCGGAACGCACTCAAAGAACGCCGGCCGTTCGAGTTCGCCAAACCGCGGATCGTGGGGAAGCCCTCCAAGGGCCGTAAGAAGCCCCCCCGCGGGATCGTGGACGCGCCGTTTGAAAGCGACCTTTTTGAAGAGCTGCGCCGCCTGCGCAAACGCTTCGCCGACGACCAAGGCGTGCCGCCGTACGTCGTTTTCTCGGATGCGACGCTGCGCGAACTGGCGTCGAGAAAGCCGGCGACGCTGGGAGCCTTTCGGGGCATCTCGGGCGTCGGCGACGTGAAGCTCGAACGGTACGGCGAGTCGTTCGTCGCCGCAATCGCCGGCTTCGACACGGGCCACTAACCTGTTAGTGGGTGTGCGTGAAGTTGCCGACCGGGCTGAGGCGGCGGATCGTTTGGATCGCCTGACGCATGCCGAGGGGCTGCCGCGGGCGGCCAACCGTGTCGAAATACCACTCGGGGTCGATGTTGAGGGTACGAGTCTGCACCATCGCGACCGGAACCGCGCGTAAAAATTCCGCCATCGCGGCGACTTCGGCTTCGTCGTCGGTAACGCCCGGATGCGTGAGCAGATTGAGACTGGTTCGCACTCCCCGGCGCACCGCGAGGCGAACCGATTCGAGCACGTCGTCCAGCGCATATCCCTGCGGCCGGTAGTACGCCGCATATGCGTGAGGCCGAAAGGAATTGAGGCTCACCCGCACCGCTTGTAAACCGGCGTCGATGCAGCGCGCGAGCGCGCCGGGCAGGCTACCGTTGGTATTGAGGTTGATCGTGCCGTTGGGCCGGACTGCACGGATCGACTCGATGGCGCCGGCGATCGCGATCGATCGTAGAAGCGGCTCGCCCTCGCACCCTTGTCCGAACGAGACGATGCCGTCTTCAACCCGCTCGAGGTGGCGTATTCCGATTCGCGCGAGTTCTTCGGCCGTCACCTCGTAGGCGATGCGCGTCTGCGGTGACGGGAGGCGCGCCTCGGGTTCTTGTTCGGAGATGCAGCCGACGCAGCGCGCGTTGCACTTCGGTGAAACCGGCAGCGCCGCTTCGCCCCGTTCGAGAAAGACGTTCTGCGCGGTAAAACATCCGTACTCCAGCGAGCAACGCGCGACTTGGCGTAAAACGCGGTTGCTCGGATCGGCGGCAACGCGCCGCTCGAGCAGCGCCTCCAGTTCACCTCGAGCAAAACGGCGTGGCTGCCAATCCTCGCCTTCGTCGGTTTTCACCGCCGCGACGTGCAGCCGGTCGTCGACGATGCAGCCGAACGTATAACCAAAAAGCGGCAGATCCGGAGCGCCGCGATCCTTCACGTAGGCCGGAACGAGCAGCCGCGTGTAGCCGGCGGGTAAAATCGCCGCCAGTGCGTAGCGGCCGCCGGCCGCCGGCCCGATGCTCGTCAGCGGGCGCCGTCCGGGGAGAATCATTTCGACCGTTCCATCGGGCGCCGGTATCAGCTCGTCGGCGTCCGCTTCCCGAACGATGCCGCCGTCGGCCAGCGGGATCGTGGACTCGTCGGAATAGATTCGACCCTTAGCGTCGCAGTACGCAAGTTCGGTCAAAGCGTTGCCGCGCCGGCCTGCGCGCGCACTTCCGTATCGAAAACGCGCACGGCGGGGCCCGTAAGCGCGGCCGGTCCTTGACCATCCCATTCGACGACGAGCCGGCCACCCGGCACCAACGCTTCCACCGGCGACATCACGAGGTTTCGGTCGATCGCCGCCGCCGCGCAGGCGACTGCCCCCGTTCCGCAAGCCATCGTTAAGCCGACGCCGCGTTCCCAATGACGCAAGCGCAGCCGCCCCCGGCCTTCCACGACGGCGACGTGAACGTTCGTACCGTTGGGAAACCGAGCGTCGGTTTGGAGGCGTTCGGCCAGCGTTGCGAGATCGACGACGTCGGCGTCGTCGACAAAGTACACGACGTGCGGGTTCCCGAGATCGACGAGAACGGCGTCGTCCGGAGACTCGGGCGCGCGCGGCAGGATGCGCGGCGACCCCATCGACACGCGAACGAGGTACTCCGGCGCGCGCGCGACGACTTCGCAACGCACGACGCCGCCGGCCGTCTCGAATTCCACACGGTCGCCTTCGCCGGCCTCGTCGAGCCAGCGGGCCGCGCACCGAACGCCGTTTCCGCACATCTCGGCTTCGCTGCCGTCCGCGTTGATCGTGCGCATCGCCACGTCGGACGTGTTGGAAGGCTCGATGACGATCAACCCGTCCGCGCCGATTCCCGTCCTCCGCTCGCAAACCCGACGCGCGAACGACGGCAGCGAGTCGACGTGCGCCACACGGCGGTCGAGGATCACGAAGTCGTTGCGCGCCCCATGCATCTTCGTCAGGGGAATCGTCGAACTCACGCGCCGGCGATTGTATCGGCGGCGGGTGCGTCGGGAGCGATCGTCGCGACGGCATGTTTGTAAACGAGAAACGTCGTGCGCTCGCCCGCCAGCAGCAGGGTGAAAGGATCGAATCCCTTCACGACGCCGCGAAGCTCGACTCCGCTCGCTAGGCAGACGGTCACCGGCGTACGCTGCTGTTTACATTCGTCGAGAAACGAATCTTGGAGGCTTCCGGCCATGATCAAGCGGCTTCGCAGACCAGCCAAGCTTTTCCCGTGCCGCGCCGGCCACCGCCTCGGGAGCAAGCGCAAGCGTTTCGCGCTCGGCGCGAAACCACGCGCGCTGGCGGCGAGCGTAACGCTTGGTGGCGCGTTCGAGCGACGCACGCAGTTCGGGGGCCGTGCTCCAGCCGCGTAGGAACGCGAGTGCTTGCGGATACCCGACCGCGCTCGCCGCCACGGCCGCTTCGCCGATACGTTGCGCCTCTTGCACGAGACCGGCGGCCAGCATCCGTTCCGTGCGACACGCGATT
>JBDTDR010000086.1:0-5660 GCA_039922955.1 Candidatus Tumulicola sp.
CGGTCGTGGCGGAATGGGTGCTCCCACGCGATCTCGCACGCTTACCGCGACCTCAACTCGCCGGGCGAGATCGTCGTGGGGTCGAGCGGTAAGACGTTTTCCGGACCCAAAGCGAGCGACGCGCGCGTCGTCTATTCCGGCAAACCGCTTAACGGACCGATTAGCTCGACGTTGCTGCCGAACGGCAACCTCGTGATCGGTAATACGCTCGATGCCGCGGGCACGAATCTGCTTGTCGAGATCGCCGTCAACGGCAAGCTGCTCGCAACCAAGAACGTCGACAAGGGTGCGGCCGCCGCGCTCTTCGGCATCGATTCGTTCGGCTCGACCGACGCGACCACGAAGATATTCTTCAACGACGACAACGCTAATAACGTCCAGCTTTTAGAAAAGTAAACCCCGGATTGGCGTCGCGCCGCGCGGGCACGACGCGAATCGTCACTCGAGCGCGCTCGCGGCCGTCGTCGGCGTCGATCGTCCACTTCCCGATCCTCACCGGCAAGAACGCGGTTCCGCTCGCATCGAGCGGGACCGCGCGGCCGTTTGCGCTCCACCGCGGCGCGCGTCCGGAATCAACCGCGCGCAGCGAGAGTTCCTGTTCGCGCGCCGCCAGCGCGGTCGGCGCCGCGTTCGCGACGAAAACGTCACCGTCGTGCGGGAAGACGATGCGCAGCCGCGACGCCGCGGCTTCCTGCGGGTGGAGCGCCAGCCAAGGATCGTACTCACGGCCAAGCCGCTGCGGGGTCGCGCGGCGGACCCGCGCGAGATCGCGTGGGAGCACCCATTCCGCCACGACCGCCGGACACTCCGAGCGCGGCGCGTGGCCGGTGGTCGCACAGATGCGCGCGCGCACGAATCCGCGCGGAGGATCGAATGCCTGCGGCTCGTCGCGCTCGTGCAGGTGCAGCATGATGCGATTCCACAGCGGTCCCGCGCCGGTGACGCCGGAGACGCCGCGCATCGCGCTGCCGTCGAAGTTCCCGACCCACACGCCCACGGTGTAGTCGCGCGTGAATCCCACCGTCCAGGTATCGCGAAAATCGGAGGAGGTGCCGGTTTTTACCGCCGCGGGAAACGGCATCTCCAGCACCGAGTGGATGCCGAAAGACTGCGCCCGAACGTGCGAATCGGCCAGCATGTCGGTGATCAACTGCCAGGTTGCGGGGTCGCCGATCGGGGCGCTGTCGGCCGGGGAAACGTCCGCGAGAAGATGGAGCGGAAGCGGCGATCCGCTGCGCGCCAGCGTGACGTACGCTCCGACGAGTTCCCACAGGCTTACCTCGCCGCTGCCCAGCGTCAAGCCCAGACCGTAGTACGACGCCGGACGATCGAGATGAGCGAAACCGAGCGCGTGCAAACGCTCGAGGAAGGCGTCGACCCCAAGCGCGGAAAGCACGTGCACGGCCGGAACGTTGAGCGAGTTTGCGAGCGCGTACCGCACGCGAACCGGACCGCTGAAGCGGCCGCTGTAATCGGCCGGCGCGTAGAGTTTACCGCCGGGAATGGCGTACGTCGCCGGAACGTCGGGCAGAATCGTCGTTGACATAATCGTTCCGCGTTCGAGCGCGAGTTCGTATGCGAACGGCTTGAGCGAAGAACCCGGCTGTCGCAGCGCCGCAACGCCGTCGTTGCGCCCGAGCGCTTCGTCCGAAAAATAATCCGGCGAACCGACGTACGCCAGCACCGCGCCGGTACGATTGTCGACCACGAGCGCGGCCGCATCGGTCACATGATAGGCTTGCAGCGCTCCGATAACGTCGCGCGTCTGGGCAGCGACGAAACGCTGCAGCGTTCGGTCGATGGTCGTGCGAACGCGCCCGTTGCCGCCGGGGATCTGCCGGTACAGCGCAAAAAGCGCGTGGGCGGCGTCGGTAATGCCGGTGTCGTGCCGGCGCACGCGCAGCGTCTCGGCGAATGCACGGTCGGCGCGGGCGCCCGAAATCTCGCGCAGATCGACCATGCGCTGGAGCACGTATCGCTGGCGGGCGCGCAGCGCTTTCCAGCCGACGTCGGGCGAGAGGTGGCTGGGATCGTTGGGAATTGCCGCCAATAGCGAAGCTTGCGCCAGGTCGAGGTCGCTGGCCGGTTCGCCGAAGTACGTGCGCGCGGCGGCTTCGACCCCGTAGAGGTTTCCGCCCATCGGTATGCGATTGACGTACGCCGCGAGAATGGCGCGCTTGCTCGATCGCAGCGCGATTCGCTCGGCTCCCACGATCTGCACCAACTTTCCGCATATCGTGCTCGGCCCGGGGTGCAGGAGCCGCGCGAGTTGCATCTCGATGGTTGACCCGCCGCTGCGGGCCTCGCCGAACACGGCGTAGTCGCGGGCCGCGCGCGCCAGCGCCGCGACGTCGATCGCACCGTGCCGGCTAAAGCGCGCGTCCTCGGCGGCTACGATGGCGCGCAGAAAATCCGGCGAGATGCGATCCAGCGGCACCGCCACGGCGTGGGACGAGTCCGACGCTAGAACCGTGCCCAACGGCATGCCGGTGCGGTCGGTGAAGGTGACGGCACCGCGCCGTGCGGGGAGCGCGGCCACGTCGATGCTCCACACGTATGCCGCCGTCGCGGTCACGAGAACGAGCGCGAATAGCGCGGGTGCAAAGAGTTTCACGAAGCTTCTTGTAATGTACGACGGCGGGGCGCGCGTTGCCGCCGTGCCCGTCGAAAGGAACCCCGTTGCGCCTGTTGCTCGGTTCGCTTTTGGCCGCCTGCGGCGTGCTCGCGGCCGCCTCGTGCTCCGCGCCGGTTACCGCTCCGGCGGCGAAGCTGACGCCCGTGGCGGCCGTCGGGAGGCCGTCGCTGCCGCCTTGGATTTTCTCGATCTCGCCGATCGGCAGCGCGCAATCGCTCGCGCAAATCCGCGTCATCTTCGCCAAACCGGTCGCGAAGGTGGAATCGCTTTCCGGCGACGGCCCGCGCGAGATCCTAGGACACGTACGCATCGAGCCCGGCCTCAAGGGGCATTTCGTGGTGCTGACGCCGCGCATGCTCGGCTTCGTCGCCGACGCGGCGCTGCCGGTCGGTTCGCGCGTGCGCGTCATGCTGACGGTCGGCCTGCGCGATCTGGCCGGGGATTCGCTCGACCGGGATCTCGCCTGGACCTTCGAAACGGCGCCGGTATCGTTCACCCGCCTACCGCGGCTGACGGCTCCCGACGACCAAGCTTCGCCGCCCCCGGCGGGTTTGCGCCCGACGATCCCGGTCACGGCCAATGCCCAGGTCGATCCGGCCTCGCTAGCCGCCCATACGCGCCTCGCCGGCGGCGGCGACAGCGTACCGGTGACCGTGAAGCTCGAAGCGCAGCCCACGCCTTTTCCGGGCAGCAACGCCTCGGAACTGTTCGATCCGTCGCTGACCGCCTGGATCTACGACGTGACCCCGCAGCGCGATCTGCATCGGGCGACGGAGTATGCCCTCACGATCGGGCCGGGCGTCGAGCCCGCATACGGCAACGTGGCAACGCTGAAGACGTTTACCGGCGCGATCCGCACGTACGCCGCACTGGCCGTCGTGCCGACGCCGAAGCCGAGCCCGGGCAGCGGCGGAAGGTTTGCCGGCGGCGATCCGGCGATCGCATTCACCAATCCGCTCGATCCGAAGTCGGTCGCCGGTGCGGTGAGCGTTTCACCCGCTCCCGCCAACGTCAAGAGCCTTACCACGCTGTCGGACGACGCCACCGCGATCGCGCTCGACCCGTATGCGCTCGATCCCAACGCGACCTACACCGTGACGGTCGCAGCCAGCGTCAAAGACGTTTTCGGGCAAACGCTCGGGCATCGGCAGCAACTGATCGTTCGCACGAGCGACTTTGCGCCGGGCGCCTGGGCGCCGACGGGCTCGAGCGTCATTCCGGCCGGACTCAACGTCGCACTCAACTTGTACGCGACGAATCTTCCGGGCGATCGCTATGCGGCGGCGTACGCCCGAATTGCACCGCAAGACTTGTTCGGCTATCCTGACGCGCTTGCAAATCTCCCCGCGCCGGCGAGCTGGCCGGAGAAATCCCTGATCGGCGCGCGGCGCAACGCTCAAAGCGTCGTGCAGGTTCCGCTCCAGGGTCAGCTCGGCGGACGGTTCGGTGCGCTCGCGTACGGCTTTCGCACCGGCCTTGACTCGGCCAACGGCGCTCCCGGCCTCACCGGGATCGCGCAGCTGACGAACCTGGGCGTTTTCGGCGAATTTTTCCCGGAGCACGGGATCGTGCTGGTGCAGCACCTGAGCGACGGCGCGCCCGCCGCCGGCGTACGCGTCACCGTTTACCGCAACGTGGACCGCTCGAGCTCGGGCGGCGCGGCGCCCGCCGCCTGCGCGGCCGGGACGACCGGAAGCGACGGTGAGGTCGACGTTCGCGGCGTCGATCTGGAGCGCTGTTTCGCGGGTGGCACGGCGAATCAAGCGCCCAACCTGGGGATCGTCGCGACCGAAGGCGGCGACGCAGCCACGCTGATGCTGTCGGGTTCGGGTGGACTGTACCGGTTCGACGTTAATGCCGGCTGGTCGAGCGGCGCGCCGCTCTCACGCGGCATCGTTTTCAGCGATCGCATGATGTATCAGCCCGGCGAACGCGGCGTCATCACGGGCGTTGCGTACTACGGGCGCGGCAGCCGGGTGGTCCCCGACGGGAACGCCGTGTATCGCGTGACGCTGGCCGATCCGAACAACGTGGTCACGGCGCTGGGCACCGTGAAGACCGACGCCTACGGCATATTTTCGCGACCGATCGTTTTTTCGAAACGGCAGGCGTTGGGATATTACACGGTTGACGCCAAAGGTGCGAGGGGCAACGACATCAACGGGTCGCTGCGCGTGGCGGAATTCAAACCGCAGAACTTCAAGTTGACGCTCGACGTGAGCGCGCAGTCGGCCCCGGCCGGCGGCAGCGTGAACGCTTCGGCCGTCGCGGCCTACCTCTTCGGGGCGCCGCTGCAGGGCGGCGCCGTGCACGCCTACGTCACCCGCGAGGCCGCGACCGTGCAGCCGAAGGGCTGGGACGACTTCGCGTTCGGGCGGCAGTGGTTCTGGCCCGAGGAGACGCCGTCGTTCGACACCGACGTGCTGCAGCGCGACCTGCCGCTGGACGCGCAGGGCAAGACCACGCTCGACGTTCCCGTGAGCGGCGACCTGCCTTTTCCGATGACCTACACGGTGGACATGGAAGCCACCGACGTTTCGCATCTGTCGGTGTCCGACTCCAAGAGTTTCCTGGCCCTGCCGGGCGACGCGGTCATCGGGCTTGCCTCCGACGTCGTCGGTTCCGCCGGCAAGCCGATGCCGATTCGCGCGATCGTCACCGATGCCGGCGGTCGCACGATCGCCGGCCGCGCGCTGCATCTCGATCTCCAGAAGATGACCTACACGTCGGCGACGCAGCAAGTCGAGGGCGGTGAAAGCGCGCAACAGGCGGTCAAGTACGAATCGGTTGCGACCGCCGACGTCACCTCGGGCGACCAGGCCGTCACCGTCAATCTCACGCCGCGCGACACGGGACCCTATCGGGTTCGCGCGACCTTCGCGGGTGCGAAGAACGATGCGAGCGCGACCGACATCCAGGTGTTTGCTTTCGGTTCGGGCGAAGCCGACTGGGGTCAATCGGACGCCAGCGTGGTTGCGGTGAAGCTCGACAAGAAAGCCTATGCCGTCGGCGACACCGCCACCGC
>JBDTDR010000087.1:0-4085 GCA_039922955.1 Candidatus Tumulicola sp.
GAAGCCGCCGATTCCGATGGCCGAAACGGCCCAGCCGAGTCCCTGAGCGCCGGCGTGGAGCACGTTTTCGGTGAAGGCCGGGATAAGTTGGCTGTACGGTCGCGCGAAGACTGCGGTGATGAAGAACGCGAGGACGATCCACCGCAGGATCGGATGACCGATCAGAAAGACCATGCCTTGCCGCATCGCGCGCAGCATCGGCTCGCGCTGCTTGACCGTTGGCGGCGACGGGGCCATCATCATGACCGCGACGACGACGGCGAGCGTCAGGACGGCGTTGACGTAGAACGACCCGGCGACCCCAACCGCGACGATCAGCACGCCGGCGAGTGCGGGGCCGATCACGGCCGGCGCGTTGAACGCAACCGAGTTGAGCCCGACGGCGTTACCGACGTACTGGCGGCCGACCAGCAGCGGCACCCAGCTCTGGCGCGTGGGCGAGTCGAAGGCATTCGCCGCCGAGTTGAGCGCGGAAATCAAGATTAGGCTTACCATGTCGAGCCGATTCACGCTGGCGAGCAGCGCCAACAGCAGCGCGGCAATCGCCATCGTCGTGTTGGTGACGACCAGCACGCGGCGGCGCGGCAGTTGGTCGGCGACGACGCCCGCGACCGGCGAAAGCAGCAGCACGGGAATCGCGCGTGAAGCGCCGAGAATGCCGAGGTCGAGCGCCGCGATATGCGGCGATCCGGCGAGCCGCGCCACGAAATATCCCATCGCCGTGAACTGCATCCAGGTGCCGAGGTTAGAAACCATCAAGCCGCCCCAGAGCAGGCGAAAGTCGCGGTACCGCAGCGCGGCAAAGATCGACGCCGATCGTTTTGGGATCGGCTGTTCGATCATCGCGCGTCGCTTCCGCCGTGAATGCGCACCGCGGCCACGATCAGCGCGGCGCCCTGCGCTTCGTCCAAGCGCGCCATGTCGATGCAGAGATCGTAGTTACCGGGATCGCCGAACTTCGCGCCATACCAGTCGTGCAGGTACGCGGTGCGCATGCGGTCAACCGCGTCTACCTCGGCTTCGGTGACCTTGCGATCGGTACCGTACGCCGCCATCACGTGGGCGATGCGCCATTCTCGGGGAGCGTGCATGAAGATCCGCAGGATGCCCGGCCGGGGGCCCAGGATGACGCCGGCGCCGCGCCCGATGATAACGACGTTGCCGTGGGCCGCATATTCGCGCACGGCTTCCTGCACCGCGTTGAGCAATTCTCGGTCGAACGGCGGCACGGGCGACGACGCGGCCAGCTCGGGCGTCGCGCGTTCGAGGCTCGCGAGCAGGCGTTCGCCGAGCGTCCGGCCCGTGTCCTCATTGGCTTCCACTTCCTCGGGCGAAATGCTCAAGCGCTTGGCAACGACGACCGGCAGCTGCCCGTCGACGTATTCGTAACCCAGCTCGGCGGCGGCGCGCGCCGCGATCGCCAGCGCGCCCGCGCCGTACTCGTTGGAAATCGTCACGACCATGGAAAGGGTGTACGGAGCGCCGAAGCTTAGGACCTCGATGCCTATCATTGAGACCCGCGATTTGCGTAAGGTCTTCCGCACCGTCAAGCGCGTGCCGGGCCCGCTCGGGGCCCTTCGTACGCTTTTTTCGCCATCGTATGAGGATCGCGTCGCGGTTGGGGGCGTGACGATGTCGCTGGAACCCGGGGAGCTGGTCGGCTACATCGGGCCCAACGGCGCCGGAAAGTCGACCACCATCAAGATGCTCACCGGCATCCTCGTGCCGACCTCGGGCGAAGTGCGCGTTGCCGGGCTCGTTCCTTCCGATCGGCGCAAAGAAAACGCCCGCAATATCGGCGTCGTGTTCGGTCAGCGCAGCCAGCTCTATTGGGACCTCCCGCTGATCGAGTCGTTCGAACTGCTGCGGGCCATCTACGGGATCCCGCGCGACCGGTATCGCCGCAATCTCGATGAGTTCATCGCGATCCTGGAGATGGACGACTTTCTGCGCACGCCGGTGCGCCAGCTTTCGCTCGGGCAGCGCATGCGCGGCGACTTTGCGGCGGCCCTGCTGCACAGTCCCACGATCGTCTATCTCGACGAGCCGACGATCGGGCTTGACGTGGTGGCCAAGGACGCAATTACCGCCTTCATCTCGCGCATCAACGCCGAACGCGGCACGACGGTCATTCTGACCACCCACGATCTCGCGGAAGTCGAGCGGCTCTGCAAGCGCATTATCTTGATCGATCGCGGCATCGTCATCTACGACGGCGGCGTCGAGCGGATCAAGAGCGAGTACGGACGATTCCGCACGCTGGTGGTGCATTTTAGCGAATCGGTCCCCGACCCGCGACTGGAGGGTGCGGAGCTGGTGGGTTCCGACGGCACCAGCGCCCGTTTTCGCTTCGATCGCAACCGTCAGCGCGTCGACATGCTGGTGCGCCAAGCGAGCGAACGTTATCGCGTCGAAGACGTAAACATCGAGGAGCCGGATCTCGAATCGATCATCCGGCGCATCTACGTCGAAGGTTACGAGGAGGCCGCGCTATGATGGTTTCGAGCAATGCGAAGAAACCGAAAGTCCATTCGAGCGCGTACGTCGCGCCGAGCGCGATGATCGGCGGCGACGTGACGATCGGGGCGGGCTGTGCCGTGCTGCACGGCGCGGTGATCGTTTCCGAAGGCGCGCCGGTGACGATCGGATCCGACACCGTGATCATGGAGAACGCGGTGCTCAAAGCCAGCGGCGGCGGCGCCCGTCAGTTTCCGCTTTCGATCGGGGAGCGCTGCATCGTCGGGCCGCACGCCTACGTGGTGGGTGCCACCGTCGGAGCGGGCTGTTTTATCGCGAGCGGAACGAAGATCTTCAACGGCGCGACGCTCGAGGACGGAAGCGGCGTTGCGATCGGCGGCATCGTGCACGTCGATACGCGCCTGCCGCGGGGCGCGAGCGTGCCGATGCAGCACGTCGCGTTCGGTAATCCGGCGACGATCTATCCGCCCGACAAGGCGCCGGAAGTTCACGCGCTGATAAATTTTTACGAAACGGTCTTCAACCTCGAGCCGGGAGACGACGTGCGGGCACGGGCGGCGCAGACGTATGCGAAGTTCCTGCGCAAGATACACGCTCAAGATACGACGCTGGGCGAACATACGAACGTCAAGCCGCCGCCGCGCCGGTCCGGCGAGGAACCGCCGCAGACGCAAGCGACACAGGTCGACAAGGTCGTCGACGTGATGATGCTCGAGCTCGAAGAGATGGAGCACCGACGGCAGGAAGCGATCAAACGGCAAAAGGGGCGCTGAAAACCGTTGCAGCGACTCGGAGCGACGATGCTCGGCGCGATCGAGCCTTATCTGGAGTTTGCCAAGAAGGCCTTTGCGCGGGAGGCCACCTACCGGATGGAGGTCCTTACCGAGATTGGGTCGCTGGTGCTGCGCGTCTATATCTTGCGGTCCCTGTGGACCGCACTGTATGCGCAGAACGCCGCACCCGCGAACCTTCCGCTGCACGGGATGATCACGTACGCGACGGTGGCGATGCTGATGTCGCTCATCCTCGAAGTCGACGGCACGCGTTTGATTCGCGACAAAATCCGCGAGGGCGGAATTGCGACGGACTTAATGAAGCCGATCAGCCTGCCGCTCTATTTCTTTAGCGACGGCGCCGGACAGACGTTGCTGCACGCAGTGCTGGTCGTTCCATCGCTCCTGTGCGCTCTGCTGCTCGTACGCATCGACGTGCCGGGACCGGCCGTCTTCGCGGCGTTTTTGTTCGCTTTCCTGATCGGCTACGGCGTCAACTTCTTCCTGAACTTCTTGATGAACTCGATCGCCTTCTGGACGCTCGAATCGTTCGCCGTACAGCTGATCGTACGCTGGGCCTCCGATCTGCTCTCGGGGCAAATCATCCCGCTGACGTTTTTCCCGGGAGTCCTCGGCCGGATCGTTTTCGGCCTGCCGTTTGCCGCCATTTATTCGACCCCGCTGCTCATTTACGTCGGGATCATTCCGCCGAGTCAATGGGCGGCCAGTTTCGCCGTCCAACTCCTGTGGCTGCTGTCATTTGCGGCGCTCTCGGCGATCGTGTGGCGCGCCGCCGCGCGAAAGGTCGTCATCCAGGGAGGTTGAACGTTTCCG
>JBDTDR010000088.1:0-6573 GCA_039922955.1 Candidatus Tumulicola sp.
TGAGCAGATTGAAGTTCCCAACGTTTTGGAGGGTGTTTTGCAGGTTTGCCGAGGGTGTCGTGTAGTCGATACCCTCGAACTCATAGGCCGCCTCGAACGCGAAACCGCCGCGAATCGAGACGGTGCCGGATTTATCGATCGTGATGCTTGGAATGCTGCGAAGCAGCTGGTTCTCGTTCGTGTTGAAAGCCTTGCCCTGCACCATGTCGATCTGCGCGCCGGTCACCGTGTACGTGTCGATCGTCATTCCGCGTTGAAAGGCGCTTCCCGGAGAACGAGCGCGGGTGGTGGCGATCGTTTTCAGCGCAGTCGAGATGGCGACGTTCACCGTTTGCTGCGAACCGTTGAGAACGACGACGACGGTCGAGGACGGCGCGTAGCCAGCGTGGGCAAACGACAGGGCATAGTTGTCGGGCAGCACGCTCAAGAACCGAAAGCGGCCCTGCGCGTCGGTAACGGTGCGATAGGTCGCGCTAGGCGACGCGGCCGACACCGCCACGCCGGCTACGGCGAGATGGGTCCGGTCGTCGGTGACTGTCCCCGAAATGATCCCCGCGCTTTCGGCGACGGCGGGAGCCCACGGCGTGGCCAGCCACAGAAAACCGGCCAAAGCGACCAGTGTCTCGACCCAACGCGGGGTTTTGATCAACGACGACTCCCGGCAGCAATCGGGAAGCCGCAGATGCGGCAACCCGTCTTACCCGATGCTAGTTGATGTCGTTGCCGAGGCGCATCCCGGGAGGCGGCGCGAATCGTTAATGTACTACCGACTCTAATTACGTCGCGCTAACAAAGCTACCGCAAACTTTAATGCTGGCCGTCGACAGTTCTCGCGTCGACGATTTGCCAGCGAGAGCGCAAGCCCAGACGCGAGAGGATCGAACTGACGTGACGTTCCACCGTGTGCTCGCTGATCTGTAGCGTATGCGCCACCTCGCGATTGGACGCGCCGCGTCGAACTAGATGGGCCACCTGCCGCTCGCGCCCGGTCAGAGAGCGGTGGGGCGGCGCCGCCGGGGCGGCTCGGCGCTCCCTTCGCGATGCACCAGCAACAGCATGGCTTCGTTGGTCCAGCGGCGCAGGCCGATCGCATCGAAGGCTCGCGCCGCGTCGCCCGCGCTGTCGATCGCGCCGGCGCGCTCGCCGCTGCGGAGCAGCAGGTGCGCGCGCGCGAGCAGATGGTGGGCCGCCAGGTAGCGGCGATCCGGGGCGACCACCGCGCGCAGCGCGTTCGCGGCCGCGCGCGCTTCGCCGGCGGTACCGCAACGCGCGGCGAGCGAGAAAAGCTCGGCCGCATCGGCGGCGTTGCCGGTCAGCAACAGCGCGCGACGCAGCGCCAGGGCGATGGGTGCTTCGAGCGGCAACGCGGCACCGGTTCCTAGCAGACACGCGATCGACGCCGCAACCGCCGACTGCGATACGCCGGAATAGAGTGCCGCGTCGAGGATATCGGGTGAAGTCCAGCTACGCAGCGCCGCATCGTCTTCGGTCGCAACCGCAAGCTTCGCTCCGGTCGGTGCAAACAGCGCGAGCAAATCCACCGGTGGCGCCCCAGCCCGCGCTTCATCCAGGAGCTTGATTGCGCGTGCCGCGTCTCCGGCATCGAGGGCGAGGCGGGCTGCGGCCGCCGCGCATCGCAGGCGCCAGGTCGTCAACCGATGGATCGAAGCGAGTGCGAGCGCGTCTTCGATGGCGTCCCGAGCGATAGTTACGTCGCCGAAGAGCAGCGCGTGATGGGCTAAACGTTCGAGCGCGCCGACGGCTACGTGCGCCCGACCCTCCGAAAGCGTGCTGGCGTGCGCCGCGCGCAAGCATCGATAGGCGCCGGCCGCTTCGCCGGACCACGTGAGAATCACCGCGGCGGAAAGGTAGTCGTGGGCTCCGGCGCCGTCGTGCAACGCGGCCAGATAGGCTGCCGCCGCGACGTCGGAAGAACACGCGAGCAGCGCCGGCTCCACGGTCCCGGCAAGATTGCGCTCGCTGCCGGCGAGCGCGAACACCCCTCCTCCGAGGCGTCGAAACGACGCCTCGATTCGCGGATTCTCGGGACGCCCGGAGGCGATCGCCGCGCCCGCCGCCGCCGTACGGCCCTGGAGCAGCAACGCCTCGACGGTCGCTTCGGTAACGCTCACCATGTGGGCCAGATGCTAGCAAGCAACTCTTAAGCCGGCATTACGAGCGGTTAAAGACGAGCGTTTCGAGGTTCCGGCGAGGGGCGCGCTGAACGCAGGGCGGACCCATGAACCTCCCCAAGCAGTACGATCCCAAAGCGGTCGAGCCGCGGCTTTACGCGCAATGGGAACGCGGCGGCTACTTTCACGAGGAGCCGGACCCCGCGCGTCCGCCCTTCATTATTTGCATGCCGCCGCCCAACGTCACGGGCCGGGCGCACCTCGGGCACGGTTCCACGTACACGGCGATGGACGTGCTCACGCGCTATCACCGGATGCTCGGCGACAACGCCGACTGGCTCCCCGGGCTCGACCACGCGGCCATCGCTACCGAGGCCGTCATCGTCAAAGAGATGGCCAAGGAAGGTTTGACGCGCGACGGTCTGGGCCGGGAGAAGTTCGTCGAGCGCGCATGGGAATGGTCGCGCACGTACGGCGGTGAGATCAACGCGCAGTTTCGCGTGCTCGGTTTCGGTGCGGATTGGCAGCGCGAACGGTTTACCATGGACGCCGGGCTCTCTGCAGCCGTTCGCAAAGTGTTCGTGCAGCTCTACCGCGAGGGCTTGATTTACCGAGGCAAGCGGCTGATCAACTGGGATCCTAAAGGCCAAACCACCGTCTCGGAAGCCGAGGTCGAGCACGTCGAGCGTGACGCGACGCTCTGGCACGTACGGTATCCGTTTGCCGACGGCTCCACGCCGGGAGAGGGGATCGTCGTCGCCACCACGCGGCCAGAAACGATGCTCGGCGACGTTGCCGTTGCCGTGCATTCCGGCGACGAGCGCTACGCGCATTTGATCGGCCGGAAGGTCCTGGTGCCGCCGCTGCTCGACCGGTCGGTTCCAATTGTGGCCGATACGGCGGTGGACCCGGCCTTCGGCACCGGGGCCGTCAAGGTGACGCCGGCGCACGACGCCGCCGACTACGAAATCGGTTTGCGCCACGAACTGCCGATGCCGTCGATCATGGATCCCGACGCGAAAATCACCGGCGCCGAAATCGCGGTCGGCCCGTACGCCGGACTCGACCGCTTCGAAGCGCGCCGGCGCATCGTTGACGACCTTCGGACCCGCGGCCTGATCGTGAAAGAAGAAGCTTACCGTCACGCGATTTCCGTGAGCGAGCGCTCCGGCGACGTCATCGAGCCGCTGCTGTCGCTGCAATGGTTCGTAAAGATGGCGTCGCTGGCCGAACCCGGGCTCGAAGCCTACCGCACTGGACGGCTGAAGTTCGTGCCGGAACGCTATGGGCGCACCTACGAGCAGTGGCTGGAAAACATTCGCGATTGGAACGTCTCGCGCCAGTTGTGGTGGGGACATCGTTTGCCGGTTTGGTACACCCCCGACGGAACGCCGGTCGTGGCGGAGAGCGAGGCCGAAGCGCGCGACATCGCGCAACGCGAGCACGCAACGCGCGATCTCACCCAAGACGCCGACACGCTCGACACCTGGTTTTCGAGCGGGATCTGGCCGTTTTCGATTCTGGGATGGCCGGAACAAACACTCGAACTCGAGTGCTGGTATCCATCGCAGGTACTCGTAACCGGCGGCGAGATCGTCTTTCTTTGGGTCGCGCGGATGGTGATGCTCGGCATGCACGTCCTGGGGAAGCTGCCGTTCTCCAACGTGTTCCTTACGCCGTTGGTGTTTGACGCGCAGGGACGCAAAATGTCGAAATCGCTGGGCAATGCGATCGACCCGATGGATCTGGTAGAGAAATACGGGGCCGACGCGCTGCGCATGGGCATTCTGCGTCAGATGCGGATCGAAGGGCAGGAGGTCCGCTTCCAAGAGTCGCGCTGCGAGGAAGCCCGGAACTTCAACAACAAAATCTGGAACGCGACCCGTTATATGCTGGCGCTGTCGGAAGGCTTGCCGAACGCGCTGACGCTTCCGGCGCCGGACGCAATGACGCTGGCGGACCGGTGGATCCTCGCGCGCCTGCACGACGCGATCGTGCAGGTCGTGAAGTTTCTGGACGGATACGACGTCGGCAGCGCCGCCGATGCCGTCTGGCGTTTCGTGTGGTACGAGTTCTGCGACTGGTACGTCGAGGCGACGAAGGTCCCCGAAAACGCCCGCACCCGCGCGGCCGTTCTGTCGTTCGTTTGGAACAACGCGATGCGGCTACTGCACCCGATCGCGCCGTTCATCAGCGAGGAGGTGTGGCTCGCCCTCCCCCACGACGGCCGGAGCATCATGACCGCGACCTGGCCGGATCCGCTCGAGATACCGATCGACCGTGCGGGCGAAAGCGCGTTCGAAGCGATGCAGCGCGCCGTCGAGCGGTTGCGCAACGTGCGGGCGGAGATGGGTTTGCCGCCCAAGGTGCGCGTAACGCTCGAGGTCCCCGCCGGCGTTCCGGAAGCGACGGCCGCGCTGCTCGCACACTTCGCCACGGCTTGCGTCGATCGGGTGAGTTCGCCGGGCGACGGTGCGGCATTCGACGACGCGCTGGCCGGCGTGAAGGTGCGGGCTCCGCGCGACCTGCTCGCGACGCGCTACCACAAGGACGTGGACCGGCTGCACGGCGAGGTCGAGCGCTTGGAGAAGAAGCTCGAGAACCAACAGTTTACGGCCAAGGCCGCACCCGAGGTCGTTGCGAAGGAGCGAAGCAAGCTCGAAGGGTATCGCTTGGAATTCGCGCGTGCGCAAGCGGCGCTCGCGGCTTTAGGAGAACCGGTCTGATGACGACAGCGCAAATGCGGCGCGTACTGGTGAGCAGCGACGAAATCGGACGCATTGCGGCGCGCCTCGCGCATCAGATTCTCGAACCGGACGACGCGCAGAAGGGCCTGGTGCTGCTCGGCATTCGGCGCGGGGGCGAGGCCTTGGCGATCCGCCTAGCCGCTGAGATCGAGCGCATCAGCGGCAGCGCTCCGGTGCTCGGCTTCCTCAACATCAATCTCTACCGCGACGACCGGGTGACGCATCAGATGCCGGAGTCGCAGATTCCGGTCGACGTTTCCGACCGAACCGTCGTCATCGTGGACGACGTGCTGTTTACCGGGCGCACGATTCGGGCGGCCCTCGACGCCGTCACCGACCTGGGCCGCCCGGCCGCCATCCGCCTGTGCGTGCTGGTCGATCGCGGCCTGCGCGAGCTGCCGATCCAGCCCGACTACGTTGGGCGGAGCATCCCGACCAGCCGGCGCGAACGCGTTGACGTGTCGCTCGCCGCGCAAGCGGCGCCGACCGACGAGGTGGCCGTCCTTGCGGATACGGCGTAGCCTCATCGATCTCGACGATTTGGACGCCGACGAAATTAACGCGGTCTTCGCGCGCACCGCAACGTTCGAGCGCAACCCGCCCGGCGCGCTGCTGGCGGGCACCGCCTGCGTGAACATGTTCTTCGAGCAGAGCACGCGCACGTTCACTTCGTTCAACCTTGCGGAGCTGCGCCTCGGCGCCGACGTCGTGAACCTTTCGCCCAAGGATTCGAGCCTCGAGACCAAAGGGGAAACGCTGGAAGACACCGGCATCACGCTGGGCGCGATGGGCATCGGCGTGCTGGTCGTCCGGCACCCCGAAGCCGGATTTCCGCATCGGATCGCGCTGTCGTTCGACGGACACGTCATCAATGCCGGGGACGGCGCGCACGCCCATCCCACGCAGGCGCTGCTGGATATTTACACGCTTATCGAGGAGTTCGAAAACCTGGCGGAGCGAACGGTCGCGATCGTCGGCGACATCGCGCACAGCCGGGTCGCGCATTCGACGATTCGCGGCTTGCAGCGCATGGGAGCCAACGTCGTGCTGGTCGGCCCCGAGTGCTTCCTTCCCGCCGATTACGCCACCGAAGGCATTTCGATCGAGCGCGATTTCGACGCGATCGTCCCGCGCGCCGACGCCGTCATCCTGCTGCGAATCCAGCGCGAGCGGTTCGCCGAGATGCCGATGTCGGACGAAGAGTACGTGGCCGCGTACCGGCTCGACGAGCGGCGCCTAAAGAACGTGCGCGACGACGCCGTGATCATGCACCCGGGCCCGTACAATCGCGGCGTGGAGCTGGACGATTGCGTGCTGGAATTTGCCGGCTGGCGCTATGCCAAGCAGGTGCATCACGGCGTGGCAATCCGTATGGCCGTCCTGGACCTGCTGGTTAACGGGCCATGACGAAATGATGCGGCGTGGGTGAAGAGCGCAACCTGCTGATCGCCGGCGGCCGCCTGGTGGATCCCTCGCTGGAGCTGGACGGCCTGCGCGATGTGCGGATCGCCGGCGGCGTCGTCGCCGAGATCGGCGAGCATCTCGAAGCCCGCCCCCGCGAGCCGGTGCTGGATGCGCGTAACGCCGTGGTGGCTCCGGGGTTCATCGACATGCACGTGCATTTGCGCGAGCCCGGATTTCCGGAAAAAGAGACGATCGCGACCGGTACGGAAGCGGCCGTGCGGGGCGGCTTT
>JBDTDR010000089.1:0-5863 GCA_039922955.1 Candidatus Tumulicola sp.
TCGTACGCGAGCGCTTTGGCGGGATCGAGCGCGGCGTACGACGCGGCCGCTTGCGATGCCAGAGCGTCGCGCTCTTGCGCCGTTTTTCCGGCGAGCAGCGGAAAGATCGGCAGACCGTCGACCGCGAATAGGCGACGCCTAAAGTATCGGTTCGCCCGGGGTTTGCCATATAAAGATGAAAGTCATTTTCAGTTTGTTCGCGCGCGTACTACACTGTTACAGGAGCCCCACGGCTTCCGGATGGCGGCAAACGCCGCCGATGGCCCGCGGCCCGGCCGCGGATGCGCTGTTTTGATAAAGAAAAGGTAAGGTTCGATTGATGCTGGCTCAGGTTGGTAAGGCGGCCCCGGATTTCGTGCTTCCGAGCACCAAGGACGCAACCGCTCGCAAGAATCTCGGCAAGGAGGTTCGACTCACGGACTACCGTGGAAAATGGCTGGTCCTATTCTTCTATCCGCTCGATTTCACGTTCGTCTGTCCGACTGAGATCACCGCGCTCTCGGATCATTCCGACGAGTTCAAAGAGTTCGATGCCGAGATTCTCGGCTGCTCGACCGATTCGGTGTTTAGCCACTGGGCGTGGATCAACACGCCGCGCGAAAAGAACGGCATCGCCGGAACGACGTACCCGCTGGCTGCGGACTTCACCAAAGAAACCGCGCGGGCGTACGGCGTTCTGGACGAATCCTCCGGCGCGGCCAAGCGTGGTCTGTTCATCATCGATCCGGACGGCGTGCTCAAGTACGCGGTCGTGACCGACGACAGCATCGGACGGAGCGTTGACGAAACGCTGCGTGTATTGCAGGCATTGCAGACCGGCGGCCTTTGCCCGGCCGACTGGAAGCCCGGCAAACAGCTGCTCGCAGTCTGATGGCGCCGCGGATGCGGAGCCCCCTTCCTTCACTGGAAGGGGCCGCCGCTTGGGTCAACCGCGAGATTTCGTCCGATGGGTTGCGCGGGCTCCCAGTCGTCGTATCGTTTTGGTCGACGAGTTGCCATCTGTGCCACGAGAACGCCGACATGGTCGCGGCGTATCGCGACCGGTTCAGCGAGCGCGGCGTCGCCTTCGTATCGGTCCATCAACCTCGCGGGCCGGACGAACTCAACGTGGAAGCCGTTCGCAAGGACGCACTCGAGGAGATGAGCCTGACGCAGCCGGTCGCGATCGACAACGATCACGCGATCGTCGAGCGCTTCGGAAACGAGTTCGTCCCGGCGTACTACGTCTTCGACCGCCACCACCAGTTGCGGCATTTTCAGGCCGGCGGCAAGGGGCTGGAGCGGATCGAAGCTGCCGTCGAGCGCGTCCTTCATGAGATGGCCGAGGAACCCGTCCCAACCTGCTAATCGGAATCGGGGGCGTCTCGACGCCGGAACAAGCGGCTCCGGTGACCGTATGTTGGTTTGGAGGGAACGTCATGAAAACTAGAATCTTTGTGTTCGCGGCCGCAGCCGGGCTGACAACCATCGTGCTGACCGCCGCCAGGCTTATCTCGTAAACGCCTGCCGGCAAGCGGCGCTGCGGCGCCCTCCGACACCCGACTCCGACGTGCGTCACGGTGATGAACGAGGGCCGGATCGAGCAGGTCGGCGCTCCCGGCGACGTATACGGTCACCCCGCCACGTCGTTCGTCTTTAACTTTCTCGGAAGCGTCAATCTTTTCCCGGCCGAATCGATAACGGACGACCTACATTCATCAGACCGCGACCGACCATCTGGTCTTCGTGCGGCCCCACTCGCTGAAAATCACCCGGCGCCGGCCGGCCGACGCGAACCACTTTCGCTCGCCCAGGGCGAGGAGGTTTTCGTCGTCCCCACCGAACTGACGGTCTTTGCCAGCGGAGAGCGCTCCCTCGCCTTGAATTCTTAGCCCAGCCTTGGGCTTGCCGTTGCCGGAGCCGGCCGACCCGTCCCGAACCGCGGGACAGCGGAACGCCGCGCGGGGAGTTTTTCTGGCACTTCGCGAACCTGGTCCGGTCCGAAAAAAGTAGCCAGAGTCATCGAAAGCGCCTCCCCCCGGAGAATTTTGCAAGCTAGATGAATTTCGTCAATCTCGAACTCATCCTCATCGGCCTGGTTGTCGGGGTTCTGGTTGGCTTGACCGGCGTTGGCGGCGGCAGTATTATGACGCCCCTGCTCGTCCAGGTGCTCAAAGTCAACCCCCTCGTCGCGGTCGGAACCGACCTGCTCTACAGCGTGCCGACCAGACTGTACGGGGCCTTTCTCCATCGGCGGCAAGGCACGGTCAACGGCGAGATCGTCACGGCTTTGCTGTGGGGCGGCCTACCCGCCTCGCTTTTTAGCCTCGCGCTGCTCTTCTGGTTGCGTCATCACCTGGATGTGGCGCTCGTCGAACTTTGGACGCGCCGCGCCATCGGGGTTACGCTCTTTCTCGCCGCCGGGATGATCCTCGCACAGCCCTTGATCCAGAAGACCGAACTGGCGGTCTCGACGGCTCCCTTCGCGTGGAAACGGGGACGACGTGCCCGCGTGATCGCGCTCGGTGCCGTGGTCGGATTCATCGTGACGCTAACGTCGATCGGGAGCGGCGCCGTCACGTTGCCTCTGCTCACGCTCGCGCTGCCGCTCGTTGGGCTGCCCGAACTGATCGGCTCGGACATCGCGTTCGCAGCGTTTCTGATTCCCGCCGCAGCCCTGGGCCGCTGGACGATGGGTGACGTCAACGTCGGCTTGGCGCTCAACCTTCTGATCGGTTCGCTTCCGGGCGTGTATATCGGCAGCAAACTCTGCACCCGGCTGCACGCGCGCTGGCTGCGTCCGGCCGTCGCCGTCACGCTAATTTTTGTTGGAACGCGCCTGATCTAGCAGTCTCGGTGCGAGCCTTCCGAGTACATAAGCTGTGAGTAATCGAAAATTCCTGTGGAGACGTTGTGGAGTGCACCGCAAACCGCTTGCGACGGCGTTCTTGACTTTGATAGCATTTAAACACTTCGCGTAACGGCGAAGCGCGGCTCGTAGGAACCGCGATCCCCATATGTTGACGATCATCGCGAAAGCGCGATCTGAGTGTCGGGGGTCAAACCGGGAGCAGTTCGTCGGTGGGGGATTGGTAACGATCCCAAACAGGTGGAAGCGACCGGACGTACAGCAGAGCCCGCAGCCTTGTGTTGCGGGCTTTGTTTCGTTCTGCGTCGGCCCCGGCAGTCAGCGCGAGCGGGAACGCGAACCGCGCGAAGAACAACCGCGCCATGGACGACCGCCTCGAGCTTACCCTGCGCGGGCTCGTCCTCGGCGCGGGGATCACCCTGGTTTTCACCGCTGCCAACGTGTATCTCGGCCTCAAAGTGGGGCTCACGTTTGCCTCGACGATTCCCGCTGCCGTCATCTCGATGGCGGTGTTGCGCGCCTTCAAGAACGCGACGATCTTTGAGAACAATATCGTCCAGACGGTCGCCTCGGCCGCGGGAACGCTTTCGGCGATCATCTTCGTTTTGCCGGGCCTAGTGATGATCGGCTGGTGGACCGGCTTTCCGTTTTGGGAATCGTTCAGCGTCTGCGCGATCGGCGGGGTTCTGGGCGTGATGTACAGCGTGCCGCTGCGGCGGGCGCTGGTAACGAACTCGGACTTGCCGTACCCCGAAGGCGTCGCCGCGGCCGAAGTGCTGAAGGTCGGCGTGGGCGATCGCGCGGCCTCGGACGTGGAACACAACCGCGCCGGCTTACTCGCACTGGTAGTCGGAACGCTGGCATCGGCCGGCTTTGCCGCGATCGTTGGGGCGCGGGTTTTCGCGGGTGAAGTGGCGGGGTATTTCCGGGTTGGTTCGGCAACCACGGGATTCGGTTTCTCGCTGTCGCTGGCGTTGGTGGGCGCCGGACATCTCATCGGCCTCTCGGTCGGGCTTGCGATCCTCGCCGGACTCGTGGTCGCCTGGGGCATCGCTACGCCGGTTTTGACCGCCATGCATCCGATGGCCGGTTCGGCGGCCGACGTCGCTATCGCTGTCTGGTCTCACCAGGTGCGGTTTATCGGCGCCGGCGCGATTGGAGCGGCGGCGATTTGGACGCTCGGCCGGCTGGCGAAACCCGTGTGGGGCGGCGTCACGTCCGCCATTATGGCATCGCGCCTTCGTGCCGGCGGCAGGGCGTTGCCCCGAACCGAACGCGACATCCCGATCGTGCTCGTCGGCCTGATCAGTGCCGCCTGCTTGATTCCGCTCGGAGTTCTGCTCGCGACGTTCCTCTCGCACGGGGTGCTGTCGTCGCAGATCGTGCCGCTCGTCCTCGGCGCAATCGCGTACATCGTCGTCGCGGGATTCCTGGTGGCGGCGGCATGCGGATATATGGCGGGCCTCATCGGTTCTTCAAACAGTCCGGTTTCAGGCCTCGCGATTCTCTCGGTGATCGGTGCATCGCTGCTCTTGCTGGTTCTGGCCGACCGCTCGAACCCGTCCGCCGGGAACGCGCTGGTGGCCTACGCGTTGTTCGTCACCGCCGTGCTGATCTGCGTCGCGACGATAGCAAACGATAACCTGCAGGATCTCAAGACCGGCCAACTCGTCGACGCGACGCCGTGGCGCCAGCAGACGGCGTTGATCTTCGGCGTCATGATGGGCGCGCTGGTGATACCGCCGATTCTCGATTTGCTCAATCACGCGTATGGCTTCGCGGGTGCGCCCCATCATGCGACCGTTTCACAACCGCTTCCCGCGCCGCAAGCTACGCTTATCTCGGCCCTCGCTAAGGGCGTTATCCAGGGGCAGATCGACTGGGGTCTGATCGGTGCCGGCGCGGTGCTCGGCATCATCGCGATCGCCGCCGACGAGCTGCTGCGGTTGACCGGGCGCCTCCGCCTGCCGCCCCTGGCCGTTGGCCTCGGAATCTATTTACCCGCGTCGACGACGGCGCCGGTGGTGCTGGGAGCGGTGCTGGGCTACTTCTACAATCGCTGGGCGAATCGGCAGGGCAACGCGGACAAGGCCAAGCAGCTCGGCGTCCTGGTGGCATCCGGATTGATCGTCGGCGAGAGCCTGTTCGGCGTGCTGCTTGCCGGACTGATCGTCGTTGCGAACCGGGCCAATCCGCTGTCGCTCGTAGGGGATTCATTTGGGCCTGTCGGGACGATCCTCGGTGCGATCGCCTTCGTTCTAGGCGTGCTCGGCCTGTATGCGTGGACCGCGCGCTTGTCGCAGCGTACGAAGACGCTCGGCAGCTAAGCGGCTAGGTCCAAAGGCCCGCCGGCGCTCCTAGGACCGCGCCGGGGTCGAGGCGCAGTTGGGTACATGCTGCGGATTGAGCTGCTTGGCCGCCCGCGCTTGACGCTGGACGGCGAGCCGGCGACCTTCGCCGGCCGTCCGAAGGTGCTGCCCTTACTGGCGTTCCTGGTGCTGCACCCGGGAGCCATTCCTCGCGAGCGCGTCGCATCGTCGCTCTGGCCGGAAGTCTCGGACGCGCACGCGCGCGACAACCTTCGACGGCACGTGCATTACTTGCGAGCGCTGCTTCCGCGGCCCGGACCCTCGGCATGGTTGACGGCCGGCGTGCGCACGATCGGCTGAAGCCCGGAAAGCGACTACACCTTGGACGTCGATGAGTTCGTGCGCTGCGCGGCCGATTCCGAACGGTATGAGCAAGCGGCTCGGCTGTACCGCGGCGACCTCTTGGAGGGGGTTGACGAGAGGTGGCTTGAGGAGAAACGGCGCGAACTCTCCCTGCGGTACAGCGCGTGTTTGCTTGGCTCGATCGCCTTCCATCGCGCGCGCCGGTCGTTCGCCGAAGCGCGCCGCTATGCCAACCTGTTGCTCGCGCACGATCCATGGCGCGAGGACGCGCTGCGTCAGCTCCTCGTCGTTCAGCTCGATGCCGGAAACCGCGCCGCGGCCGTTGCCGAGTATCGGCGTTTCG
>JBDTDR010000090.1:0-4228 GCA_039922955.1 Candidatus Tumulicola sp.
CAGGCCCGCGCGCGTGCGGCCGGCGTCTCGATCCGGCCGCTGCCGGCAACGTCGAGCGCCGCCCAGGCCGCGCTCGACGACGCCGTAGCCGTCGACGGGCTGTTCGGCACGGGCGCCCGCTTGCCGATGCCCGACGCGTATGGATTTCTCGCGCGCGCGCTCGACGCACGCCGGCATCCGGTGCTGGCCATCGACATTCCAAGCGGGATCGACGCCTTGACGGGTGCGATAAGCGAAGACGCCGTGCGCGCAACCGTTACGGTCACGCTCGGAGCGGCCAAGCCGGGCCTGTGTCTGGATCCGGCTCGCGACTGCGTCGGCGAGCTGTGGTTCGCGCCGATCGGCATCGCCGACGCGATCTTGGCAGCGCAGCCGCGCACGTTTGCCGCGCTCGACGACGGCGCGTTTTCGCGCTTGCTGCCGGTTCGGGCGGCCGGCGCCGACAAACGGGCCGCCGGCGCACCGCTCGTGATCGCCGGCTCCGCCCAGTTTCCGGGCGCGGCGGTGCTGTGCGCGCGCGCCGCGGCCCGCGCGGGCGCCGGCTACGTCACGGTCGCCGCTCCGGCGAACGTTGCCGAACTGCTGCGCACGCATCTGGTCGAACAAGTCGTCGTCGAACTCTCCCCGGACGGCCCGCCCGAGTCCGTCGTCGAGAGTCTGCTCGAAACCTCGCAGCGGAACTCGTCGGTCGCGATCGGCCCGGGCCTCGGTCTCGACGAACGCACCGGCGCGATCGTGACGCAGTTTCTGACGCGCAACACGCTGCCCGCGGTCATCGATGCGAGCGCGCTCTTTCACCTTGCTAAGAAGCTCGACGCCGTGCGCGGAAAGCCGGCGGTTGTGACGCCGCACGCCGGCGAGTTCGCACGTTTGTCAGGAAGGGGTACGATCCGCGACGGGGACCGCGTGCCTCGCCTGCGCGAGTTCGTCGAACGCACGGGCGTCACGACGCTACTCAAAGGCCGCGACACGCTGATTTACGACGGCGCAACGACGCATCTCAACGCGACCGGCACCAACGCGCTGGCGACGGCCGGCAGCGGCGACGTCCTGACCGGCATCATCGCAACGCTGGCGGCGCAAGGCTTAGCCGTGGTCGATGCCGCCCGGGCCGGGGCCTACTGGCACGGCTTGGCGGGGCAGCGGGCCGCGACGCTGCGCCGCGTCGGCGTGACCGCCGGCGATATCATCGAGTCGCTGGCCGACACCCACCCCCGGGTGGACGCCCACATTTTCGGGCCCGAAAAACCGAGCGATCCGCGCCGCCTTCGGCGTCTCTTTTAACCTGTTAAAGCCGCTAAAGCGCTTCGCCGCCGGGCAGCAGCGTTCGCAGGCCGGCTTCGTCGAGGATCGGGATGCCCAGCTGTTGCGCCTTGGCGTATTTGCTGCCGGGTTCGTCGCCGGCAATCACATAGTCGGTTTTTTTGCTGACCGACGCGGTGACTTTTCCGCCGGCGGCGACGATCGTTTCGATCGCTCGTTCGCGCGAGAGGTTGGGCAGCGTTCCGGTGAGCACGAACGTTTTTCCCGCGAACGCGCCCGCGGCTGCGCGCGCGCGTTTGGGCGCGGTCATCTCGAGTCCGAACGCCCGCAGCCGCTCGGTCATCTCGCGATTGGCCGATTGCGCAAAGAACAGGTGCACGCTGCCGGCGACCTCCGGCCCGATGCCTTCGCTCATCCGCAGCTCCGCCTCGCTCGCGGCGGCAATCGCGTCGAGCGATCCGAAGTCGCCGGCCAGAATTTGCGCCGTCTGCTCGCCGACGAATCGGATTCCCAGACCCGCTAACAACCGCGCGAGGCCTCGGCGCTTGGAAGCGGCGATCGCGTGCAGCAGGTTGGCGACGCTTTTTTCGCCGAGGCGCGGCAGGGCGCGCAGCGTCGGGGCGTCGAGGGCGTAAATGTCGGCGATGTCGCGCACGAGGTTGGCTTGCGTCAGCTGCTCGGCGAGAACGTCGCCGAGCCCTTCGATGTCCATCGCGCCACGCGAAGCAAAGTGGCGAACGCGCTCGTACCTCTGCGCCGGGCACGCGGCGTTGGTGCAGCGCGACATCGCTTCGCCGGGTGGATGGTCGACGTCGGAACCGCAGACCGGGCACCGGTCGGGCATCGAAAATGCACGCTCCGTGCCGGTGCGTTCCGCTACCACCGGACCTACGACGCGCGGTATCACGTCGCCGGCGCGCACCACCACCACCGTATCGCCAATCCGAATGTCGTTGTTCTTGATGTAGTCGGCGTTGTGCAGCGTCGCGCTCTTGACCGTGACGCCGCCGATCTGCACGGGTTCGAGCACGGCGTTGGGATTGAGCGTCCCGGTTCGGCCGACGTTCACCACGATGCCGGTCAGCTTGGTGCGAGCTTCGCGGGCCTTGAACTTAAAGGCGATCGCCCAGCGCGGATCCCGCGCGACCGTCCCGAGCCGCTCTTGAACGGCAAGATCGTCGACCTTCACCACGACGCCGTCGATTTCGTAGTCGAGTTCGTCGCGCCGCGCCTCCCACTCCCGGCAGAACGCGACGACCTCGTCGATCGTTTCCGCTCGGCGAATATTTGGATTGACCGGAAAACCCAGCGCTTCGAGATACCGCAGGGACGCAGCTTGAGTCTCGATCCCCGCAGCGTTGCTTTCGGCCGCCGTCTGGTAAGCGAAGAATGAAAGCCGCCGCGCGGCGGTAAGGGCCGGGTCGAGCTGGCGCACGCCGCCCGAAGCGGCGTTGCGCGGGTTGGCAAAAACCGGCAAACCCTGACGTTCGCGCGATGCGTTGAGCCGCTCGAAATCGCTCTTGCGCAGATAGACTTCGCCGCGCACCTCGATAAATGCCGGGCGGCGAACGCCGGGGCCGTCGCGCAGCCGCAGCGGGATGGTCCGAACCGTGCGAAGGTTCGGCGTCACGTCCTCGCCGATCCGGCCGTCGCCGCGCGTTCCGCCGCGATCCAGCGTGCCGTCGCGATAGTCGAGCGCGATCGCGAGACCGTCGATCTTCAACTCGCACACGTACTCGGGCGCGGTTCCGGCGAGCTTGCGCGCGCGCTCGTCGAAGGCGCGTAGCTCCTCTTCCGACGATGCGTTCGCCAGGCTCAGCATCGACCGCGCGTGTTCGTAGGCAGCGAAGCGTTGCGCGGCGGGCGCACCGACCCGCTGCGTCGGTGAGGAAGGGCTGCGCAGCTCCGGGTGCGCGGTCTCGAGTTCGATCAGCTCGCGCAGCAGCGCATCGAACTCCGCGTCGGCGATCGTCGGGTCGTCGAGCACGTAATACCGGTGGTTGGCTTCCTCGATCCGTGCGCGCAACGCCCCCGCGCGCGCCGCCGCGCCGGAGTTCTTGCCGGTACCCACGAGGCTAGGAGTTTGTCTGACTTAGGCACATTTCCGTCTTTGGACCGCCTTTTGTCCGAATACTTCGTTGCTCATCGGTCACGAAGCTACGGCTTCGCTCCCTCTTCGCGCCTCGTCTCCGAACAAAATTCGGCACCAAATCCGCAAATGGCCCAAGTCCGACAAGCTCCCTAGGCTTCGACGGCGACGCGCTCGCCCTTCGCGAGGTCGTCGAGAACGCACAGATTCTCGCGTTCCAGACGATCCAGTTCGGCGGCATCCGGAACGTGGTGGCCGACGGCGCGCTGATCGCGCAGGACGGGTGCCAAATACGCGCCCGTATAGGAACGCTCGCTGACGGCCACCGCCTCGGGCGTACCGGTCGCAATCACGGTGCCGCCGCGGTCGCCGCCCTCGGGTCCGAGGTCGATAAGGTAGTCCGCCGTCTTGATGACGTCGAGGTTGTGCTCGATCACGAGCACCGTGTTGCCCATCTCGACCAACCGCTCGAGCACCTCGAGCAGTTTGTGAATGTCGGCAAAGTGCAGCCCGGTGGTCGGCTCGTCGAGCACGTAGAACGTGCGTCCGGTCGACCGGCGCGAGAGTTCGGTCGCGAGCTTGACGCGCTGCGCCTCGCCGCCGGAAAGGGTGGTCGCCGGCTGACCCATTTTGATGTATCCCAGGCCGACGTCGCAAATCGTCCGCAGCTTGTTATGGACGCGCGGAATGTTCTCGAAGAACGTATTGGCCTCGTCGACTCGCATCTCGAGGACGTCGGAGATGGTCTTGCCCTTGTAGCGCACCTCGAGCGTCTGCGCGTTGTAGCGTTTGCCCTTACAGACCTCGCGCGGCACGTACACGTCGGGCAGAAAGTGCATCTCGATTTTGATGATGCCGTCGCCCTGACAGGACTCG
>JBDTDR010000091.1:0-11173 GCA_039922955.1 Candidatus Tumulicola sp.
GACTATGCGACGTCGCCCTAGCATGCCCGGGCTAGATCAGCTGGGCTGGTACACTTTCAAGTGCCCACCGACCCCTGGTACATTTTCAAGTGCCCGCGGGTGGTACATTTTCGGTGCCCGCCGAGGAAATCGGCATTTGACGGTGGGTTCGCTGGGTCGCAGCTTGCCGACGAATCGCTTGACTGCGTTGTATGCTCCATCGTAGCCGTGATGCTCGACGGCTAGCAGCATTGCAGTTGCGCGTTTGGCTTTGCGCGCTTAGCCCTTCAGCCGCCCTGCAGCCACGCCACCCCGGCAGCCGATCGCGCTTAGCCTCCGAGCCCTTAGCCCGCAGGCAACGAGCCAAGCGCTCCGTAAGGGGAGCCTCGTTTCAAGCGGCCTTAGACGCCTCGCCGCCTGGTGCCGACAGAGGGGGCCTCGTTTTGCGGGGCTGTGCGCTACGCGGCCACGGTCCAGGCCCGGGCATCGGAAGTCTGACTGTTTACGAAAACGCGAACTTGACCTGGCATGAAGAAGGCGAAGGCATTCGCCGCGTGCCGTAGCCAGTCGACGTCCGTCACGACCGCGATCTTCTCCCAACGCCCCAGGTGGCCGATGCCCACCGCAAAATCTTCCCACATCGCGGCCGGTTCGAGGCCCACGAAAAGGGGACCAAACTCGTAGTAGAACCGAATTTTGTCGTGACGTTTAAGCGCTTCTTCGACCTTGGGAATCAGCACGTCGGCGTAGTCGCTTTTGGTTACTAGACCTTTAGCGCTTGCGCCCACCACGTTGTCCGGGAATCCTTCGATGATCTCGATCATAGTTGCCTCCACCAAAGCTATTCGGCGTCCGCCACCCGCCAGTCTTCGCAATCGCGAGGCCGTTGTTGCATTGAAGCATCGCGCTGCGCGGCATAACTTTGGCTTAGCCGTCCCGCAGCCACGCCGCGCGGGCGCCGATCGCGCTCAGCTCCGGGCCCGGAGCCCGGCGCCAGGAGTAGCGAACCAAGCGCCCGGTAAGGGAGACAGGACCCACTCAGGTCGATTTTCCCCAATCCCATAGCGTTGCGCACGGATCAAGGCTCCGTTGGCATTACGTTATACAACGAATAGCCTTACCACTCGCCTCGCAGGTTTCGGGTTGATAGTTCGCGTTCCGTCACTGACCTCTCGATTATAATTGTATGGGCGCGTGGGTGGCTTTTCCCTCCGGAGCTTTTTTGCGGCGCGGCTTTCGTTGCTGGTGGCGTCTTTCCGTGGGTTTGTGCGGCTTCCATTTTTGTTGTTTGGTGTGGCTGTGGAGTTTGGGCGCGACATTTTGCCGAAGCTTCAGGGTCTGCCAGTGCGCGTGATCGCCGAGGCCATGGGCACGAGCTCTCGCATGGCTCAAAGGTTCGCGCTGGGCATCTGATTCCGCACCGGCGGCATTGGAAGGCCTTAGCAAATCTTGCGGCTCTAAACGGTCGTTGACTGCAGGAACGCGTTGCGGCGGACGCTGCAGCGCAGGCCGAGCCACTGGAGCACACCACAGCCGTGAGCTTGTCGTACCAACACTAAACCAATCGGACTAATGTAGGGCGATGCCAGCTGGAGAGTTCAACTTGGTTTTCGATCCGCTGATGGTCCGGATCGGTGCGACGTTGCCGTGCGCTTTTGCGGCGAAGACAGTCACGCTATTGGCGTCACGGTTCGAGACGTAGATCTGGCCGCTGGTATCCAGGGTAACTTCAGTCGGGTAGGTTAGCCCCGTCTTCGTGCCGCTGATCGTTCGGATCGGTGCAACGTTACCGCTGGCGCCCGCGGCGTAGACGGTCACGCTGTTGTTGTTGTAGTTCGAGACGTAGATCTTAAGGCTTGCATCCAGAGCGACGCCGCCGGAGCCGCTTAGTTGCGTGTTCGATCCGGTGAGGGTCCGGATCGGCGCGACGTTGCCGTTGGCGCCCGCAGCGAAGACCGTCACGCTGTTGGCGTTCAGGTTCGCGACGTAGAGCTTACCGCTGGCATCCAATGTCATCCCAACGGGGCCGCTCAGTCCCGTGTTCGAGCCGCTGATGGTGTGCAGTGGCTTGACATCGCCGTTGGCGCCTGCTGCGTATACCGTCACCGCGTTGATGCTCCAGTTCGAAACGTAGGATTTGCCGCCGGCGTCCAGGGCGACTTCATCGGGGCCGTTCAGCCCCGTGTGCGAGCCGGTGATGGTTTGAGTCGGCTTAACGTTGCCGTGGGCCCCCGCAGCGTAGACGGTTACGCTGTTTAGGTTAAAATTCGCGACATGGGTCATGCCGCTGGAATCCACAGAGAGCCCAACCGGGCTGTTCAGTCCCGTCTTCGTGCCGCTGATGGTTTGGACCGGCGCGACGTTGCCGTGTGCAGTCTCAGCCAAGACGACCACCTCGTTGACGTTGCGATCCGTGACGTACATACACGACGTGGTCTGGCACGATGCCGCCGGGATTAGCTGCGCTTGGTTGGACGGCGCGTGCTGTGAGGCGACTTGCGGCGCGGGCAAGGACCATGAACCACCGCCGCACGCGGGCAAGCTTAGTGCCGCCGAGACGGCGGCTGCCGCGACGGTTGCGCGGCCAAGGCGACTAATCATCTGAGATCCTCCTACGCTGGGGAACGGCCAAACCGCTGTCCAGCAGAAGAGCAGGGCTTTCGTCCCCGATGACCGATCTCCGGTCCCTCGCGTCATTTGAGCCACCCAGCTCCAAGCCGCCCCGTGGGTCGAGGCGCCCATTGCGATCGCGGCTTTGGTTGTTACTCGGGGGCGCCTACAGTCGCCGACCGGCCAAAAGATCGGCCAATCGATCGGACCAAAAATGCCTGGCATTTTCGATAAGCATACCGTAATATAAGGCCTGTATGGCCCACGAGACTTCGGCCAGAGCGCCTCTTGAAAGCCCGCAGCGATCGAGCCTGCCCTCCTCGAGTTTGCCCCGCCGCGCTCACGCTTCCGGCATCGGCGCGCACGGGTTGTGGTCGATTTCGCGTGGATTGGCGCGCAGCCTCGGCGATCGCGCGCAATATAAGCCCATGATGGATCTTGCGGACTCGCCGCGCGAAAGCAACGCGTGTCATCCTGAAAGGAAAACCGCGATGCGAAGAGGTCTCGAGGTCCCCAACGGGCGCAAGTCCGGCCTTGCAATCGCTGGATTTGCCTTTGCGGTGTTCGAGATGACCTGTAACGGCGCCGCGCAGAGCGAGCCGTCTCCAAGCCCGGCTTTGCCGTCGCCGTCTCCGACGGCAAGCGCGACTCCCGAACCCCTTCGCGAGTTGCTCCTTCAAGGCGGCTATACGCTGCCGAAAGTCTATAACAACTACGCCAACGGCGTGACCGGCACCGGGTTTTCCTACGTGTTCGCCGCCGCGTATCGATTCGGTCCATGGGCCGTAAAGTTCGACGAGCGCACGGATTTCTTCAACAGCAGCGTCAACGTGCTGGGTCCGCCGCCGGGAAGCGGCTTTTCGACGCCCGACGGCGGGTATTCCATCGTGGCGCCGTTCACCGGACGCAATACGAATTTCGACGTGCGCGCCGAGCACAACATTTTCGGGCCAAACTCATACGCGGGCATGAGTTACAGCGAGACCTCCACGTCGTACGGATACCCGACGCTGCGCGGCGTAGGGTTTGGTCTCGAACAATACAGTGACTTTACGCCGTTCGGCGTGTACGGCAGCATATTCTACTATCCGAACGTCGCCGGATCATTCCTGCAAACGGACCCGGCGAGCCCGAACTTCGGAAAATCGTTTCCCGTCAAGTTCGCCCAACTCAAATACTCGGTTGAGAGTTCGCTGCCGCTCTCCCGCGACTTCTACACCTACTTCGGATACGGCGGCTATCGGATGCTCGCCGGTACGAACTCGAGCGAGAACGTCGAAGGGCCCTACATCGGTTTCGGCACCCGACTCTTTCGCGCCGGCGAGGCGAACGACGAACCCAACACGACCAAGATCGTCCAAACCGTACCAAACTATCGCGGCTACATTGAGGGTGCGCTGCGGTTCGGCGGAGAGAATTCCGTCGGCGCGATTCCCTCGGCACCCGACACGTCCGGCTCGTATCAGTTTTCAGCGGCGTATCGCCGCGGCCCGTGGGCGACCACCTTCGACTTCCACAACGACGCATTTTCGTCCATGAGCGACCCGGTCAAACCCGTCACTCCGATCAAGGAACGCGATTCGATCGCCGACTTGCGCGAGCTCATCTCGGTCACGCCCCACGACCTCTACCTCGGTCTTGGACTACTGCATAAGAGCGGGAACAACGGCTACAGCGCGCAGACTGGTCTGGGCGTCGGCTTTTCGAAGCTCCCCAACCTGGTCGCACAGTTCAGCGGCTACGGATCGGTGTTTTACTACGTTGCCGGCGCGACGCTCAATGCCGGAGGTCAAAGCACCAATGAAACGCGGCGCTATCTCGTCTACGATTACGGATTAACGTACCGAGCGTTTCGCGACGCCTACTTTTACGCAGGGTTCTGGGGCTATCACGGAGAGCCGGCAAACGGAGCCATCGACGAAACGCATTCGGCGCCCTACGCCGGCATCGGATTCCGCTTCTGACTCCGCCCAACCGGAAAGCGCTAACCGTACTATAACTTGCCCGCGTCGTGCAACACCTTGTAGATCTGGGCACCGTGCCGTAAACCGACACTTGAGGAATATGCGCCTTGGAACATATTAGTGAGAACGATCACCGCCGTGCCGATCCTGGAAGCGCTTGAGGGTTTGGGATACCAATCGTTCGCGCAGCATCGACGGCACATATCAAGCTTCCTTCGATCGTCGCTTGTCCTATGATGCGAAGCTCGCAAGCGTTGCGCATGTGACGGTCTGTAGGATTGAGAACAAAGCAGACGAAGTGCGTCGCTTTTCTCAGAGATTGTGATACGTCGCACATCAGAAGAGAGCACGTGGACGGGCCGTCCACCGGAGCGCTTCCCGAGCCCCCGAGACTCACCGCACGAGCCCCAGGCGCTGAGAGTGGGTGGCTCCGGGCGCGAAGCCGCAATGCGATCCGCGCTTGGCTTCAGCCTCGGCGGAAAGAGCAACGAACCAAGCGCCCGGTAAGGGGGCCTCGTTTTAAAAGGCCTTAGCCCCTGATCCCGTGACGGTGACGCGGGAATACAAGGAGCCAGAGCCGCAAAGACGAGACACCCCTAGCGCGGCTGCGAAGTACATTGGGCAAGTCACTCGGCTGCGGATTCGAGCGATCGGTTGAGAATCCGCGCAGCGAGCGCGGTTACGGTTTCGTCAACAGCAAACTAATCGCTTGAGAGATGCCGTTTGTAAGCGTCGCATACGGTTTGTACTTGCCAGGTTTGTACGCGTATACCGCCGCTGGCGATGAGTAGTTCGAGACGACTGCCGCGACCGTTTTGTCTATGCTGATCCCGTATGCGGACGTGTATCCCGACGTAAGCGATTTGCTTGGAGTCGTCGCGCCCGGCGGGTAGATGTTGACCTTGCCGCCGGCGCTGTCGGTCACCCAAAGGTTACCGCTCTCGTCGAACGCGAGATTCACCGGCTGAGTCAAATCTTGAAGATGGACTTCCCGCGCTTGACTTCAAACACCTGCGTCGCGCCGAAATCCGCGATAAACAGGTTTCCGTTTTTATCGAGCGCGAGACCGGACGGCTGAAACATGCCGCCGCCGGTGATGGTCTTCGACGGCGACATGTGACCAAGCGGGTATTCGGTGATGGCCGCCGGGCGGTTAGCGACGAAAAGCGTCCCATTCCCGTCGATAACGATACCGAGCGGATTGCTGATTCCGTTTGTGATCGTGACGCTGTGGATCGTTTTACCCTTCGGGTACTCCGTGACGGTACCGTTGCCGTCGTTGGAAACCTAGAGCTTGCCGGTCTTGTCCATGGCCAGGCCGTAGGGCAAGCTGATCCCGTCGGTGATCGTCGCGATCGCCTTCGGATTATTGCTCAGATTTCCCGGATAGATGGCCACGTGCTCCCCGGTTTGGTCGCCTTCGAAGAGCAGTACGCCGGTTGTCGGATAATTAGGCAAAACTACTGCCTTACCGACACCTTGCGACTCCGTTTGCGATGAATTGCCTGCCGCTAGAGGAGACACTGGGGAAGAGAAAGGCCCGCCGCATCCGGCAAGGGCAACCAATGCTGTTACGATCAGAGCGCGGCGCGCGTGCGGGATAGTCATTGCGAAAACTCCTGCGGTGCGGCGCCAGATACCGTAACCTACGGGTTGGGGCGCATGGCGCGACCTTTGCCGACTAGGACAACAAACGCCGCGGTGGAGAGCAACGATCAGCGCGTAACCGCGGGGGATTTCTTATTCGGCAAATCCTGGGACGCCCAAAACGCTCCAGTCAAGGCAAACAAAGGCGAGCACATTTCTGATTCTTTAGGGGGGCTAGTAGCCTTTGGACCTTTCTTCGATCATTGCGACAGCACTGACTCGGAACGTAAATGTGGCTTTACCTTCGATGCTAACCGAGAAGCATCTGTCCGTGGTCAATTCTTGCATATCCCTGTGCAACGCTTCGTACTCGTCGTAGTTCAGTGGAAGCGGCTCGGCGTGGCCAATAATGTGGACAAAATAGTGGGGACTCATTCGAAGCTCCTAATTAGATTTGAAGGTTTGGCTTCTGCGACTTTATCTCCGCAGCTCATGTGGGCGCTTATGGCAGTGGATTGGCTGCACCACGGTTGACAGCCATAATCACGCGGTTACAGAGCGCGTCAAACTTGCCAGCACCATTACCCGAAACCGGACAGGTTAGTGCCAAATCTTTGTGCTGCAGTCTAATCCCTCACGAGTTGAGGGCAGTGAAAACCCTCGAGAATTTAGCGAAGATCAGAAGAGACCGAGGTCAGCGGCGGCCTCTTTCTTTTAGCTAAAGCCTCAGGGTGTATTCGGCATCGCGATGTCCGCGCAGGCGACGTAGGTCTTGAGATCAGCGCCGCGGTGAACGTCGATAGCATATTTGCCCCCGAGAAGATCGGCTAGGATGATGCCGGGTATCGTCGTCGTGCTACTGCCGTTGACGATGTCGGTCAGCGGGTACTTGGGTGCCGGGGTCAGTTTTTCGCAGGTTCCCTCGTGGATGTGGACGGGCTTGGCGCCGTTGCCGGCACCGACCATCTTGATGACAACCTTTACGCCGCCGTGGACCTGCTGAAGCGTTACAGTCCCGGTTTCACCCCGCCGGTTCTGGCCATACAGTTTCAAGCTTAGCGCAGACGGATAGGCATTGGCCACTGCGCAAGCGATTGTGGCGACGGTCAGTGCTGCGATTGCCGAGCGTAGCGCGTGCATAGTTTCAATTCCTATATAGCGTTAGATCTACAACCTGGGCGCGTGCGTGGCTTTTCCCTGTGGTGCCTTTTGCGGCGCATTCTTCGTTGATGTCTTGTTGTTGGGTTGTCCTGACGCTGGCTTCGTCGCTTGGTGTTGCTGAGTCGGGGGTTTCGAGCCTTGTTTCGACGACGGCGTGGTATTTGTAGGCGGCTTTGCCTGGTGTTGTTGAGCCGGAGGTTTCACGGCCGGCTTCATTGACTGTTGCGGCTGGGCAACCGGTTTTGGGTGCGCTTTCGGAGCGGTCTGCGTCGCCGGCTTCATCGCCGAATTGGCCGTGGTTTTCATCGCGGTCTTGTCGGCGGGTGTGAGCGGCTTGAAATTCGTCGGCCGGTTCGTGGTGCTGAGAGGATGCGCTACGGCGGTTTCAGACGGTTTGCCGTGATTGTACTTCGCGTATAGGTTACGATCTTGCGCAGCCTCGGCGATGTGCGCGCGTTGCATCGGCGTCATATAGACATGGTGCTCGCGTGCGATAGCGAGTTGCCGCGCGTCCGGGTACATCCGCACGCCGCCGGGCCCGTTGTAGCTGTAACGATGGACGTTTCGGACGATGACCGTTTTGTTCACGTACACGTTCCGAATGTATTGCGTGTTGACCGGCGTGACGGCGGTATTGTACGCGAACATGTTGCGCTGCCAAGCGCCCCCGACGTAGCCGTTGCCGTAGTATCCTCCCCCGTAGTTAATGCCGCCGTAGTAACCAACATTCGGAGCCCAGTAGCCTTGATTCCACGCGTAATTGTTCTTTTGTTGTTGGTAGCCCCAATAGCCGGGAGTCCAGAGAAGACCTTGCTGCGGCGCGGCCATCCAGGTGCCGGGTACCCAATAGTAGCCGCCCGACCCCATGGCCCAGTACCCTGGTATCCACTGATAGTTGGGGTTGGAAACCGGAGGCTGCTGATATTCCGGCATCAGGGGTGGTGCATTGAAACTCACGTACACTTGCGCACTTGACGGTGTCGGAAGGGCCATTGCGAGGATGGCGGCGCAAATCACGAGGGGCAGTAGTCTCAAGATCCGCATCGATTTTCCTTTGCGTTAGAGCGTTGGGCTTACGGAGCGTGGCCATAGTGCGCTATGCGGTCACGAGCAGCGCGTCGCTCTGCATCCGCGACGTTAACTGACGGTTCCCAACGCAAGCCGCATGCGTAGACTCGGGCAACCCGAACAACTCCTGAAGATTACACAATTCGAAGATGCGTGTGGCCCTTCGGCTCGCTGCAACGATCCGGACGGTTCCGAGGCGATTCCGCTCGGTCACGCGTTTGAGTAGGTGGATAAGGTCGCCCAGGACGCTCGCGTCAATGAACGTCGCTTCTGAAAAGTCCAGGAGCACTTCATCGGCCGATTCGGCCGGACTAAGCATGGCCCGCAGCTCGTTACGTCTGAGAAAATCCCACTCGCCCACGAGCTTGAACGAAACGGTCTTCGTCTCGGGGGTTTGGTCAATCATTGGAACTTCAGCATACACTGACCCGTCTGCCAAAGTCGGTACGGTATAGCGCCAGGAGCGCGGCCCGGTCTCGAAAAAGAGCTTTCAGGGAAATCATGACCAGAAGTCAAACAAGCCCGCAAGAGCATGAAGGCTGATCAAGTCCTCGTCCCAACCCAAGCCGTGTTGAAGCAAAACACGGTCCTGGCTGGATTGAGCCCCTCCATGATCATGGAGGTCATCGAGACCGGGAAGCTGATTGCGCTTAAGACGCCGCAGCAAATCTATGAGGCCGGCCGTCCCATACTGGAAGTCTACTTCCCGATTGACGCCGTGCTCTCAGTTGTAACGCAAATGCGCGATGGTGGCTCAATCGAAGTGGGAACGGTCGGCCGCGAGGGGGTATCCGCAATTCCGTTGCTGCTGGGAGCGACGACCTCCGCAAACGAAAGCTATTGCCAAGTTCCAGGTCGCGCTGTCGTTATCAGCAGCGACCACTTTCGACGACTGCTCAGCGACGGTGACGATCGGTTTCGTAACGTACTCGATCGATTTCTCCAGGCGTATGTAAATATGCTGGGGCAACTCGCTGCATGTAACGGAATGCACAGCATCTACGAACGGTGCGCGCGCTGGCTGTTGTTGACGCATGACCGGGTCAATTGCGACAAAATCGCGTTGACGCACGAATATCTCTCCATGATGTTGGGCGCGCGTCGCTCTGGCGTGACCATTGCGGCGGCTACTCTCCAGCAGGCTGGGTTCATTCACTACGCTCACGGGCATATCGTGATTCTGAATAGACAAGGGCTCGAGGATGCTTCGTGCGAGTGCTATGGCGTCGCGCGCGAGCAGTTTGGACCGCTATTGGATGCCGTTAACGGCCATATAGACGATTCGGCAGATGAGCGCGAACCCGTGCCTGCAAATAACCTGCCTCGACCGCTTTCAAAAAACGTCTCTCTTAGTAGCTGATGAGCACGATTTCTGCCCTGAGGTAGCGGGGGGTGGAAAGTGGAAGCGATTTTATGGCCGCTGCCGGCTCCTCGTTAAATGAATTTCCGGGGCAACGTCAGCAGTTTTACAGTAAGCACGCTCTGTCGTTTCCGTTACCCGCCCGTCACCCAAAACGGGTCGACGGGGCGATAAGCACGAACTTTGGAGCGGGCGGCGGGAATCGAACCCGCGACTCTTGCTTGGAAGGCAAGGGCATTACCATTATGCAACGCCCGCAACCGGAATGGTGGGCAGGGCTGGATTCGAACCAGCGTAGCGCTTTCGCGCGCCAAGTTTACAGCCTGGTGCCATTAACCGCTCGGCCACCTACCCACGAATCGGCAGACCAGGGTACGATACCGCACGGGCCGAGTCCTCGGCAAGCGCCCAAGTCGCCGCCTCTCACGATTCCTTCACGCGGCGCGCTTACGCTTTGGCTTACCATAGAGATCATCAATCCCGGTCGGCTGTGGCGAGGAGCAATGCAGGCATGACCAGGCCCTTAATTTCCGCAATGGTTGCAGCGTTTGGGTTCGCGCTGGCCGGCTGCGGCGGGGGCTTCGGGCATTCGGGCTCCACCATACCCGGAGTCGCCTCGGAAACGGTCGGCGACGCCGCGGCGCTCGTGGCGCATCGCCCGACCGACTCACAGAACGCCGCGGCCGCCATCAATGCGGTAAGTGCTCTCGGCTCGCGCATCAAAGCCCTCGCCGGCGACGGCGGCAGCGCCGGCGACGATTTGACCCGCGCCGGCCCTCCAGATTCAGGCCGCGGCGCCTGCCGAGGCGGTCTCGAATTCTTCGCGCCCGGCCGCGGCGGCGACCGGCGTTCCACCGAAACCCGCCAGTTCTTCGACCTCGGCTGCACGCGGCTCGCCAGCGATACCACGCGCATTTTTAGATCCACCGGACCGCGCAGCGAAGCCGTCGAGCGCGCGATCGCACTGTACGCACCCGGCCGCTCGACGCCACTCGCGTCCCGCCGGGAAGCGTCGCGAATCTCCAACGCAACGTTCGGGCGCTGGGGTTTTCCGCTCGTAAGCGACGGATTTTCGACGACGACCACGAGCGAGCTTTGGATTTCGAATCAAAAGCAGAGCCGGTCCAAGTCGGAGATCGTGATGCTCCCCAGCTGGAGGAATGTGAACGACTTCTGTCAAGACTCGGCAGGCTACAGCCTAACCGGAATTCCATCGCTCGACTCGACGTTTGGGTGGAACGGCGGGACGACCGGCGCGCCGCTGCCGGCAACCCGCACGGCCGGCCGACCGGGCCTGGTGACGGTGTCTTCCACGCAGCGCGGCGACACGTTCGCCGGGCCGATCGGCTCGCTATCGATCGTCGCGAGCACCCCCAATCATATCTGTCCGGTTGCCGCGCCGGCGTACGCGCTGGCGGGCGGCGCGCCGGCCGGCGCCTTCACC
>JBDTDR010000092.1:0-21357 GCA_039922955.1 Candidatus Tumulicola sp.
CGGCGCGGCGGTTGCGGGCGTGCTCGCGCTGTTGCGCGACCCGGCGCGGCGCGCGCGCATGGCGCAGACGGGGCAGACGCGAATGGGTTTGCCCGGCGGAGCGCGGCGCATCGCGCAGCGCATGGCAGCGATCGCCGGAGCGGGCCGCTCGTGAAACGGTTGTTGCCGCTCGCATTTGCGTGCATCTTCGCGGCGCTGCCGCTTTTTCCGGCGTTCATCTCGTTGACGAGCGTGGCCTTCCCGGGCATTTCCGTGGTGCCGCCGCCGGTCGTGTTCGCCATCGTGGGTTTGATCGGCGTGCTCGCGATCTATTCGTCGGCCATGCTGTTGCGTTATCGGTTCGGTTCCCAGCCCCTGGCGCTGCCGTTGCTCGCGTGGGTCGGCGCCGCGCTGTTGTCGGCTCTCGTCGGATTCGATCCCTTGCACGGAGCGTTCTTTCTGTGCATCGCCGGATTGGGGGTTCTATGGCACTGCGCGCTGGTCCGTTTCTATGCCGAGCGCGGCGTCGCCGCGGCGATCCATTGGTCGTATCTGATCTCCGGAACGCTGGCGGCGGCGGCGGCGGTCGCGATGGTGCTCGCGCGCACGCCGGCCTCGCTGTACGCGCTCCAACACGGTCGCGCTACTGGAACCTTCATTCTGCCCGGAGAACTGGCCGCGTACCTGATCGTTCTGCTGCCGATTGCTTACGCGCTAGCGCGAATCGCGCGCGGGCGCGCGTTACGCGCGACCGCGTGGGCGGCGATGGCGACCAGCCTGACCGCGCTGTGCCTCACGTATTCGCGCGCCGGTTGGATGGGATTTGCCGCGGCGGCGGCCTTTCTCGTCTTGGTGCAAACTCGCCGTTCGCGGCGCGGCCGTGCGGCGGCGGCCATCGTCGTCGCGGTGGGCGCGGTCGTCGTGCTGCTGCTCTTTAACAGTCACCACGACCCTAGCGAGGACTACACCCGCATCTCGATTTGGCAGGCTGCCGTGCAGATCGTCGACCGATTCCCGCTGACCGGGGTCGGCCCGTTCGATTTCCCGCGGATCTACGCCCTGGTGCGCGTCCCCGATGCCGACGCCACCGCGTTCCACGCGCACAGCATGTATTTAACCTTTTTTGCCGAGCTTGGAATAGTCGGGCTCGCGGCGTTTTTCTGGAGCGCCGCGGCCTTCGCAGTCGAGCTGCGTGCGCGCGTTGCGCGGGCCGACCCCGAAGCGGCGCTGCTCGCGCTAGCGGTTGCGGCGGGACTCGTCGGCGTCGCCGTGCAAGGGCTGATCGATACAATGAGCATCGTGATATTCGGTCTTTGGATGCCGGCGATGGGTTTAGCGCTGGCCGCCGCGCGGTCCGGCGAGTGGGGCGCTAGCGACTGATGTTTCGAAACCGGCGATGGGGCGCGTGCCTGCTGCTGGCGCTCTGCGCGGCATGCAATCCGCAAGCACCGAAAGCATCACCCTCACCCGCAGGAACGCCGGCGAGGGTGCCCACTTCGCCGCCGCTCCATATTACGGGGCAAGGCACGGCGGTGCGCCCGGGGCACTCGACCCTGCAAATACACAATCGCATCGAGTACGATTTGCTCTGGAAGTCGTTCGAAAGCAAGGGTGCGCGGGGCAAGGCGCGAGCGGTGTTTCAAGATGCGCGGGCGACGTTCTACGCTCGAAACGGCACGAAAATGACGGCGACGGCGCCCCAGGCCATCGTCGACGAAACGACAAATTCGCTCACCATGCTCAACGCCGTCCATGCCACGACGACGTCGGGAATGGCCTTGGACTGCAACCGTCTCGTGTACGACCATGCGACCCAAACGCTTCACGGCACCGGCAACGTGGTAATTACCGATCCGAACGGCTTTCGGGCAACCGGCTCGAGCTTCGATTCCGATATCTCCCTCTCTCACATGCGGATGCAATGAACGACGAATCTTCGATCAAGCTGCGCGGACTGGTCAAACGCTATGGCGAGCGAACCGTCGTCAACGGCGTATCGGCCGAAGTCGGCACCGGCGAAGTGGTCGGCCTGCTCGGACCCAACGGCGCGGGCAAGACCACGACGTTTTACATGGTGGTCGGGTTGGTAAAGCCCGACGGCGGAACCGTAACGCTCCACTCGCACGACCGCGAAATCGATCTCACGTCGGCGCCGATGTACGCCCGCGCACGCAACGGCGTCGGCTACCTCGCCCAGGAAAACTCGATCTTTCGAAAGCTCTCGGTCGGCGACAACATCCGGCTGATTTGGGAGCAGAACGGCGTGCCTCACGACGAGCAGGAACGACGTCTCCCGGCGCTGCTTGAAGAGTTTGGTCTGCGCGCCTTCGTCGACGCCCGCGGCGACAGCCTCTCGGGCGGCGAGCGCCGACGCGTCGAGATCGCTCGCGCGCTTGCCATCGAGCCGGAATTCTTGCTGCTCGACGAGCCTTTTACCGGCATCGATCCGATCGCCGTCGCCGACATTCAAACGATGATTCGGCAGCTTCGCGACCGCGGGCTCGGGATTCTGATCACCGACCACCAAGTTCGCGAAACGCTCGCGATCGTCGACCGCGCGTACATCATGAATAACGGCCGGATCGAGGTGTCGGGAAGCGCGCAGGAGGTGATGGATTCGCCGATCGCGCGAACGTTCTATCTGGGAGAAGGCTTTAGGCTGTAGCGTATGCGCTTTACGATTCTCGATCGGTACATGCTGACGGAGCTGGCGGGGCCGTTTGGGTTTGGATTGGGCGCTTTTACGCTGATCTTTGCGGCGACCGAGATCCTCAACATCGGCAAGCTGGTCAGCAACGACCACGCGCCGCTGTGGGCCGCCCTGCTGGTATTTGCGTGGTCGCTGCCCGGCTACGTCGTGCTCGTGATCCCGATGGCGCTGCTTCTGGGGACGCTGCTGGCAATTCAGCGGCTCTCGAGCGACAGCGAGCTCACGGCGATGAAGGCTGCGGGCATCACCTTCGGGCGGATCGTGACGCCGCTGTTGGCCGTCGGCGTCGTCATGTCGTTCGTAACCCTATATCTCCAAGAACAGCTCGTGCCTTTTGCAAACGATCAGCTGATCGGAATCGAGGACATCGTCATCAATCATACCAGCGCGTACAGCCGCGATCTCACGGTGTCCGCGCCGCTTCCCGGGGGCGGCCGCCAGGTCACGATCGCGACGGCGTACGAGCCGAACTCGCGCGCGCTCCTGCACGTAACGTTAATCCAATACGACAATCGGAATCAACCGCGTCAAATCGTTTTCGCCGATCGCGCGGAGTTCGCAGTCAACAAGTGGACGCTTCAGAACTCCAGCCTGTACCGCTTCAATCCCGACGGTTCGGTGGTAGCTCAGCCCCGGACGCCGGAGCAGCAGGTCGAAATAGGGGAAAATCCAACCGATCTCGTCAAGCGCATCAAAAACGGCGACCCCGACAGCATGAGCCGCGCCCAGATCGCGGGTATCGTACGTTCTGGCCAGCTAACGGAGGGTGAACTGCGGAAGTACGTCACGACCTATCAGGAGAAGCTCGCGCGGCCGTTTGCGTGCTTCGTGTTCATTCTGATCGCGGTCCCGTTCGGTTTGCGCTCGGTCGGCGGCGGCAGCAGCACGAGCCTGGGGTTCGGACTGTCGCTGGCGATCGTGTTCGTCTATTACATCGTGATGACCGTCTGTTCGTTTTTGGGCGAAGCCTTCTTGGCTTTCGCCCCGCTGTGGGCGTGGGTGCCGAACCTGCTATTCACGGCCATCGGCCTGTCGCGGCTGCGCCGCGCGGCGACGGTGTAGGCCGGCGGTGGAAGCGGGTGCGGCGTCGTGAATTTCGTCGAAATCGTGCGCGGGATCGGGAACGTGATCTTCGTGATGCTGATCGCGGGCGCCGTCGCGTACGTGGGCGACCGGGTCGGGCATCAGGTCGGCCGCAAACGCCTCACGCTGTTCGGGATTCGACCGCGCTACACGTCGACGATCATCGCCATCGGCACCGGCATGGTCATCGCGCTCGTGGTCACGCTCGTCGCGATCCTTGCCTCCGAGCAGGTCAAGACCGCGTTCTTCAAGCTGAACTCGATCAACGAGCAGATCACCGAACTTACCCGGCGCGAGCACGACCTCGAAACGAAGGTGAACACCGGCCGCTTGGTCGAGCCGGTGGACGTGTTGATGGTGCCGTTTTACCGGATCATCCAGCAATCGGCGTCGTCGAAGGAGCGGCTTTCCACGATTCGCGCTTTTTACTTCGATGCCGTGAAATTCGTCAACGCAAACTATCCGCGCCTCGGCCTCAAACCGTACGCGATTCCGGCCGATGTGGACAAGAAACTGGCTAGTTTGGACCTAACGATCGCGGCGAAGTTGTCGCAATCGAACGTCTTGCTGACGGTGACGTCGGATCAGAACCTCTTTCAAAACGATCAAATCCACTTTGCCATCAACGCAACCGCGGACGTACGGCATTTTCAAAAAGGCCAGGCGGTCGCGCAGTTGACGATTCCGGGCAAGAGCGGCGCGAGCGTGAACATCGCGGTAAGCCAACTTCAAAACTACATTTCAATCGGCGCTCGCCGATCGGGATTGCCGCCGTTTCTCGCCGATAACGTGCAACCGCTGGAGCTTATTCCGGACGCGCGCCAGATGCAGCAGCGAATCTCGAAGTCCGGGACGTATCTCTTGACGGCGTTTGCGGCGGAGGATTTCTATCCGCACAACGCCCGAATTCCGATCGTGATCGTCCTGACCCAGCTGCCCCGGGGCTAGCCGGCTAGTGAGCCACTAGTGTCCGGCGGCGTTCTCGGCGTCGACCCCGGCAGCCACAAAGCCGGGTTCGCCGTGCTCGACGCGGAGGGCACGGCGGTCGCGAGCGGTATCGTGCCGGTCGCTAGCCTGTGCGGGTGCCTTGCGGCGGTGCTGGCCGAGCATCCGGTCGAGGCGCTCGCCCTTGGGCGCGGCACCAACGCGGCCACCCTAGCCGCGCAGTTGAGCGGGTTGGGCGTACCGATCCATCTCATCGATGAGTACGAGACGACCCGCCGGGCTCGGGAGCTGTACCTTGCCGAGCATCCGCCTCGGGGATGGCGACGGCTGCTTCCGCGGGGGCTCGTGCTGCCACCCCGGCCGGTCGACGACTACGCGGCAATTTTGATCGCCCGGCGCTTTCTTGCCAGGGAGAGCGGGCAGGAGCCTCCAACATGAAACCCCCGCCCCAAAACGACGATAGATAGAATCGTCCGTTTCGGGGATGGGCGTTCTCGAGGAACCGGAGGTATAACGTGCGTCGGCTGGTGGGCGTCGTGATAGCCGGAGCGCTCGCAGTAGTGCTGGCCCCCGGCGTGACCTCGGCGTCGTTTGCGCCGCCGGCCGTCGCGGCGTTCGATCTGCGACCGCAGGTGATGCTGCGGCTCTTCGGCGAAACGTCCGATTCGCGCGCTTCCCTGGCGGCGGCGTATGGCGACCGAACCAGCGAATCGCCGCTGCGCGACCTCGCGCTGCTAGACGCAACGACTCGCCACCCAGCGGCGGCTTACGTCCGCGACTTCGAGGTCGCGGCGACCTTCGCGTCGGCGCGGGGTGCCGCGGCCACACCGGTGGACAGCCCCTTCGACCTCGCGCACGCGTTTCGCAGCCAAGCGGCAGCCCTCAACGCCGGTTTTGCGGTTCGATCGCTTTCGCCCGACATCGACGCGCCGGCATCGCCGTACGAAGTGACGCGCGCGACGCCGGCTGCAACCTTTACGGCCGGCGAATATCAGCCCGTCGAACCGGTTCCGCTAATCTCGCCGCAGCCGGGTACGCTTTCGTTTGGGTCTTTGGCGCCCGACGCATCGGTCGCGGCGCCGGGGACTGCGATGCTGGCCTTTGGCGACGGCGGCGCACCCGCCGGCGCGTCGGGTTCGGCGGCGCGCGCGCCCTCAACCCTCCACATCGGCGCGGTGCAGGTTCGGACGCGCCTGGAAAGCGCGGCGCTGGCCGCGCCTTCGTTAAGCGACAGCGGCTACGGCGCGGGGGCGAACTTCGACGTGCGCGCCGGTGCGCGCAACGTCAACGTCGATCTTTCGAGCAACTACGAACGCCTCACCCGCAACGATTCTTCGGCATTTTCGTTGCCGGCCGCAGGCTCGGCATCGACCTGGGAGCTTCCCGGCGCGGACGTGCCGCTGGTGGTTCCGAACTATGCCGACATGAGCAAAGTTTCGGTGGGCGCGGCGGTGGCCGTGCCGGTCGTGAGCGGCTTGACTTTGAACTTCAACTATGCCGTCGACCGGATGTACGGCGGATACGGGATGCCGGGCCTGACGAACCTCGACGCTACCGACAACTCGTACGGCGGGAAACTCACCTTCGAAATACCACATTCGACGAGTACGCTATCGATCTCCGCGCGTCAACTACGATATCAAGACAACCTTCTTCCGGCGAATACGTTCACGCAAACGCGCGAGAACGTGAACTTCACCGTAAAATTCTGACCGCGTAACGTCTTGAAGCGACGTTACGGGTTTTTGCGCGCCGCCGTCGTCGCCGCGGTCACCGTGTCGATCGCGGCGTTCGGCACGATTCAGCTGGCCTCATACGCTTTTGACGGGCGAGCGGCCGCACGCGGTGCGCTCCCCACGCGCGTGCCGCTGCGCTTCGGTTTGGCGGTGTACCGCCGCCTCGACCGCGTCGCGCCGGCGGCTTTCGTGGAGTCGACCTTAGCGGCGAGCGCGCTCGCCGAGAGAGACACGGCTTCGGCAATGCGGTACGCGTTGCGTCTCCCAGCCTCGCCTGCGCGCGACGAACTCCTGGCCCGCGTCGCGCGGGCGCGCGGCGAGCCGGCGCTGGCGCTGGAGTATTTCATCGCCGCCCCCGACGTGGATGCGGTGCAGTCGTCGGCGAACGAACTGGCAACGCGCGATCCGGCCGCCGCGTACGCTTTGGAGCGGACGCTCGCGGGACGTCTCGCCCTGCTGACGACGCATCCCAACGCCGTCGCCGAGACGCGTTGGCGCATGGGCGAACTTGCCAACGAGCGGGCGTGGCGGGAGAGACCGGCGAGTCCGGCTCAAGGCGTTTGGCTACACCGGGCGATGACGAATTTCCAAGCGGCGGCCGATCTCGCCCCGCTTTCGGAAAAGTTTGCGATTGCTGCCGCGAACCAAGCGATGCTGCTCGGAAACCTCACGCGCTCCGCGACGCTCTTCGCTCGGGCGGCCGATGCGAACCCGGGTAGCGCCGATGCGGTGGCCGGTCTGGGAGTGGTCGCCTACCAGCTCGGCGACGCGGCGGCGGCCCGCGCATATTTGATCCGCGCACGGCGGCTCGACCCGCGCGCGCTGATGGTGCGTGCGCTCGAGCGCGATTTGCCGCAGTGAAGGTCGCACTCGACGCGCAGCTCGCGATCGGAACGGCAACCGGCATCGGTGAGTACGTGCGTGGGCTGTCGGAGGCCCTTCGACGCGAAGGCGTCGTTGACGTCGTCGAGCTGGCCGCCCCCGGGCTCGATCCGTGGCGCTTCGATCGCCGCGTGCTTTGGGACCAAGTATTGCTGCCGCGCCGCGCGCGTGGCTCGCACGCCGACGTGCTGCACTGCGCGTCGGGAACGGTTCCGCTGCGTACCCATCTGCCGGTCGTTGCGACGGTACACGACGTTGCGTGGCTGCGCGTACAATCCCACGCACGCCCGTACGCCCGCTATTACTTCGGGCCGTTTTCCGTCGAGCGCTATCGCAACGTCGCGCAGATCGTGGTCGATTCGGAATTCTCGCGCCGCGAACTGGCGTCGGTTCTCGGATCGTACGATCAGCAGCGCGTTCGCGTGGTCTATCCAGGCGTCGCCGAGGAATTCGGCCGGCTGCAGCGCGCCGATGGAGACCGCCGTACCATACTCGTCGTCGGAACCGTCGAACGCCGTAAGAATCTCGACGCGATGATCCGCCTCCTCCCGCGGCTCGAGGGTGCGCGGATCGTTTCGGTGGGGCCGGCGACCCCGTATTTGGACGAATGTCGAGCGCTTGCGCGAACGCTCGACGTCGTCGACCGCGTCGAGTTTCGCGGGTACGTGACGCGCCCGGATCTCCTTACGTTGTACGCGACCTGCGCGGTGGTGGCGGTGCCTTCGCGTTACGAAGGTTTCGGATACGCCGCCGCGCAAGCGCTCTGCGCCGGAGCCCCGTGCATCGTATCCGATCGAGGCGCGCTAGCCGAGATCGTCGGAACCGACGCGCCAATCATCCCGCTAGACGATTCACCGGCCTGGAAAAACGCGATCGAATTCGCACTGAGCGGCGCCGACGACCCCCGCGCCGCCGGCATCCGCGCGCGCGCCGTCAAGCGCTATTCCTGGTCCGCCGCAGCACGACAAATGGAAGCCGTCTACCAAGCCGCCATGGCTACGACGCACTAGGAGCCTAGTAAACCGGCGACCCCGGCGCGCCGGGCGCGACGCTGCCGTCATCGGGCGCGAAGATCAGCTTCAGCGGATAGCTCGAGCCCGCTTCGGGCGTGGTGACGATCGTCACCCGCACGAACCCGCGAGCCGGTATGACGTACTGGCGAATCTTGTAACGGGAAAACGGCGGGACTTGGTGCGATTGCACCAGCACGCCGTCGATGAGATACGTTCCGGTGGCGCGACCGCCCCGCGGATTTTCATAAATGGCGATCGATTGCGGCGTCGAGAGTGGGTTCTGCACGGTCACGACAAACGACTGCAGAACGCCGTAGTCGCCGGATAAGGCCTGGCCTTGCAAATCGTTGGGCAGGGGAATCTGTCCGATCGGCAACTCGAGATACTCGTCGTTTACGCTCCATTGGGTCGCGTAGTAGAACTCGGGAATGGGATAGATGCCGCGCGCATGCTTGTGCGCGGCCTCGAGGAGGTCGGCCGTGCCGAGCGTCGCGGCCGGATCGCCGTCGGATGCTCGCGCGAACAACGTGAGGCGCACCGTGCCACCCGAGAGCACGCGCAACTGCAGCAAATTGGCGGCGACGTTTCCGGCGGGCAGATCCTGCTCGACGACGTCGAGCGAGGCGTTGCCGGGAATCGCGATCAGTCGCCCTTGGTTCTGCAGAACGTTGATGAGAAACGCCCGGGTCGCGGTGTGCCCGGCCGCCATTTCGTTGGGAGACGGGCCGCCGCGCCCGCTGATGAACTGCACGATTGCCGGCTCCGTCGAATGGTTCTCTGCGCGCAAGACGATGCGGCGATCGGGCTGCCCGGGCGGGTTATAGTGAAAGTAGAGAAAGCGCGACGGCTGATCGCTGCGAAGATCGGCGGTGAAGAGCGCACCGCTCTCCTCCAGGCGCTCGGGATAGTCGCTCACCATCAACGAATCGGGCGAAATTCGCGGCGCCGCAACGTTGCGCACGTCGACTCGCGCTGACGCGTCGACTTCAAAATAGTCGCGGCCTTGGATCAGCACCGGAACGGTGAGGACGGCGACCCGATCCTGGGCGAGGAGTCCTTTGAACGGCACGTCATCCGGCCCGACGACGACTTGCGCACCCGGTCGAACCTGCGCCGCTCGCGCGATCGCCGCCGCGACTTCCGCGCGGATGAAATCGCCCGACGCCGGGTCGCCGGTGACGGAAAGCGTCAACTGGGCCGGCACGCTGCCGGCCGGGAAGGCCACTCGAACCGGCACGTCGCGTTTCAACCCGCGCGCGTCGGAGATCGTAACGACGGTCGCGCCCGGCTTCTTCCCGGAGAGGGTCACGGTCGAAGTGGGCTGGTCGACCGCGACGTCGACGATCGCCGGATCGCGCGCCACGGCTGCAATCGGACTGAAAACCGAACCAACGACGAGCCTGACCGGGCTGCCGATCGGCACCGAGGCGCTCTCCGGTTGGACGGTTATCGGCGGAAGCGTCGGCCCGGCCGCCGGCGTGGGGGGCGGGGCGGGGGTGGCGCTCGGCGAACCGGCCGGCGTCGGACCCGGGGTGGAAGCGGGAGCCGAAGGGTACACCAGCGGCCCGGGCGTCGCTGGGGGCGAGGGGACGGGGTCGGCCGCGGACGGCGGCGCGGCAAATACGGTCGCCGCGAGGAGCGCGAAGACGGCGAGCCACCCCCGCCGCCGCTTAGGCAATCTGGGCTTCGGAATGACGAACGGCCGATGCCAGCAGCGTCTTATACCCCACGTTCGGGAAGAGCACGGTGACCAGATCGCGCTCGGTGCGCTCGACCGTTCCGAGGCCGAATTTTGGATGATGGACCACGTCGGAGATTCTGAACCCTCCGGTGGACGCTACCTCGTCGATGCCTCGGCGCGTAGCCCGCAGGCAGTTGTCGCACGCTCCGCAGTTCGCCGCGTCGAAATCCTCGCCGAAATAGTTGAGGATGAAGCGGCGGCGGCACGACGTCGTCTCGGCGTATTGCAGCATCATCGCGAGCTTGCTCGCGTCGTAGGATTTCTTGGTTTCGTAGTTCGCCAGGCTCAAGACGAGTTCGCGGTGCTTGCGAACCGCTTCGGTCAGGGCGTAGGCCGACTTCCCAACGCTTTCGACATAGCCCGATTTTTTGAGCAGTGCGAGAATGACTTTGAGTTTGGTCAGCGGGAGCTGCAAAATCTTGCGCAGGTCGGTCATCGTAACGCCGTCGGCCTGACCGTCGAAGATTTCGATCGTTCCAAAAACGCGCTGCACTTCTTCGACGTCGGGATATTTACCGGTTAAGAAATAATTTTGTACGCGCGTGTCGCTCATGCGATAAATGAGAATGCAGCGCGATGTAAGGCCGTCGCGCCCCGCTCGCCCGGCTTCTTGCGTGTAGGCTTCGAGCGATCCCGGCAGATCGTAGTGCACGACGAAGCGAATGTTCGGTTTGTCGATTCCCAAGCCGAACGCGTTGGTGGCAACGACGGCGCGGATCGCTTCCCCCATGAACACGTTCTGAACCGAAGTGCGATCCTCTTTGTGCAGCTTGGAATGATAAACGGCGGCCGGTATGTTGAGGTGATGGGTGAGATGATGCTGGACTTCCAACGCGTTCTTTATGGTCGCGGTATAGACGATCCCCGTGCCTTCGAGCGCGTCTTCGCCGGTGAACAAAACATCGAGAATCTTGAGCTTGTCGGCCTCTTTATCGGCTTTGCGCGCCTCGTAGAGCAGATTCGGCCGGTCGAAGCCGCGAACGATCGGCTTGACGTCCTCGATGCCCAACTGATGCAGGATATCGTCACGTACGGATGGCGTTGCGGTGGCGGTCAACGCCAGAACGGTGGGATTTCCGAGTTTTTCGATCACGCCGCCCAACGCCAAATACGCCGGGCGAAAATCGTGGCCCCACTGACTGATGCAGTGAGCTTCGTCGACGACGAAGAGCGGAACGTGAATCGATTGGAGCAAGCGCAGGAAAGCGTCGTCCTCGAGTTTCTCCGGCGTCGTATACGCAATCTTGATCGACCCCGACCCGATGCGCTCGCGCGCGCGATGCTCCTGATCTTCCGAAAGCGTGGAGTTGAGCGCGATGACGTCGCCGATCCCGCGATCGCGCAGCACGTCGAGCTGGTCTTTCATCAGCGCGATCAGCGGGCTGACGACGACGGTGGTGCCTTCGAGCAGTAAAGCCGGCAGCTGATACGTCAAGCTCTTCCCGGCGCCCGTCGCGAGAATTGCCAACGTGTCCTGGCCCTGCAAGACGCGGGATACGACTTCTTCTTGGCCCGGATAAAACTCTTCGAATCCGAAATTCGCCCGTAGCGAGGCGCGCAGGTCCACGAAACCCCTCTTGCCGATCCCCTACCCACCGGGAACTAAAAAACGACCGAGCATCCATGCGGTGCCCCAGTATGATCCTTCAAACCGTTCTCGTTGCGAAGCCGTTTCACTCTACCCGGCGGCAGGCACGCTCAAACGCTCCTCGTAAGTCCCCGGTGTGTCCCTCTACCGTACCTGGCGCCCGCGCTCGTTCTCGGACCTCGTGGGTCAAGATGCCGTCGTCCGCACGCTGACCGCGGCGATCGAGAGCGGAAAGCTTGCCCACGCCTACCTGTTTTCAGGCCCGCGCGGTTCCGGGAAGACTTCCGCGGCAAAAATCCTGGCCCGCTGCATCGACTGCGTCAACGGACCTACGGCCACGCCCGACAACACCTGCGAGAACTGTCGCGCGATGCTTGCCGGAACGGCGCTCGACGTGCTCGAGATCGACGCCGCCAGCAATCGCGGAATCGACGAAATTCGGGCCCTTCGCGAGGCCGTGAAGTTTGCGCCGTCGAGCATGCGGATGAAAGTCTACATCATCGACGAGGCGCACATGCTGACCAAAGAGGGCGCGAACGCTTTTCTCAAAACGCTGGAGGAACCCCCACCCCACGCCGTCTTCATCCTCGCCACCACCGAACCCGAGAAACTGCCGGTAACGATCCTCTCCCGCTGTCAGCGGTACGCGTTTGCGCGCATCGCCATTCCGGTCATGATCGAAAGGATGAAGGACGTCGCGAAAGCCGAGGGGATTGCGATCGATGCTGCCGCGCTGGCCGCCATGGCGTATCGCGCCGACGGCGGACTGCGCGACGCGTTGACGATGCTCGAGCAAGTCGCCGCCTTTGCCGGCGGCGAAACCGTCACGGCAGCAACGCTCGACCTGGCGTTCGGCGCGACCGGCCGAAGCTTCGCCCAAGCCGTGCTCGATGCTACCATCGATCGCAATGCGGCTGCGGCGCTGACGGCCATCGAAAACGCCAGCGATGCCGGGACGGACATGCTCGTGCTGATGCGGTCGCTGATCGCAGCGTTTCGCAACCTCCTGGTGGCGCGCGTCGATCCCAATCTCCTCGCCCGCGATCTCGCGCCCGAAGACGCGCAACGCGCGGCCAGCCGCGCCCAGGACGTGCCCCAAGCCGCCGTGGTGCGCGCGCTGCGCGCGCTCACCGACGCGGTTTCGCTGGCCCGGTCCGGCGGCAACCCGCGTCTGGAACTCGAGACCGCGCTGCTGCGCTACATTTTGGCCGGCGACGACCTCACGCTCGACGCAATCGCTTCACGGCTCGCCATCCTCGAAGAGCGGATCGGCGGCTTGCCGGTGCCGCCCCGCGAGACGGAACCTGCCGTCGCCCCGCAACCGCGGCCTCACGCCGCGGCGACCGTGACGGCGCGGTCGCAACCCGAGCCGGCGCCGTCCAAGCCGCTTGAAGCAGCCGCGGCCGTCGCCGATGCGGGGGCGATCTCCATTGGGAAGGTGCGGGCGGCCTGGCAGAGCGTTCGCGGCAAAGTCGAGAGCGAATACCAGCCGCTGCAGGGTCCGCTCTCGGGGACGCGCGTTGCCGAAATCGAGGGCAGCACGATCGTCCTGGTCGCGCGCAGCACGGTCGACGCCGCGATCGTGCGCGACCGCAGCGCCCTCATCGAGGCGGCCGTAGCCGATGTGCTCGGAGCTCCGATGAAGATCGCGCTGCGAGTCGAAAGCACGCCGCGCGTCAAAGGCTCGGCGCCGGGTGGCGTCGCATCGCTGACGGTCGAGGGCGATGCCGACGATCCCGACGCACTTTTCAACTACGCCAACGAACGGATACGTGAGCGATGAATCAAGCCCAGCTGATGGCCCAGGTCAAGAAGATGCAGACCGAAATGACCAAGGCTCAAGACGAGCTCGCGAATACGATCGTTGCCGGCTCCGCTGCGGGCGGCATCGTGAGCGTCGAAGCGACGTGCGACCAGCGCGTCAAGAGCGTGAAGATCGGTAAAGAGGCGGTCGATCCCGAGGATATCGAGACGCTCGAAGATCTCATCGTCGTCGCGATCAACGACGCCCTCGCGAAATCGACCGAAACGTCGCAGAAACGCCTGGCGTCGGTGACCGGCGGCATGCGTATCCCGGGCATGTAGAAGGATGCCCAGCTCGGGTTCGATCGCCGGGCCGGTCGCGGCTCTGATTAACGAATTCAGCAAGTTGCCGACGGTCGGTCCCAAAACCGCGGCGCGGCTCGTCTTCTATCTGCTCAACCGGCCTCGACACGAAGCGCAGACCTTGGCCGAAGCGATCGTTGCGGTGAAAGATCGCGTGCGTTTTTGTTCGATATGCTCCTCGCTGACGGAAAACGATCCGTGCGAAATCTGCACCGACGCGCGGCGCGACGCGCGCACGATCTGCGTCGTCGCCGAGGCGAAGGACGTTTACGCGGTCGAACGCACCGGGGCGTTCAAAGGCCGCTATCACGTGCTCGGCGGATTGATCTCGCCGATGGACGGGATCGGCCCCGGGCAACTGCGGGTGAAGGAGCTGATCGAACGGATCGGCCGCGAGGAACCGCGCGAGATCATTCTCGCCACCAACCCGAACGCCGAAGGCGAAGCGACGGCGCTGTATCTTTCGCGCTTGATCAACCCGCTCGGCGTCGTCGTCACCCGGCTCGCCTACGGTCTGCCGATCGGCGGCGATCTCGACTACGCCGACGAAATTACGCTAGCCAAAGCGCTCGAAGGCCGCACGACGCTGTAGCCGACAAACTCCTAGCGTCCCAACGGTGCGAGCAAGAGTAGGCTGCCGTCGATGGCGGCGTGCAGGAACATGCATACCGGAAGATTGCGTCGCCATAGGTAGAGCAGCGTGAGCATCGCGCCCGTGATCGTCGGAACCAGCAGGCTGAGGTGGAAGCCGTACCGATCACGCCGAGGTCTTGCCTAACGTTCGTCAGCGATTCCGGCCCGTGCCCCAGGAGCAAGAGGGGCCATCCCAACGCCACCACGAGTCCGACGATTGTTGCGATGCGGATCTTGCGCGAAGCCCCACGCTGGATATACTCGAAATCGGTTAGGCGGGTTTCACGGCGACGGCGGCGCGGGCGCCGGGGTGTAATCGACGACGATCGTGAAGTGACTCGGTGCGGTGGCGCTGGCCAGGAGCGCGACGCGGTTGACGCCGCTGGCCGCGAGCCGCACCCGAACGAGGCGATTTCCGCCGGCTGCGGCCGGGTTCCAGCCGTAGGGCACCTCGACCGCGGTCACGTCGGCTCCCGCGAAAAGAAGATCGTACGCCGCGTTCGAGGGCTTGGCGAGATCGGTGATCGGGTGGGCGCGTGCTTCGAACGCCGTCAGCCCGTCGTACGCGTCGCCGGCCACCGGCGGATTTCCGGGTGCGTAGGCGTACTTTGTGACCCTCTGCGTCGCTGCATCGTAGTCGTATGCCCACCAGAAGGAGTGGTGCGACGCGTTCTCGGTGACGAAATCGAGTTCGTGTCCGTCGCCGTTGTTCGCGCCGGTGACATCGTTGTCGGGTACGAAGATCGACCACGCGCTCGCAGCATCACTTTCCAACCGCTCCTCGAGTTGCTCGGCGGCGCTGCGCGCGCGCAGCCGCTGGTCCAAATGCGCGGCGCCGAAGACCGTCGCGTGCGCGAGCGCGAGCAGCTGCCATCCGAGAATAAACGCAATCGCGCTCGCGACCAGGATTTCGACGAGGCTGAAGCCGCGTTGCCCTTCCACGCGTGCGAAAGTGCCCTAGAGGAGGACGAGCGGGTCGCCGGTCCGAGTCGATCCCGCCTGCACCACGTCGCAGTAGACGCCCATCCACGCGTTGCGCCGCGCGGCGACGAATCGTAAAATTTCGGGGTCGCCGGCACCACCGTGTGGGTCGTACGTGGTGGTTACGCAGCGTTCGATCGGATAGCGCACCCGCAGTCGCACGTGGCCGAGTTGGAGTTGCGCGCCTTCCAAGTCGGCTTCGCCTCCCGCGAACTGCGCCCGCGCGCGTACGAAGAAGTTGGGTCGAAACCGCTCGGGCTCGACCTCGTAACCGAGGTGGGCGTGCAGTTCGCGTAGCCACCGGTCCAGAAGCATCGAGATCGGTGCGTCGTCAAAGAAGTGTTGGCCGGAACGGTGCTCGAGTTCGACCCCGCGAGCCGCGCCGAGTTCGATCGCCGTTTCGGGATCCGCGGTGAGATGCAGACGCTCGTGCTCTTTCCCGCGAAACGTCCGGCCTTCGCGGGCGTGGCCGCCGCGCACGAAAAGCGCGGATGACCGATCTCCCGGGATCCCCGACTCGCCGACCTCGACGCTCTCGAGCGGCTCGCCCCGCAGGCTCTTGACCGGATAGCGCCAGATCGATGCGAGCGTCCCGATAACCATCGGCATGAATTACCAGGGGTTTTTCCGACGCCCTGCCAGAAGCGCGCCGCGATGGAGTTACGCCCGCTGGGCTTCGGCGAGATTTTCGATCGGGCGATCACGCTATACGTCCGGAACTTTCGTCCGTTCTTTGCGATCGTGCTGGTTTTGATCGTTCCGCTGGCCGTGGTGCAGTACGTGCTGGACTCAAGCCAAGCGACGCAGATCGATGCAGTGCTGCGCGTGATCCAGCATCCGGGGTCTAAGCTGCCGCCGACGGCGGCTCTTTTCGGCTCGCCGGGCGAAATCATTACGCTGGTGCTCGTGGCGGTGTTGTTCTACGCGCTTTGGCCGTTCGCGCTCGACGCCGTCGCCGTCGGCGTGGCGCGGCTCTATCGCGGCCGCCCCGTCGAGTTCGGCACCTGCTATCGGGCGGTGCTTCCCCGGTGGACGGCAATTCTCGGAACGCTGGCGATCCAAGCCGCGATTTTCATCATCTGGTACGTCGCGTTTCTCGCGATCGTCTTTCTATCGATCCTCATCGCCGCCGTCTTCGCGCGGGCGTGGCTGCCGCTGGGTATCGCCGGCTTCGCCGGTGCCTTCGTGGTCGATCTCGCGGCGCTGTTGGCTTTGGCGCCGCTCTTCATTGCGCTGACCTTTGCCATGAATGCCGTGGTGATCGAGAATCGCGGTCCGGTGGCGGCGATCGCTTCGGGCTTCCGGCGCGTCTTCACCCGCCAGGAGTTTTGGCGCGCGCTGCTCTTCTCGCTGGCGGTGGTTGCGATTCTCTTCGGAAGTTCGGTGGTGGTTGCCGCGCTGGTCTGGGTGGCCCTGTGGTTTCATCTGATTGCCTTGGAGGTGATTCTCGGGTCGCTGATGCGCGCGGCCTTTGCGCCGTTTTCGATCGTGCTGATCGCCGTGTACTATTTCGACGTCCGGATTCGGCGTGAGGGCTTCGATCTGGAGTCGGAACTCGCGCGAATAACGCCGGATTCTCCGCGCGTCGCGTGAATCGGCCGGGATTGCTTCGGCGCAGCGTCTTCGCCGGCATGGCGATCGTCGTGGCCGTGGCGATCCGTTCGTCGCCGGCAACGGCGGCCACGACGCGCGAAGCGCTGATCGCACGCTGGACTGCCGCCAATCACCGCCCCGCACGGCTGTTGGAGCCGGGCACCGCGGCACCGGTTCCGCCCCCGAATCTGGGCGCGCTGGCGGCGCGCGAACTTGCGACGGCGGGGCGTTATCGGGTCGCAGCTTCGCGGCGGCCGGCCGCGACGCCCGGTACTCCGTGGTGGATGCGCGTCTTGGATTGGCTGCGAGATGGTTGGACGCAGCTTTGGAGCGCCGCGTTCGGCCGCGCGCGCCTGGGGCGCGGCGGCGCGATCGTCATCGGCGATCTGCTGATCGCGGGGGCGCTGCTGTCGATCCTGTTTGCGAGTTATCGCCTGCTGTCGGAGTTCGCTTTCGAGCGGCGCTCGCGTGGCGAATCGCTCGAGCCGATCGGGTCGCCGGCCGACGCCGGCGCGTTGTATCGTGAAGCCTGCGAACGCGCGCGGGTCGGCGAGTACGGAACGGCTTCGCGCCTGCTGTATAACGCGACGGTCTCCGCGCTCGCCCTTCGCGGGGTGGTGCGCGACGATCGCGGCGCGACGGTCGGCGACTTTCGGCGAGTGCTGCGGCACGGCGAGGCCGCGCTGGTGTTGCCCTTCGACGCGGTATCGGCGGCGTTCGTCACCAGCGCCTACGCCGAACTTCCAGTCGAAGCTTCCCAGTGGGAGCGCGCGCGCTTGGCCTACCTCTCGCTTGCCGGACGGGGAGAATCGTGAGGGCGCGCCGCGTAGAAATCACGCTGCTTGCGGGCGGCCTGACGCTGCTCGCACTTCTCGCGTACGGACGTCAGCAAGCGCAACAAGGTGGAACGCCTTCGATCTACTCGACGTACGACGTCGGTCCGAACGGCTATCGCGCGTTGTACGAAGTGTTGCGTCGATCCGGCGTGCCCGTGCGGCGATTCGACCGGGTGCTGCCACTGCTGGATGCCGACGTGCGAACGCTGATAATTTCGGCGTACGCGGGCGATCCGTCGGCGAAAGGCCTCGACGCGAACGACGCGGCCGGCTTGCGCCGATTCGTTGCCGGCGGCGGACGCTTGGTCGTGCTCGATACGGATTTTGCCGGCCCGCACGACTTCACGCCGGGCGTGGGCACGTCGATCCCGGCGCACGCGCGCGACGCAATCGTCCTCGCGAAGAATCGGTATACCTCCGGCGTGATAGCTGTGCGCGCTCCGATCGATGCGGTCTTTCCATTCGTCCAGCGGCGCGGCATGCTGCCGCTTCTGGCCAACGACCGCGGCATCGCAGCGACGTCGTACCACATGGGGAAGGGCGAGGTCGTCGCGATTACGGTCCCCGCGTTGTTCGGCAACGCGCATCTGCGCGAGGGCGACAATCTCGCATTCGCCTACGACGTCGTCGCCGGTCACGGCCAGGCGGCTTTCGACGAATACGTGCACGGCTACGATGACGATCTTGGATTTTGGCAGGCGCTGCCCGCTCCGGTTCGCGCCGCATTCTGGATCGTCTGCGCGATCGTCGGTTTGGCGTTGATCGGCGCGAACGTGCCGTTCGCGCCGCCGGTTCCGGTCGATCCGCCCGACGAGCGCGATTCGTCGGCATACGTCGGTGCGATGGCGGCGCTGATGCGGCGCGCCCGCGCCGCCCGCGCGGCCACGGCCATCTTCGCAGCCGATGCGGGACGCCGCGCGCGCGGCCGAGAGAACGTGGAAGGCTTGCGCGATTCGGCCGCCGAGCTCGAAGAGTTGGCCGCGATTGCGCGGCCGTCCGATGCGGTGCTGGTGCGCGCCGCCATACTCGATTTTCATCTACGAAAGGATCGTACATGAGCGCCGACGTCAAGCAGCTAGCCGCGCGCATCTCCGAGGGAATGAATCGCGCCGTCGTCGATGCCGAGGCAACGGCGTTTGCATTGACGGTCGCGCTGTTGGCGCGGGGGCACGTGCTGATCGAAGGCGTCCCCGGCACCGGCAAAACTCTAGCGGTGCGAACGCTGGCGATGCTGCTAGGATTGGAGTTTCGGCGGATTGCGTTTACGCCCGACATGATGCCGGCCGACGTCGTCGGAACCACGGTTTTCAATCCCGCGACGGCCCAGTTTTCGACTCGCATGGGGCCGATCGTGGCCAACGTGGTGTTAGCCGACGAGATTAACCGCACGCCGCCGAAAACGCAGGCGGCCCTTTTGGAGGCGATGGAAGAAGGGCGTGTGACCATCGACGGTACGACGCACGGGCTGCCACATCCATTTCTGCTGTGCGCGACCCAGAATCCGATCGAATACGAGGGGACGTACCCGCTTCCCGAGGCCCAGCTCGACCGGTTTATGGTGAAGGTCGAATCGACCTATCCGCAAGAATCGTGCGAACTCGATCTGCTCGAACGGGTGGCGTCGGGTTTCGACTCGCGCGACCTCGAAGCGTCGGGCATCGCTCCGGTGACCGATGCATCCGAAGTCGTCGAAGCGCAGCGGGCGATTCGAGCGGTCCATCTTTCGGCGGACGTTCGAGACTACACGTATCGGATCGTCGCAAGCACGCGGAAAAATCCTCGCTTGACGCTCGGCGGGTCGCCGCGCTCGGGGATCGCCCTTCTGCTGGCGGCCCAAGCCGCCGCCGCGATTGAAGGCCGCTCGTTTGCGACGCCGGACGACGTCAAGGACGTCGCGCCGCTGGTTCTGCCGCACCGTTTGATCGTCGCGCCGGATGCCGAAATCGAAGGCACGACCGCCGGGGACGTGCTGCGCGACGTTCTCGCCGGCGTCCCGGTACCGCGTGCGACAAACTCCTAGGCGTTTGCCGCGGCTGCGTCTCGCGGCGTGGGTCACGCCGCGGTTTTTGTACGCGCTGGGAGCGGTCGCGCTGCTCGCGGCCTGCGCGCCCGGCGTCGCCGTCTTCCTGCCGCTGGCGTTTGCCGCCGGTGCCGCGCTCGCCATTTTCGCGGCGGTGGATGCCGCGTGGGGCCCGCGTCGCCGGGAACTCGGGATCGAGCGATTGGCCGCCGATCATTTGGCATTGCGCGTTTCGGCCGAGTTGGCGTATCGCGTCACCAACCGCTCGAACCGGCCGATTTGGGCGGGTGTCGTCGAGACGCCGGTGCGCACGCTGCGCTTTATCGAGGACGAAGCCATCGGCCGCGTTCCGCCGCACGCGCGCGCGACGATCCTTCGGGCCGCGATGCCGGTCGCCCGTGGCGCCGACGAGTTCGGCACCCTTTACGTATGGTACGAAAACGCGATCGGATTGCTGCGCCGCCGCCTGGACGTCGATGCCCGGCAGCCATTTCGGGTCTTCCCGGATCTCTCGGCCGTCGAGCGGTACGGGTCGCTGCACGTGCGCAACCGGCTGATCGAGGCCGGCCTGCGCAAAATGCGGCTGCGCGGAGCCGGGACCGAATTCGAATCGCTGCGCGAATGGGTCGACGGCGATGCGTTCCGTTCGATCGACTGGAAGGCGACGGCCCGCCGCGGTAAAACGATGGTCGTGCACCACGAGGTCGAGCGCAGCCAAAACGTCATGCTGGTCTTGGATTGCGGGCGCTTGATGACGCCGCGTATCGACGAGCAGCGAAAGTTCGACTACGCCGTGACGGCGGCCCTATCGCTTGCCAGCGTGGCGGCGCTGGCCAGCGACCGGGTCGGCGTCGTGGCCTTTGCCGGCGAGATTCTGGCGGCGAGCGCACCGCGCTCGACCCGTTCGTCGATCGCACGGATTACCGAACTGCTCTACGATATCGAACCGCGTTTCGAAGAAGCGAACTACGCCCGAGCGTTTGCGTACCTGCGCGCGCACCTCCAGAAACGCTCGCTGATCGTCTTTCTTACCGACGTTATCGACCCGCTCGCGCAGGCCGCGCTGCTGGCGGAACTCGGGTCGCTGGCCCGCCGCCACCTGCTGGTCGCCGTTTTCATGAACGACGCGGCCGTGAGCGCGGCGCTGGCAACGCAGCCGCGCGACGTCCCCGACGCGTACCGGGCCGGCGTGGCCCTAGGTTTGGAGGAGGAGCGCCGCATCGCCGCCGCAATGCTCGCGCGCACCGGCGCCATCGTGGTCGACGTTCCGGCTCAAAAGTTGACGACGGCGCTCATCGATGAGTACCTGCGCGTGAAGCAACGCGGCCTTTTGTAACGCGGCCGGAAAATCCCAAGTACAGCACGAGCGCGATCGCGGTCGCGGCGCCGGCGGCGATCCGAATTTCCGGCGGCCAGCGCTGTGGTGAGACGAACCCTTCGATCGTTCCGGCGACGATCAGCATCGAGGCCACGCCGACGATCAGCGTGCCCGCGCGCCGCGCGTTGGCGAC